>JAJYHY010000331.1 GCA_021784555.1 bacterium
ACTTACACGTCAAGAGAAATATGCACATATACATGAGAACAACGAGAACCCTGCGCCGTGCTCCAAGCCGCAGATCTTCAAGCACTTCACCCCCAATTCGAGCCTGTTTTTAGGTGGAACTTCGGTCTAGGCTACCATCGCCTCGAAGGAGGAGACATGGAAGGAGCGCCCCGAGGGGGTGGGGCTTGGGGGCGGCGAGGCGTCCGGCCTGACCCTGAAGGCGGCAAAATGAGGCTGGCTTTTTATGCGGGACAACAGTTTGCGAGGGGCGAAAGTCGTTCCTCGTCCGGGGCGAGCTCCGTCTGGGGCGCGATTTCCGGTTTTAACCGTGCCGAAGTGGCCCCGCCGAGCCGATCGGCTCTGGCCCCCTTGGGGTGTAGCGGCGCTCTATGCGCGCCGGCTTTTAATCGGAGGAGAACCGGAGGTCATAGACAGCCGCCCCGGGGGCGGCGGACCGCGGCCAGTGGGCATCAACAAGAAATGGACGTTGATCAAATAAAGGGCCGCAGAGGTTGAACCGCACAACGTGCGCGCTTGCTCGTCGGAACCCTTTGCTTCACCGAGTCGGCAGGCAAGGCTTGTTTCGCCTGACGGGCCAGCCTCTTCTCCAGATTGATCTCTACGCGTTTTCAGCAATCCACCTTGCATCATAAAACTGCGGCTATCCACAGACCCCATCGAGTTCCAACGAACGCTGCCGTCCTCTCTGCCACGTAGCACCAAACGCACACGAATAAACCTGTTGACAAAGGTACGCCTCTACAGTATTATTCCCGATAAGGGAACAATGTATTAGTTCCCTATATGGGACCACATAGGTCGGGCTTTGATAGTCGTGGGGCGTGAGGTTCTTGCTGAATTCGCTCAAGCGCACGCGGACGTCAGGTCGCAGCTCCAGGCTTGGCTTGCAGAGGCTACGGATTCCGAATGGGGATCGCCCGACGACGTCAGACGGCGTTATCCGACAGCGAGTGTGCTTGTTGAGAATCGGGTGGTTTTCAACTTAAAGGGGAACAAATATCGAATGCTTGTCAAAATCAACTACGAAGCGAGAGTCGTACTCGTCCTGAGGCTTGGCACGCACGCTGAATACTCGAAGTGGGAGCTTTGAGGAGGAAACCATGATCAAGGTAATCAAGTCGCCTGCCGACCACAAAGCCGCCATCGGGCGGATCAGCGTCCTTATGACCCGCAATCCAGCGCCAGGGACCCCCGACGCGGAAGAGCTGGAGGCCCTTGCCGTTTTGCTTCAGGATTATGAGGCGAAGAATTTCGACATCGGTATGCCCGATCCCATAGAAGCCATAAAGTTCAGGATGGAGCAACAGAATCTGTCGCAGAGAGACCTGGTGCCGTTCATTGGCAGTCGCAGCAAAGTTTCCGAGGTCCTTTCCCGCCGTCGCCCGCTCACGCTCTCAATGATGCGCGCGCTTCATTCTGGTCTAGGAATTCCGGCGCAGGTTCTGCTCAAAGAAACGCTAGGCGCTGACCCTGAGGAAAGTAATGTCGAGTGGCAAAAGTTTCCCCTCCGCGAAATGGTAAAACGGGGTTGGATTCAGGAGAAGATCGACGATTATCGTTCTCAAGCTGAAGGAGTGTTACGCCGTTTCTTTGCAAAGGCCGGCCCCTCACCGCCCGTTTACGTGCTCTTTCGTCAGAGCCCCCATGTCCGCTCCGGTCGGCAACTTGACCTCTACGCCCTCAGCGCTTGGACGGCCCGCGTCAGATTGCTGGCGTCCCAAAGGGCCTCCGGTACGTTTAAGCAAGGAATCGTGAACGATGAATTCATGAAAGAGGTCGTAAGGCTTAGCGTTCTGGACGATGGCCCGCGTGTGGCGGGGGAATTTCTTGAGAAGTACGGGATTCGCTTGGTCATCGAGCCGCACTTGCCGGGAACATTCCTCGACGGCGCGGCGCTTCGCGCGGCGGACGCAGGGCCGATCATTGGTCTGACGCTTCGGTATGACCGAATTGACAATTTCTGGTTCGCATTGATGCACGAACTCGTTCACGTGACGCGGCACCTGGACCAAGGCCAAGCGCCTTTTTATGACGACCTAGACGTTACGGCACAAGACGACCCGAAGGAGAAGGAAGCGGACAGGGTAGCGGGCGAAGCGCTCATCCCGGAGGCCGTGTGGAGGGAAAGCCCCGTCAGGGACTGGCCGTCTCCTGAAGCTGTGCTGGAGCTCGCCGAGCGCCTACGGATTCATCCTGCCATTGTGGCGGGAAGGTATAGGCACGAACACCGCTCATACCGAGTCTTGAGTCAGTTTGTAGGCCACGGACAGGCTCGACGTAATTTTACTGACGTGAAGTGGAATTAGGAGAGGTTATGTTTGATTGCACCCGCTATGTACCCATCTTACGGTGGAAACGCGCAGAGAGGGACGCCCTCCGCTTTCTGACTGAGGATGTTAGGGCCTCGTTAACTCCACTCATAGAGGTTACCCCCAAGAGCTTCGCCGCTCGCGACGACGGCTCTACACCAACTGTTTCGGAGGCCTTGTCGAAAGTTGCTCATGAACTCTTGTCTCACTGGGGATGGAGGCCAGCTTTCATTGACTTAATGCATCTGAGTGATGACCTCCGGACCGAAGACGATCGCCCAGCGCTGGTGTACCTCTCATCGGAGGCACGAAGACGCGGGGCTCCTGTCATTCCGGTCACTGACCTTGGACGGAGCAGGGTTTTTCAAGAAGCGGTCAAGTTGGTTTCGGCTGGAGGTTCACCCCGAGTTTGCATTCGACTCTTTCAACGTGACCTAGCCCGACCCACCCTGGAAACCGATGTGGGGGCGCTATTAACGAATCTTGGCGTGGAGCGAGCCCAAACTGACCTCGTCGTGGATGCGCAGTTTATCGGCGACACGATTCCCGACTGGAATCGAGCACTCCGAAAAGTGCCGACTCTGGAGGAGTGGCGGACCATCACTCTGGCGGCGGGCGCCTTCCCGGTAGACCTTGCCAAGTTCAGTGTCGGTATTCACCCAGTGCGGAGAGCGGATTGGTTGGGTTGGGTCCAGCTGATCCGGACGCAAGGGGCGCTGGAGAGGCAGTCTATGTTCTCAGACTACACGATTCAGCACGGCCTTTACCGCGAGCCACCGGAGCGAGCAAACGTAAGCGCAAGCATTCGGTACACATCGCAGGAGAGCTGGATAGTCATGAGAGGGAAAGCTCTCCGCACCGATAATGGGCCGGGAAACAAGCAGTACCACGCTGAAGCCAAGGTATTATGTGGGAGGCAGGAGTTTTCAGGCAAAAGCTTCAGCTACGGGGACGCTTACATTCACGAAAGGTCCGTACTGAGAGCCCCCACGGGCAGCGCTGAGACGTTGCTCCGCGCGGGTTTCAATCACCACATGACTCTTGTCGTTCGTCAGCTCGCCAATCTTTTCGGGACCTGAGCCTATCGCGCACGCGCTCGCGAAGGCAACCGATGTCAGCGACCTCAGCCAGGCGAGAGTAAATAAATCGGCGCGGTTTGGATCGAACACCGTCGGCAGCCGCTAGTTCTTCCAGGAAATTAACCGCCTCATCGCGCCAAAGAAGTCTGGCAATGGCCAGCTTGTCAGGAGCAGGGTTTTCTGAAGGCTTGCGTACATCAATGAACTTCATTCCTCCTCGACGAACCCGCTCCGCAAGCTGAATCCCCCACCACTCGGGTACGGCGGTTAAAGCTTGGCTGGCATGACGTTGTCCCGTGACGAGCGTGACAAAATCCAAAACCCGATTGTAAGTGTCGGCCTGACGCGCTAGCCGCCGGAATGTATCGCGGTCACTCTTGATTTCGTATCCATGCAGGCTGCCGTTCACAACAACTACATCAATGCGACTGTATCCGTGCCGAAGTCCGAGTTCGTCGAGGATCACTGTCTCGGCGTTGCTTGAGTTCAGCGCGCGCAAATATCGTTTGAGCTGATATCGGATCTGTTCGTCGTTTGTGGCAGTCTTTGTCCGTAAGCGTCGTTCGCTGACACCCTGCATTTGAAGGTTTGCTCTTTCGCACTCTATCGCCGACCTCCTGTGTAGGTCTGGTGTGCGAACATCCCTTTCCGTTAGATGTAATTCCACCGGCGCACGTGTAAACGGGATTCTACGCTAAACTCGACCTGTTTGGAAGGCTGGCGAGCGCAAGCAATCATTGACGTCAAGTCAGATTTGCAGTAATAGTAACTCACTCATCCGATGCCGCTTAACGAATCCGACACTCCCGCCAAGCTGATTGACCGTGGCACCTGCTTCGACACGGCGGTAGAATACGCCATGCGGGGCCGACGGCCACCGAAAGGACGCGGAGCGCAAAGGCGGCGGTTGGCGCAACCTGCTGCCGGAGAGCGACCCCGCCGCGCCGTGACGCAAAGTGGAAGGAGCGAAGGCGAAAACAGGGAGTCAAACCATGAAGGAAAGAAAAGGTCTGCTATTCAGCATTCTCGCTGTAGCGTTTTTTGTCGCCTGGGGCCGGGCCGCGCCGGCGTCGCCTCCGTTGCCGCTGCGGGTCGTTAAAGATTATCCACTGCCGGGACGGACGACGCGCTTCGACTACGAAAGCTACGATCCGAAAAGCGGCCTGCTTTTTATCGCGCATCTGGGCGACAGCGAGGTTCTGGTCTTCAATACCAAGCTACAGAAACTTGTGGGGGAGATTCCTGGCGTCTCGGCGGTGCACGGCGTGTTGGCGGTCCCTTCCTTGGGCCGCGCGTATGCTTCGGCTACAGGCCGGGACGAGGTATTCGCCATTGACGAGCGCAACTTCCACATCCTGGCGAAGATTCCCGGCGGTCACTACCCGGACGGATTGGCCTTTGATCCAATGACCCATCAACTGTTCGTCTCCGACGAGCTGGGCCGCACGGATACGGTGATTGATACGGCTACGGAAAGGCGAGTGGCAACCCTTCGCCTGGGCAGCGAGGCCGGAAATACGCAGTTTGACCCCGTGTCCGGCCGCATGTACGTGGACGCGCAGAGCCTCAATCGGCTGATCGCCATAAATCCCAAAGCCAAAAGGATCGCCGCAAGTTATCCTCTGCCGGGTTGCGAGCACGACCACGGCCTTTATATTGACGCGCCACGCCGGATGGCCTACGCCGCCTGCGACGGCAACGCCAAGCTGCTCAGTTTCGATCTGCGCCGGATGCAGGTGACGGGAATTCATTCCGTCGGGCGAAACCCGGACGTCCTGGCGTTCGATGCGAAGCTCGGCCGACTCTACGTGGCGAGCGAAAGTGGCGTGGTGGCGGCATTCGGAGAGAAAGGACGTGGGATCGCCAAATTGGGAGAGAGTTACCTCGCCCGCGAGGCTCATTCGGTGGCGGTGGACGCGCAACACCGGGTCTATTTTCCCTTGCAGGATTTGAACGGCCATCCGGTCTTGCGCATTATGATCCCCGCTGACTGACTGGGCGCGCGTTGACCGGCGAGTGACACGCGAGTATAGTTTGCGTGCAATCTGTTCCAAAGGCTCGTCATCTGAGAAGAGGAGAAACTTCCATGCCACTTACGAAACGGTTAGGCGCAGAATGCCTGGGTACGTTCTGTTTGGTTCTTGGAGGTTGCGGCGCCGCTGTCCTGGCGGCAGCATTTCCAAAGCTTGGGATAGGCTTTGTGGGAGTTGCGCTTGCGTTCGGTTTGGCGCAGCTCACGATGTGCTACACGATCGGACACATTTCGGGCTCCCATATCAACCCTGCGGTCACGATCGGCTTAGCCACGGGCGGGCGTTTTCCGCGGCGTGAGGTCATACCCTACATCGTCGCGCAGGTCGTGGGGGCCATCATTGCAAGCGCTGTGCTCTACGAGATTGCTTCTGGAGTTCCCTCCTTTACCCTCGCCGGCGGATTTGCCTCCAACGGTTACGGGGCGCATTCGCCGGGTGGCTATGCGCTTCATGCGTGTCTGGTCTGCGAAATCGTGATGACGTTTCTGTTCGTGGTCATCATCCTGGGGGCCACGGACAAGCTGGCGGCATCCGGGTTTGCGGGCCTTGCCATTGGCTTGGGGCTGACGCTAGTTCATCTTGTCAGCATTCCGGTGACGAACACCTCGGTGAATCCTGCGCGTAGCACAGGACCGGCGCTCTTTGTGGGCGGGTGGGCCATCCATCAGCTTTGGCTCTTCTGGGTGGCGCCGATCGTCGGCGGAATTATTGCCGGGATTGTTTATCCCCGCATCACCGAAGCCCGTGCAGTTATGCCTGCCGGCGCTCCCGGACTCAAATCAACGAGCCAGAGTAATACTTGAGAACGTAGCATTACCGTTCTTGTCACAGCCAGCATGGATCTGGGCGCAAGGCACAGGGGCGCAGCTTCAACACGGCGGTAGAATACCCAGCCGCGGAGCCGACGGCCACCGAAAGGACGCGGACCGCAAACGCGGCGGTCCGCGCTACGTGCTCATCAATCGCAATCCGCCCGCGCCGCCGCCTGGATTCGCGCGCGCGCGGTTCCATCGTCCGCTCGATCAGGGCGCAAAATTCGTTGGCGGCGAGTTTGCGCTGCCCGGAGTTTTCCCACTTCTCGAAGGCGCGAGCGAGCTCCCGCTCAAACGCCGTGAGCTGCCGGCTATGGTAAACTGCCTACGGTTGCGAGACCCAAGGCAGCGTGGCGGCCCCAAAGGCCCGGCTAGGGGAAAGGGCGAAAGGCTGCCGACGCGGGGCGGGGTCTCGGCGAGCCTGCGATGACTCACACGGCGGATTCCAAAGCCAGGCGGCGGGAAATTTGCCGGATTGCGGCGCGCGTCTTTTACGAAAAGGGTTACGACGGCGCGTCCATGCAGGAGATTGCGAAGGCCGTCGGCCTGACCAAGGCGGGCCTTTACCATCACGTGGGCAGCAAAGACAATCTGCTGTTTGAAATCATGAACTACGGCATGGACATTCTGGACGAGACGGTGCTCGACCGCGTGCGGAACATCGAGGAACCGCGCGAGCGGCTGCGGCAAACGATTATCGGGCACATTGACTTGATCGTGCGCGCCCGCGACCAGGAAATCACCGTGATCCTGCACGAAAACCGATCGCTGAAGGGCGCGTGGCGCGAAAAGATCAACCGCCGGAAGCGCGCCTACCTCGAGTATTTGAAGGAGCTGATCGCCCAAGCGCAAGAGCGGTCGGGGCGTCCGGCGCTGGTTCCTCCGACGCTCGGGGCGTTTTATCTGCTCGGGCTGATCAACTGGCTGTACCAGTGGTATCGGCCCGAAGGAGCGATCCGGCAGGAGCAGCTCGAGCAGGCGACGGCGGATTTTTTCTTTCGCGGCCTGTTGGGCGACGGGATGGAAGAGCGCGACAAGGCGCAGAGCTCAACCGGCGAACGGAAAGCGCCGCCATGAAGATTATCGCTTTTCAAGGAGAGCGCGGAGCGTTCAGCGAAGAAGCCGCTTACAAGCTGCTGGGGCGGAACATTCGAGTGCTGCCGCGCGAGAGTTTTGGGGCGGCGTTTGCAAGCGCCGTTCACGGCCAGGCCACCCACTGTTTGGTTCCCATCGAGAACACGCTGGCCGGCTCGGTGTATGAAAACTACGATCTGTTGCTCAAGAACCGGCTCCACATCGCGGGCGAAGCGAACCTGCGCATCGTACACAACCTGATCGCTTTTCCTGGAACGACGCTCGGCAACCTTCGTCAGGTCTATTCGCATCCGGTGGCCCTGGCGCAGTGCAGCCGTTTTTTGGCAAGACATCGCCGGGTGGAGCGCATCCCGTTCTACGACACGGCGGGGAGCGTGAAAATGCTGGCCGAGCGGCGGTTGCCGGGCGCGGCCGCCATCGCCAGCCGAGTGGCGGCCTCGGCTTACGGGGCGCGGGTCCTGATGGCTCACCTCGAAGACCATCAGGAGAATTTCACCCGCTTCCTTCTGCTCTCGAAAGGAGAGAGCGTTTCGCCCCAGGCGAACAAAGTCTCCATCGTTTTTTCCACGCGGAACGTGCCGGGCGCGCTGTTCAAATGCCTCAGCGTTTTCGCGCTGCGGGACATTGATCTGCAGAAAATGGAATCTCGCCCCTTGCGCGGGCGTCCTTGGGAATATTTTTTCTACCTCGATTTCGCCGGAAACGCGCGGGAGGCGAAGTGCCGCAACGCGCTCTCCCACTTGCGCGAGGTGACGAACTTTCTTCGCGTGCTGGGCTGCTACGAGAGCGCGACGCGCTGAAGAGGCGCCCGGGCGGCGGTCTGGCCTTGTGGCGGCAGCCCTCGCCCCGGTTGCTCCAGCGGGATTAAACTCTTAAAGGAGGGGCGCGCGTCGGGACGGCCGGCGGGGGGAGAAATTTCAGTGTTCGCCAGGAGCAAGATGGGAAGTCGTCCAATCCATCGCCCTCGAAGGGAGCGCGGACTTTGGCTCCAGAACCCACGGCGCCGCAGCGGCCGGCGCGGGCAGTTCCGGAGCGCGGCAGCTCTGCTGGGATTCGCGGTGCTGGCGGCCGCCACGGTTTCCTTTGCTCAATCAACCGGCAACACGGTTCCCGATCTGAGCGGGCGATACGACTTTCTGACCTCGGAGAATACGCTGGCGATTCTGCAAGAGGACACGACGCTCAAGGGTTACATTGACGTGTGGCAGGGCCCGCACGCTTCCGACACCATCTTCAGTTACAACCTCACGATCGGCTCGCGGCGCGGCAATCAGGTTGAGTTCAGGACGCAGAAGATTCATGAAAAATATTATCGCTTCTCCGGGACCATCGAGCGCGGCAAGGGCAAGGCTCCCGGGGACGCCGATTATCTTGAGTTGACCGGAGAACTCGAAACGGTGACCGCGAATTCGGTCACAAACCAAAAACAGACCGAGCGCCAGCGGGTGATTTTCAAAATGAAAAGCCGCCGCCAGGCGGAACAACCGTAATCGGGCGGGGCGACGAACCGCGGGGCGCGGAGACGTTCCGCTGGAACGTCTCAAGGAGACGCCCCCGCGGGGCGTCCCGACAAGCCACAAACACAAAAGCACCGTCGCGGCGACCCACCGGAGAGCGGGCGCGGCGCTAAAGAGCCTTGCGGCGCAGCCGCACCGCCGTACCCGCCCACAAATTACTGGATGGGAGGCTTCGAGGCAAGGAGGCGCGCTCGCCAATCTTCCAATATGTTGAGGATTTCCCTGATCGTCTGGGAGGCTGGCACCTCGTCCTCGTACAGCCGCCGGCTCTGCCGCAGGTCCTCAGCCGCCATGGCGAACACGCTATCCGCGACATAGCGCTCGCTGGGCGTCATGCTGGGCATATGTGCGCCCTCGTCCAGCTCCGCGAAATAATGGGCCGCTTGAGCGCGGGACTCGCCCGCCCGGAGCTCCGTCTTGAGCCCCAGGATTGCGAGGCTGACGTCCTGATAGGCTAACTTGCGGCGCATTAGGATGCGTTGCACGAGCCGCCCGTCGCCCACTGAAGACCCGTCCGCGAAGATCGCTGCGCCGAAGAGTTGGCCGGGGGCCGTCCCCGGCTTTTGGCAGCGCCGCCAGCCACCCCAGAGGAGAAGATGTGTCGTTTCCCCCGGCTTGACAGGCGGCATATGCTCGCCACCCGTCACCACCTGCCATGGCGCCAGGTGGGTGAGCGCGGCGATTCCCCACGTCGAATCTTCCCACGGAGCGACCAGCGACCGCCCCGCCGGGTGGTATGTTGACGTGCGGGCAGGGCAGCTAAGCGCCAGCGCGGTGAGGGGCTGGCTCGAATTGTTTGTCACCCTGAGCGTCTGCGCGCCGTCGCGGAAGGTGCGGACCGCAAGCGTAACGGGCGGGCTTTGGGCCGGTAAAGTCGCGACAAAGAGCAACAGACCGGCGCATAGCGGCACCGGAGAGAACGTCCTGTTCATCCCGTCCTCCCCACTTTGGACTGGCTGAGTCCGCCCGTCCTTA
>JAJYHY010000018.1 GCA_021784555.1 bacterium
GAAGCCGGGTCGTGGACTGGATCAAAGCCAACTACCAGCAGATAGGAGCGTGGCGGCATGGTGAGATTGGTTGGGAACGTATATTGCACCGCGCCGTCCAACCGCCAGACGTTCGTGGCATACAAAGGATCGAACAGGGGCACGGATTGGCCGCTGACATTCCGCAACTCGATGTATTCATCGACGTTGTCCGCGTCCAGGCCGAAAGGTGGCGGGGCATACATGATTTCGTTGATAACCACGGGGCCGACCTTTGGCCCGGCGTTGGCCCAGCCCAGGGAGTTTGCCTTCTGGGTGACGAAATGCTCGCGTCCGTCGGTAGTTACGTAGCGGCCGAAGCTGACGCCATTGTGCTGCGCGCCAAAGTCAAAACCGTGGCAATAGCCGGTGAGATTTGTCCCGTCCCCGGAATACAAATAGACCTGCTCGCCCAGGGAGCTCAGGGCGAAGGCGTTGGGGCCGGTGTCGAATTGGTTCGCGTCAAACACGGCGAAGCCGCCCGCGGGAATCACGGTGTTGGCGGGGATGACGTATTTCATCGGGCGTTTGCGGTTGTCGGTGAGGAACCAGCCGCCAATGGGCGCGGGGGTGGTGGTGGGGTTATAGAGTTCGATGGCATCGACCTGCGGCGGGTCGGTATGGGTGAGGGCTTCGTTGATAACGACCGGTATGATGTTTGCCGGGGCTGGGTCGGCGCGTCCGGGCGAGCCGCCCACAACGGCGCTGGCACGCCAACTGGCGGAATTGGTCCAGGTATAGAAGGGGGCGTTTTCATTGCGAATCACGAGCGAAAAACCAAGACCCTGGGTGGCGGGATACCAGTTTGGGTCGTAACGGAAGTCGAGGATTGGTTCTTTAAGGGCGCCTTCGAGGTAAAGGCGGTCGCCGCCGTTGTTGAGCCTGCCCGTGTATTGACCGGCAACGTTGGTGACGTTCGGGTAGCGCGACCGGAAAGCGGCCAAATCGCTCACCAAAACGCAGTATTGGCCTGGACCGAGGTGGGTAATCGCGTTTGTCGCGGTAAACGTAAAATCGATGCCGTTGGTGAAGCGGATGCCGGCAAGGTTCAGGTCGGCCGAGCCCCCGTTCTTCAGTTCGATGAATTCAAACGCATCGTTGTCGTTGGTGCCGGTGGCGGGCGGCGCTGGATCGTACATGACCTCAGTGATGGCCAGCGGCGGAGTTGAAGTGATGAAGGTAGCCGCGGTTGGGCCGGACCAAAAGCTGTTGAGGGGCGGGTTGTTTGGCCCGGTGAGGTTGTGGTGGGCCGTGTTGTAGTCGCGGGCGACAACGCGGGCGTTGCGGGTTAGAGTGATGGTGGCCGTATTGAGGCTGGAGAGGGCGTTGGGCGAGATCAGGCCTCCTGGCAATCGCGGGTCGGTGCCGTCGAGCGTGTAGTAAATGGTGCTGTTGGTCTCGCGAGTTGGCGCGGTGATGTTCAGGGTGAAACCGGGCGGGAAAGGGCCGCCACCAGAGTTGAAGACGGGCGGATTCAGGAATTGTGAATCCATGAAATCGACGCGATTGGAGAACCAGTTTTTGGCGCAATCGATCTCGCCCTGCCAGGTGCCGGGCGCCGGGAAGGTGTAGGCAAAGCCATCTCCGCTGTAATAACCCGAACGGGGCGTGGTGTCGGATTGCCCGCTGCCTCTCCAGCGAGCGTACTCGCGCGTCGTTGCTTCACGCACGCGGTTGCCGTAATAGTCAATGCGGGCGTAAATGTTGGACAGGGAATAGACGCTTTTTCGCAGTGCCTGGTAGCGGTCAATCCAAGCCTGCCAAAAATCGGGGTCGGTGAAGAGTTTGCCATACCACGGATTGCAGAACATGCTGCAATTGGGGTTGAACTCGTCGGTTCCCTGGTCGCCGACGCCCGAGCGCCACCGGCGTGGGTTGAAGCCGCGGTCATCGCCGCCGCCGTCGGCAAAGGCGCGGTCAAAATCCCAAAGCGGGCCCTGGACGAGCTTTCCGTTGCGAGGTTTATAGAAATAGGCGCTGATGCGGAGCATATCCACGTTGAAGACGAAGGTCTGGTGCAGGTGGTAGTCGATCCAGGAATTGAGGTCGATGTAGGCGCGGTAACCGGTTGTCGGGTCCTTCCAGTTGGGCCCGGTCAGGGCTGTATAGAAGGAACTGAAATAATTGTCGATGTACTGCTTTTGCGCCGCCCGCTCCGGCAGGTTGATGGTGAAATAATCCGGGTCCAGATACCACATCAATACCCCCGCCAGGTAGGCCTGTTGACCGGGATTGGACTTGTCGATGCTCAACAGATAGCCGCCGGTGACACTGGGCGCATTCGTATCTTCGTCGTGGAGCTTGTTGATATTGACGCGGTTCTTGCCGATCTTGATCTTCTCTTCCAGCACATAGAGGCCGTAGTAATCCGAAGCGGTAACAGGCCCCGCCGCCCCAGTGCCGAGCTTGATGTACACCTCCACATACCGGGTGCGGGAGGTGTAATGGCCCATCTCGCGATAGAGTTCGTGCGTGAGCGGGTTATGCATGAGGACTTTGTCGTAGCAGTCGATGCCGTAGAAGACCCAATCGTTCTCGGCCGGCATTCCCAGCAAATCCACGTTCAGATTATTTCCGTAGGCATCCTCGGTCTCGACCCGAAGATTGGGCTTCGGATCGAAGAGTGTGGCCTGGCCGCGCCGGTGGAAATAGCCCTGCACGGCCAAGTCAGGTGGATTGGTCAGGGAACTGCGTCCATTGCGCGTCTCAAAGACCTGCATCGCCATGGGCTGGTCCTCGGTAACCGGCACGTCCGTGCCGCCTCCGAAATTGTGGAAGACGACGATTGGCAGATCGGAGCTGATAGCCACCGCGCTGGGCGCGAGTTGGAAATAGGTCTCGTTGTGGGCCGGGCCGGGGAAGTAACCGGCCTGAGTAGGAAAGGCACGGGCGCGCACCTGGACGGTGCCGCTGATGGCCAGCGGCCCGGTATAGACCGGAGAGGCGCTGTTGGGGACGTTGGCGACGGCCGCGGAGAGAGCGTTGGTCACGAGCAAGTAGTGAATGACCGCGGAGGGATCAAGCGTGGTCAAGGCCAGGGTGAATGGGCGTTGAAACGTGCCGCTGGCCACGGAGAACTGCACTTCAGGCTCAAAGCCGGCGCCCAGCGTGGCATTCGGCGCTCCGGGCGTAGCATTGGTGAAGTAACCCACGATGGAGGGGTCCAGCCGGTCGCGACCGTAGGAAACATCGGGGTATTGCTCGGGATAAGGCCAGAAACTGGAGACCAACCTGGCGCCGTCGGAATAGACCAACCCGAGGTAACTGCCGGCCGCCTTGCTCAGCTTGAAATTGGTGTGCAGGGGAGCAGCGGGATTTGTCCTGTCCAGGCCGGAAGCCCAGACCAGCATAAACGACTTGGAGAGCAGGGTCACGCCGTTGGGGAAGCGCCACTTGGCCAGGTTGGCCGGGTCATCCGTCAGATACCACCCGCCGAGGTCCACCGGTTGGTTCCCGGCATTGCAAAGTTCCAGCCAATCGGAATGATGCCCATCTTCATCCCGAATGGTGGTGGCGTTGTCGGCCATGAACTCGGTGATGGAGACGAAGCTGGAGACCGCTTCGGGGTTGAGCGTGTAAGAGAACGTTGCATCGCCGGCGAAGCGGTTGGAATTGGAGGACAAATCGGTGATGGCTTGCGCGGAACTCCAAGCCACGTCCACGGCGCCCGCTGGCGGCTGGGGGAAGTCGAAGACATAAATGTCCGGCGCGTAGGCCGTCACATTGGTCGCGGGCAGGCCGTCGATGAGCAAATCGCCCGCTGCGACACCCGTAACCGCCTCGTCGAAATGCACCTCAATCTCTCCCAGGCTCGCTACGGTGCTTCCCGACGCCGGAATGACGCGGCTGACCGTTGGAGCGGTTGTGTCCGCGATGACCGTCAACGTCACCACGCTGCTGGTGACGGCGTAGGCAACGTTGCTGATCACGCTTTGCGCCACGACTTTCACTTCTGCTCCATTATCGGCATAGGCGGCGGAGGGGATGGTGAACGTTGCGTCGGTGGCGCCGGGCACAGGCTGATTGTCCTTGTACCATTGAAAAGTGGGCGCGGGATTGCCGCTGGCGCTGACGCTGAAGGTGGCCGGGCTCAGTTCGGCAACCGTCTGGCTCTGCGGCTGGGCCGTGATAACGGGCGGAGTGGGGGCGGGCACCGTGACCGTGAAGGCCTGAATGCCTTGGTCGGTAGCCATGGCGTAAAGGGTCGCGGTGTTGCCCTGAGCAGCGCCCCAGGCGACCGCGCCGGTATTGTGAGCGTCCGGAGGCAATGCCCCGGTGGTGGCGTTTGCCTGGCCGACGAGGACCGGATTAGCCGGGTCAGTCATATCGTAGAGGCTCACCTGGCTGTCGAGCGTGCTCACACTTGCCAAAAGCGAAAAGCCACCCACCACCGCGAAACCCAGTAGCCGCTCGTCAGTCGAGGTCAATGCGGGGCTGGCAAGCAAGGTTCCCGCGCCGCCGGAGAAACTGGTGTACCGCAGTGCGCTTCCAGGGCCGCCTTGGGCGCCGAGGATATGGCCGGAGTCGGTGAAGGTGATGCCGAGGCGGAAATCGCCCGCCACCGGTGGCACGGCGTCGAAAGCAACGGCTGTGCCGCTCCCGGATGAAGGCTGGATGATAGCATAGCCGTTATCGCCGGCCACGTCCGGCTGGCTGTTGAACCCGGCCGCCAGAAGCGTCTGGCCGCCGCTGCCCGTGGCGGCCAAGCTGTCTCCAAGCCGGCCACCGTCCAAAGGCGCGCCGCTATAGACTACCACCGGGGTCGTGTCCGGCAGGTCATTCACCCACTGGTACACTTTAAATGAGTCCGGCCCGGTCGCCAGATTGCCGGCATAGATTGCCCCGTCCCCCCCCACCGCCACCATGTTGAGGTCGAACAAACCTCCGGTGATGATGCCAACCCCCAGGTTCAGCGCGCCAAGGTCATTGCCGCTCTGCGCATCCAGGACGCGAACAACAACCCCGCCGTTCCGGCTGACGAGGTAAAGGCGCCCGCTTCCGTAAGCCAGGCCGCGCTCGGTGTCGGCGGTCGTCAAATAGCTATAGGTGCTGCCGTTGACGCCGTTAGGCGCCAGCCAACCCTCGGAGCCGAAGCTCTTCAACGGGGCAATGCTGAACTGCGCCTGGGCCGAAAGGGAAGTTACCGCCCAGATCCCGGCCAGCCTAAGAGCCTGTTTTAAAATTCGCGGGAAGGCTTGCGGCGAGGGATTTTGGCCGTGGCCGAGGCGGTGCGCTCCGGGCATCCCCCCTGCGGGCTGTAAGGAGCGCGCCAACGAAGGCCGCGGACAAAAGAGCCGCCGCAAGCCCCGGCCAATTCTAACACAGGCTCCAAGGAGGAAAGCTTTCGCATGCATGTGCGCTGTCTATTCGCTCTGTCTCTTCGCTTTATGAGCCAGGCGGGAGCAAGTGTCAATCTCATGCACGAGATGGCCCCCGTCACTCGACTTTGACCTCGCTTTGAGGAAATGCCAGATTCCCCTTGACCTCTCGCGTTAAGGCCCATGGTCACGAGCGACCATGGTGGCATATCCCTGCTACCGGGTAAGCCCGTTCGCTTGACAATCCAAGCGCGCGTGACGAACCTGCCATCATGACATTGGAAAAGCTCAAGGCGCTGCTGAACACAGTCCCTTTCCGCTCCTTTACGCTCTACCTGCCCAGTGGTCACGGCGTGGTGGTTCCCCACCGCGATTTTGCCGCCCTCTCCCCCAGCGGGCGGACACTCGTCGTGCCGGGGGAACACGAATCCGAAACCGTCGTCGATGTGATGTTGGTTGAGCGCGCCGAGTTGCAGGCAAACTAACCAAGAGGCGCCTACCGTCCGTGACGGTCTCGCCTCTCGTTCCATCGGTGCGGCTCTCCCCGGTGTTCATCCCGGCCTGAGAACCGGCCCCGGTCGAAATCCCGCCTCTCAAAACCCCAGCGATGGACCGGGGCCTCAATTCGGACGTCGCGGTGCGTGAATACGCCCATTCGCTCCCGGCCGATGCCGAAGACCCCGAATCGCCCATGCACGAAACGATAGCCGTTGATAACGTGGCTGCGGTGGAAGAAGATGACCACCCGGTCGCGAGGGACGAGGAACCGGTGAAGGTCATGGTCCCAGAACCGGTCGTAGGGAACAAAGGTGAACCTATCTGCGCGCAGGCCGAAGTCGATATCCACCGCCAGCGCCCCATTGTAATACAGGCCCAGTCCGGGCCTAAACACCGCTCCCGGAGGCAATGGCGCCCAGCCGATGTAGCCCTCGGCCTGCCGCCAGGTGACCCAGGCCGGCGCCCAATCATAACCCGGAACCCAAACCCAGCCGCGGCCACTGTAGAACCAGCGGCCATAATGGAAGGCGACGTCGCCCCATGGATAATCCGACTGCCAGAACCAGCCGTCGTCGGTGTAAACCCAGTGGCCCTGGTCGCAGTAGGGCCGCCAGAACGGGTCGCTGACGGCGATGTACGGTTGCCAACAGAGGCCGCAGCCCGGAACAGCTATCCACGACCCATAAGGCGAGAGCTCACCCTGGAAGGCGGCGAGAGACGCCGGCTGAGCCGTCACCGCGAGCGGCGCCGCGGGCGCCAAGGGCGCTTCGGGCACGGCGGGGGCCGTTGGCGCGGGCGCGTAGGTTGGAGCCGCGGTAGCGGCGCTGGCTGGCGTCGGGGCGGACGGAGTGACCGGGGGCGCCGCGGGGGTAGTCGGCGTAGCGGGTGCGGGCGGAGGCGCGGTTGTCGAAGGCACCGTGGTTGTAAGCGGCGCGGCGGGCGCGGCGGCCATGAGGGCCGTAATCTCATTTTGCGTCACGCCCTGGTCGTGCAGGTAGATAATCTGCTCGACCGAGAGATTGTAGCGGGCTCCTGTAGTCTTGATCTGTGCCAGCACGACCTCCTCGTTCAGCCCGGCTTTGACCAGCTTCACAACGTCCTGCGCGCCGGAGGGCAGGCTGACGGCGGTGCTCGATTGGGCGCGGCAATCGAGTGGGGCGAGCTGCAAGCTCAGGCCCGCTGCCAGACAAATGATCCCAAGACGGCACTTCGATTTCATAACATTTCTTAAACCTGCCAGAGACTACACAGCAGAAAACCCGAATTCAAGCCGGATCGGTTAGGCCTCCAAGAACGAGGTGCAGCCATCTGCTCGGCAGCGCGGGGGATTCGCCGCTGATCCCGGACAGAATCGTTTTTCGACGGGGCTGGCAGGGAGCGCGATTTTGGAAAATGTGACCGTCACGCGAACCGGACGGTTGTGGACAAGGTTGAAGTCAGCGGGCAACATGGAGGCTTGACCCCTCGCTGGCGGTGGGCCGTAGAATGTTTTTGTTCGGTTTGGCGCCTTTGCGGCGTCTTATGGGTAAAAGGTTTATGACGGACAGCCAGGCATTGCTCGCCGAATATGCAAGAGACGGCTCCGAAAAGGCGTTCCGGGAGCTGGTGGCGCGGTACATTGACCTGGTTTACTCCACCGCGCTGCGAATGATGGAGGGAGACACCTACCTCGCCCAGGACGCGGCGCAGAATGTATTCATTCATTTGGCTCGCAAGGCCAAGAGCCTGGGGCAGGACGTGATGCTCGGAGGCCGGCTGCACCGGGACACCTGTCACGTGGCGGCCACCATGCTCCGCGGCGAGCGGCGGCGTCAATCCCGTGAAAGGAGGGCAGCCAAGATGAACGACGAGAGCTCCGGGAGCGGGTTGGAGACAGTCACGCCCATCCTGGACGAAGCCATCGAGCAGGCAGCCCTTGTAAAGGTGATTACTATGACAAAGATCAAGGCGGGTATTATTAGTGGTTTGCTGGTCGCCGGCGTGGCGACTCCATTCGTTTTGCAGCAGCAGACCCAGAACCGGTTGCGCACCCAAAACGATTCCTTGCGCGCTCAAGTCGCGCAAATCCCCCAACTCGAGGCGGAGGATGCGCGGCTTTCCAACCTCGTCAGTGAAACCAAGTCCTCTCTGCCCAACGGCCAGATGGACGAATTGGTGAGACTGCGCGCCCAGGTCGGAGACCTGAAGCGGCAATTGGCCGAAGCGACTCAAGCGACAGCGCGGCTCAAGCAACAAGCCAAGGATGACGCCCAGGCGGCGACGGACGTGGCGCACGAAAAGCAAGCCCTGGAGTTGACCATGATCTCGAGAATGAACGATGCTAAGCAGTTGATGCTCGCGTTCTATAACTATGCCGGGCGAGATGGCCAGTTACCCACGAACTTCGACCAAGTCGCCGGCCAACTGCCGCCAAACTTAGATACGAACCGCTTCCAGATCGTTTATCACGGCTCCATTTCCTCCCTGACCAATCCCGCCAGCACCATCGTCGTGCGCGAGATCGAAGCACACCCCACCCCTGATGGCACATGGGTCAGGACTTACGGTTTCGCCGACGGCCACACTGAGGTGCATACATCGGCAGACGGCGATTTCAGCGCCTGGGAGCAGCAACATGGCGTTCCCGCGCTGTGAGGAAGACCGGGCCAGCCTTGCCGAACCGCAAACGCCATCGATCATGCCAGTGACAAAGTCGTAGCGCAGGTCTCCGAACCTGCTGTATCGTCGGCTTCCCAGCCGGCAGGCCGCTGAAATGGTCGCGGTCGGCAGACTTGGAAGTCTGCGCTACGCGGTGCCGACTTTGTCACTGGCCGCGTCGATCATCACGACGCGAGGCTTTACACGCCCCGCCTTTTGCTGCATTCTTGTCTCATGGCACCGAACAATGAGCAGACCATTGCAGTCTTGGCAGTCCTGGCGGTTTGTGCGCTCGAAGGCCATCGCCTCGCTTGGTGGATGAAGGCCGGTCCGCTCACTGAGGCTCCATGCGGGGCGCGAACTCGAGAGATCGCTCCGATCCTGAAGGCCGACAAATGAATCGCGCGAACCGAATTTCCAATCGCGGGCGTGCCGCCGGGAGAACAGCCGGCTTCACGCTCATCGAACTGCTGGTCGTCATCGCGATCATCGCCATCCTGGCGGCCATGTTGCTGCCGGCCCTCTCCCGGGCCAAGGCCAAGGCCCAGGGTGTCCAATGCCTGAACAATCTGCGGCAACTCCAGCTCGGCTGGCTGATGTATGCCGGTGATAATGCGGAGCAGATCCCCGGCGACCACTGGCAGGCGGAGCAAAGTCACGCCCCAAACGGCGGCAACTGGATAACCGGCTGGTTGACCCCGGAAAACGACACCCCCAACAACACCGACAACACCAACATCCTGTTTCTCCTGAGCGCGACCTATTCCCAGATCGGCCCGTATGTGAAATCGCCGGGGGTCTATAAATGCTGTGCGGACCAGAGCATGGCCCTGATCGATGGCCGCACCTTGCCCCGCGTGCGCAGCATGTCCATGAATTGCTGGATGGGAAAAAACGCCCCGGCCTGGAACTCCGGCTTCACTACCTTCGCCAAGACCTCCGACATCCTCCAACCCTCGCCGGCCGATGCCCTCGTGTTTCTTGACGAGAGGTCCGACAGCATCGACGACGGCTATTTCGCCATTGATATGAGGCCCGGCGCCGCCGCCCAACTCCCAAATCTGCCCGCCAGCTATCATGACGGCGCGGGTGGAACCACCTTCGCCGACGGCCACGCCGAAATCCATCGTTGGCGCGACCCGCGCACGGAACCGCCGCTGGGCAAGACGTTTCACAAGTTTGTCAGTTGTCCCAACAGCCTCGACGTGCTCTGGCTGCAGCGGCACGCTACACGGCGCGGCCCGTGACCCGCCCTGCGGCAGGTGGCGGCGGTTTCTCCAGGCCCGCCAGTCGCCGGAGTTCATGGGGAGGTCCCGGTGCTAGCCAGCGGATGCTCCGCCCGGAAATCCTGGTCATGGCGCTGCCCATCGTCGCCGTGTGGCTGGCGCCCGCGGGGGGCTCATTCAAGACCCTCTCCCCATTGACCGGCACCGCACATCAACCTATTTTACCGCGATGCAGAATGGGAATATTACCACATTCGACTCGCCGGAGGTGAGATCTCTCCGGCCGAGGCGGCTGTGGCAGTTCTCGATTGCCAGGATCGGACGGGGCTTGTTCCGGCTGCTGTTCACCGTGCGTGGGCTGGGCGCGTTCGCGCTGATCACGCTGGGGGTCATTTTCACCAAGTTCGGCTCAGCCCGGCGGCTCATTCGTCCTTTGGTTTATCATGAGATGGCCCGGGCGAGCGTGCGACTGGCGCCGATGTTCCTGTTCGTCTCGGCGGGGCTGGGGCTGCTGGTCATCGGCCAGACGGTCTCCTGGCTGACGCGCGTGGGCGCCATCAACTATCTGGGACCGGTGATGGTAGTGGTCGTTTTCCGTGAGTTGGGGCCGCTGCTCACGGCGTTTCTGGTGCTGGCCCGCATCGGCACAGCCAACGTCGTGGAATTGGGCACCGCGCGAGCCATGGGCGAGGTGGAAGCCCTGGAAGCGCTGGGCATTGACCCGGTGCATTACCTGGTCTTTCCCAGGGTGCTGGGAATGGCGCTGGGGGTCTTCACCATGACGGTATATCTGATCCTGGGCGCGCTGGCCAGCGGTTGGCTGTGGGCGTTTCTTCAGGATGTGCCGTTGCGCCCGACGCAGTACATCCACCAGGTCGCGGGCGCGTTGCGGGGGCTGGATTTTGCGCTGCTGGCGCTCAAGACGCTCGCCTTTGGTTTCATCATTGCGATCGTGACCTGCTACCACGGCTTGGCCCAACCGCTGCGCCTTGAAGAGGTCTCCCACGCCACCGTCCGCGCGGTTGCCCAAAGCGTGGTCGCCTGCGTTCTTATCGACGCGCTGTTCATTTCGATTTATCTTGCCGTATCATGAATCCGGAGCCCTCCCAACCCTCTGTTCCCGCTATTCAGATGGAAGGGGTCGTGGTCGGCTCCTTGCGCGACCAAAGGGCGGTGGTCGCCGAAGAGATCAACTGGACCGTGCATCCTGGGGAATTCTGGGTGATTGCGGGTTTGCAAGGTTCGGGCAAGGCGGATTTCCTGATGATGACCGGCGGTCTGATGGGTCCGCTGGGCGGCAGCTACCGGTTCTTCGGCGAGCCGATGCCCATTTTCGAGGGCGCCCGGCTCCAGCACCGCCTCCGGCTGGGGCTGGTGTTTGAGAGCGGCCAATTGTTCAACCAGCTTACCGTGAGGGAGAACGTAGCGCTGCCCTTGTGCTATCATCGTAACCTGTCTCAGGCCGACGCGGTGGGGGCGGCGGGCGCCATGCTCGACTTGCTGGGGTTAACGGCCTTGGCGGAGACCACACCCGGCGCGTTGGGCGGCAATTGGCTCAAGCGCGCCGGATTGGCGCGCGCCCTCATGCTGCGCCCGGAGCTGTTGCTGCTGGCCAATCCGCTGGCGGGACTGGATCTGCGCCACGGCCAGTGGTGGCTGGAATTTCTAGGCAAGCTGAGCTGCGGCCATCCACTTTATGGCGGACGTCCGATCACCTTGGCCCTCACGACCTCCGATATACGGCCCTGGACGGGATTGGGCTGCCGCTTCGCGGTGTTGAAAGATGGTCGCCTCTCGGTCATCGGTCCGGAGGCGGAGTTCAATGGCGAAACGCGGTATTTATTGGCGGACCTCATCCCTGAAACCAAACGCGACGGCTGACGTTCCTATATGCCCTTGCAAGACCTGACACCGCAGTTGCGCACACGCCTGAGCCGGATGGAAAAGGCGGTGGGCTGGTTTGTGTTGTTGGCCGTCGTCCTGCTGGCGGCCGGCTTCGCCTATTACGTCTATCAACTGGCGGAGCGGAAGGGCTGGTTTGTGGTCAAGGCCCCATACTACACTTATGTGGATAGCGCCGCCGGCCTCCACGTGGGCGACCCGGTGATGCTGATGGGTTTTCCGGCCGGTTCCATTACGGAGATCAAGCCGATGCCGGCTAATCAGTTCAGCTATAATGTATTTGTCAAATTCGTCCTCAAAGACCCCAACATCGGGTATATGTGGACCGTCGGCTCCGTAGCCAAGATCACCACGGCTGATCTCCTGGGCAAGCGGCAAGTCGAGGTCACCAAAGGCACCGCAGGCTATCCCACCTACATCTTTAATCCGCTCCAGACGGTGTCCATCGCCGTGGCGCGCACGTTGGCGAACCGCTCCGATTGGCTGCTGGCGCAGGAAATCAATGCCAAATCGGGCACGAACCTGCTGGCCAAACCCAAAGACGCCTTGACAGAGGTGGACCTCAACCAGGTCGAACAGGCGGGTTACAGCGAGATCGAGATAATGGACCAGAAGATCAACCAGAAGCTGATGACCGGCATCTGGGACCCCGATTCCGGGCGCTATGACAATTATGATAAGATTAAACATACTCCCCACTTCAACGGCTATGGCCTATCCGCCGTCGAGGCTCCCGCGGTCACCGAGCAACTCCAGCAGATCGCCTCCCAAGTCCAGCACGCCCTGCCCGGCGTCTTCGCCCTCACCAACGAGCTTGCCCGCGTCCTCTCCCATTCAGCAACCCTGACCTCCAACCTTAATTTAACCGTCGTTCAGGCGCATCCCCTGGTGACCAATCTCGCCGCCGCCACCGCGCATTTGAATCAGCCCGGCGCCCTCGGCGAATGGCTGCTGCCCACCAACCTCAACCAAAAGCTCCAAGGCACCCTCGGCAGTGCCAACACCCTCCTCACCTCCAGCAGGACCAACCTCACCGACCTGGTCCAAAAGCTGGGCCTTTCCCTCGATAATCTCGCCGGCATCACCAGCAACCTCAACGCGCAGGTCCAGGCCAACTCCAACATGCTCGCCTCCGTCTCGCAAACCGTGGTTCATGCCGATCAGTTCATTCAGGGCCTCAAGCGGTTCTGGCTCTTCCGCTCCCTCTTCCGCCATAAAGGCCAGGCGGAGCAGCCTCCCCCGCCTCCTCCCAAACCACTGCTCTCTCCCAAGGCCAAAGAGCAACGCTCGCGCTAAGGTACGACCCGGGCGCGTCTTGACCGTGGTCCGGGCGAGATGGACCCCATTTATACGCTACGACAGATTTGATCGCGCATATCTCGACAAAGGAGAGCGAGGGTGGCAAGCATCCTTTGTTGCCTTCGTTTACTTCTGTGCGGTCTATCCGCAAACAATTATGTCGCCTATAGCAACCGGCGCGGACCGCCGCTTTCATTTTCCGGCCATCAAGACGACAATCTGCGCGAATGCAGAGACAACTTCCAAAGACCGTGATTCTGGGATGCCTGATGGCCGCCTTGGCGCACGTTGCACGCGCCGGCCCGGAGCAATTCATCGTTGTGAACTTGAGCGGCGGGGTGCGAGCCGCGCCTTTCGAGCGAGTCAGCACGGGGTTCAGGGTGGCTCCGGAATGCAAGGTGCGAGTGGGAATTGCGGCCATTTTTCCCTATTTGAACCAGCCCCGCGTCAGGACGATTGAGGAGTTGCGCCGTTTCCTGGGGCTCTCAGAGCGGTTCGATGTGCCGGTGGTAGTGCAGCTCGATGGCGAGATTTGGTGGAAGAGTCTGCCGAAATCGAGGAAGGATTTGTTCATTGGCCTAAAAGTCGGCTGGGAATCCTCGATTGGCGTCAACGCTTGGTATTATCCCAATGGCAACGCGTTGCTCGACCAACCGCCTTCAAGGGACCCCCAGTACGGCCTAA
This sequence comes from bacterium, assembly GCA_021784555.1. Classification (GTDB taxonomy): domain Bacteria; phylum Verrucomicrobiota; class Verrucomicrobiia; order Limisphaerales; family UBA8199; genus JAJYHY01. The sequence goes on from JAJYHY010000018.1 coordinate 13,583, forward strand.
AGGCGAGCGACCCGCCAGCCCGAGGAGTGGCGCGGATTGGGTATGCCGCGGTCAAGACTGCGGGCATTCGCTGCAAGGGAACAATCACCGAGGCGGATCTTGCGGAGGTCGCCCACCGGCACCTCGAAGACCTGGCCCGCTACGCCGCGGGATTGGGGGTGCCGGGCGGCCATCTCTTCACTCACGCCGCGGGGTGGAAGGAGAACGAGCGGCTCTATCAAGCCGCGGTGAACCGGTTCAGGTGTCCGGGCTGGAGCTTTTACAGGCACGCCGAACAGGCAACAAACCACTCTTTCCACTCACCTGATCGCGCAACTTTTTGCCCTCGTCGTGTGTCATGATCCACGTGTGCTGAATGGGTCCGCGATAGAAGGTCCGTACCATTTTGATTTACGCCGTGTTTGACGAAACCCTTTGAATTGTTCAACCTGCACCTTCGATGAGACTTATAGGAACCTTGTTGATCTTTGCCAGCGTTGCCACCGGAGCGCCGGCTCAAACAAATGCACCCGCGACATTGGCTCAGACAACCGCGCCGGCAGCGAGCGCGGCCGTGACGAACGCGCTTGGCTCGGCGCCACCCACAATGAGGGCTGTCAAGATAGCCCCCGTAACCACCAACACCATTACGGTCACGAATATGTCGTTGCAGGACTGCATCCAGGTCGGGCTTGAACACAACCTGGAGGTCAAGATTCAGCGGTACAACCCGGAACTGAGCCGCTTTGCCCTCAAATCGGATTTCGGCGCCTATGACCCCACCTTTTCGGCCTCCGGCTCGCATGACTTCAGCCAGGCGCCTGGCGGGTATGATGCCCAGGGCCGCCCATACCAGGGGACCTCCACTGATAACAACCGGGGGAGCACCGGCTTCTCCGGCCTCATGCCATGGGGCCTTAACTACAGCCTCCAAGGCAGCCTCTCGGATTCCTACGGCGCGAATCAATTCGGCCCCTTCGAGAACGTCTCCGGCACCGCCGGCTTCCTGCAACTGCGGCAACCGCTCCTCAGAAACGCCTGGATCGACAGCTCTAGACTCGCCATCATCCTCGACCGGCGCAACCTGAAGATCTCCGAACTCCAGTTTCGCAACCAGGTTATCAACACCGTTACCGCCATCGAGGATGCCTATTACGTGCTCATCTATCAGCAGGAATACGTCGAGGTCCAGGAACTGGCCCTTGAGTTAGCCAACCGAACGGTCTCTGAGAACGCCCAGCGCGTCCAGGTCGGCACCATGGCTCCTCTGGACGAACAGCAGGCCGAATCCCAGGCGGCCGCCAGCCGGGCTGACCTCCTGAGTGCCCAGATAGCGGAAGACACCCAGCAGCGGGTTTTGAAGAGCCTCCTGAGCGACGACTACTCCAAATGGCTCAATGTCTCCATCAAACCAACCCAGCCCCTTGTGGCCATCCCTGAACACTTCAATCTCCAGGAAAGCTGGCGCGAAGCCTTTGCCCTTCGGCCAGATTTCCTGCAAGAGAAACTCTCCCTCGAACAGGCGGGATTCCGAGTTAAGTTCGCCTACAACCAGTTGTTTCCGGAACTGGACGTCGTCGGCACTTACGGTTACAGCGCCTCCAGTTCGACCCCCCACGCCAGCTTGGCCAACACGCTGGATCAATTCCGCGGGCGCGATAACCCCTTCTGGACCATTGGCGGGCAGTTCTCTATCCCGCTGAGCCGTATCTCAGCCCGAAACACTTACAGGGCCGCCCGGCTCACCAAAGACCAAGTCGCGTTGCAACTGAAGCAACTGCAGCAGAATATCCTCATTGGAGTCGAAAACGACATCGCCGTCGCCCGCTCCAGTTTCCAACGCGTTCAGGCAACCCGCCAAGCCCGCATCTACGCGCAAGCCACCCTTGATGCCGAACAGAAAAAGCTCCAGAACGGCAAGGCCACCACCTTCGAGGTCCTCACCTATCAGAGCAACCTCACCGCTGCCCGTTCCGCCGAAATCAATGCCTTGGTGAATTACGAAACCGCCCTGGCCGCGCTCTCCCAAGCCGAGGGCGCCACCCTCAAGCGCCGGCATATCACACTGGAACTCAGGTAGCGTCCGCGTTTCTCGCTGAATAATCCGCCCAGCGGCTCCGACTCTTCTATGAGCCGCAGATCAATCGCGGACTATGAAGCGAAACAGTGCTAATACAGGGTTATGCCGGTCACGTTTGGAAGACCGATCTATATGCCAACGGGAAGCCCCGGGCTCCTTGCGGTCATCAGGGGCGGGTTGGCTCGGTGCTTTTTCAGACTTCGACGGCGTAACGCCTTAATCCTTGACCCTCAACGCTATGCAACAAACCAATTGTTCTTCCGCCGATGCCTCTACCGGATTCACCTTGATTGAACTGCTGGTCGTCATGGCCATCATATCCCTGCTGGCCGCGATGCTCTTGCCTGCTCTGCTTAGGGGCAAAGAGCGGGCGACGGAGGTCCAATGCATTAGCAACCTTCGCCAGATTTATGACGCCACCAAGATGTCCTGGGATGATGCGGGAGGGAAGATGGGCTACGTCACCGGCGGCAAGGACCCCAATTCCGAATGTTTGCTTGAGATTTATGGCCGGGCCGCGGACCGCAAGCTCTTTCCCTATTTGAAGCGTTCGGAGGTCTTCCATTGCCCCATGGATCGGGGCAAGATCAGCCAGGATTGCCACAAACACCCGTCGCAGACGTTGCTGCCCTCCTGCTGGGACACGCGCGGCTTCAGTTATGAAATGAACCTGGGCGCCCCCAATGGCCTCCCCATCCCCTCCACCCGCCACCCCGTTCAGACGACCTTGCCAGGACATTATGAAACCGAGGTGCCCGACGCCACGCGCTTCATTCTCTATTATGAGCCGCCCGCCAGTCCGCAGGTCTGCCATGCGCAGCCGCCCTTGTTCAAGCCGCGCTGGTATCAATGGCATCAAAACCACGGGAAAACCGATTTCCTCGACCCGCGCCTGGCGCCGGGAGCCTTCATTTCCCCTATCATGTTCCTGGACGGCCACGCTGCCGTGTTTAACTTCACCCATGCCCTGTGCGCGGACCCGTACTATCCCTTCGAGGAGACGCACAACTGGATGTGGTACATTCCCGGTGCGGATCAAAAGTCGATTTCACCCCTCTAACCTGATTGGGGTCACATCTCAACATTTGACAATTCGGACCACACGACGGCGGCAGGCCAGGCAATTGTCAAATGTTGAGATGTCACCCCAATGAATACTATGGACGCCGATTGGGCAACATCCAAACAGCAGCACCTCTTGCATCTCGAAGACTTCTGTCGCGGCCTGGGCCGGGCGCTTTCCCGGACCGGCCTTACCCCGGCGCAAGTCCAGGCCGTGTGGCAAAGCTCCGTCCGCGCCGAGTGCGTGCTCTGCGGCATCCGCGTCTCCGGCGAGGAACTCTTCGCCCTCGCCCAGCCGCCATCGGCGCTCTACCTAACCTTCAAGCTGGGACGGCTCCGGCTTGGCGATTGCGCCCGCCACGGCTGCGATTCCTTCTATTACCGCCTGATATTTCAGAATTATCCGCGGCTCAATTGGCCGAGGTTGCTGGCGGAGGCCGAGGCTTTCCAACCGGAACAGCCCAGTCCTCGCCAGCGCCGCCGGTTTGCATTCCGCCTGCCGGCGCTCCCGGATTTCGGAGAATACTCCGGCTTTGCCCGGCGCGGCTTAGTCGTTCTGGCCGCCATTCTCTTCCTTCTTGTGGCCCGGCAATGGTATCGCGGTGGATCGCTCCCCCTGGTGAGACAGCCGGAGAACTTCCATGTCGATCCGGGGCCGGACATGCATCCCTACCAGATGGGGTCACTTCGATAGCCAGTGATATGAATCCAGTTTGCGTCACCGCGTTTGCACTCCGTAAAAAGTGGAGTAGAGTGCTGGGTTCTCAATAGAGCGAATTATGCATATCAAAAGAATGACTATGAAAGACGGAGCTATGATCAAAACGGCGGTTGTCGCGCTCACCCTCGGGCTCGGCCTGATGGCGGCGCCCAAGACTTACGCCGCGGGCGGCAAGACCATGACAATCAAGGGTGAAGTTGTCGATTTAGCATGTTACCTGGACCATGGCGCCAGGGGGGAAAAGCATAAGACCTGCGCCGCGAATTGTATCAGCAGCGGCTTGCCAGTGGGGCTGCTGAGCGGGCACAAGTTGTACTTGGTTATTGGCGAGCACAAGCCGATGAACGACGTCCTGGCGAAGAAGGCCGCTCAAACTATCACGCTCAGGGGCAAGGTGGTGGAACGTAACGGGATGAAGATGATTGAGAACGCCGAAATCGTGCCGGACTAGCCCTGAATCTCAAGCCTAATGCTCAAGCCTCAATGAGACTGCGGTTTCCTATTCGACGATCCGGCGCGAGGAGACTAAGGCTTGAAGTGAGGCCGCCCTGGGGGCCGTCGTGAGCAGGCTTTCCACCCTTCTGAGGCAACCGGAGTACATTCATGTTGTACTGAACCACTTCCCGCTGGTTGGGCTTTTGGTGGCGGTGTTGGCGCTGGCTGCGGCGCTCGTGCTCCGGAACCGAACGGCGGTGATAATTGGCTTGGCGCTGGTCGGGCTGCTGTCGTTGTCGGCCTGGCCGGTCGCCCACTACGGTCAGGAAGGTTACGACCGGGTCCTGGCCATGACAGACGACGCCGGAGGGAGGTTCTTGCAGTACCACAAGGAGTTGGCTGACCGCTGGATATTCTTATATTACCTGACCGCCGGGATGGCGGGCGCCAGCCTGGGGGCGGCCTGGAAATGGCCGCGCGCGCTCATCCCCATGGCGATTCTCTCGGGCGTGCTGGCTTGCGCCAGCCTCACGGCCGGCGTTTTCATCGCCCACGCCGGCGCCGAGGTGCGGCATCGAGAGTTTCGCGGCAGCCCGCCGCCTCCCAGCCAGAGCGAGTCGGGCGACGGGCAGAGCGCCAGCGCGCGAGTTGGCGGCCGGGGCGTACGAGGAGAAGCATCGGACACTGGATTAGCTCTGCTACAGGTTGTCCACCTTGGCGGCAAAGACAAAATCGCTCTCGGTCAGCCCGTCGATTTTGTGCGTCCAGAGCGTGAGTTTCACTTTGCCCCATGCGAGGTAAATGTCCGGGTGATGCCCTTGATCTTCGGCCAGTTCGCCCACTTCGTTGGTGAAGTCCAGGGCCTCGCGAAAGTCATTAAACTTGAATTCCTTCTCCAGGTGGTGCTCGTTTACCACTCGCCAACCTCCGCTCAATTGCCGTTCGAGTGAGGCAAGCGCTTTTCCTTTGAGAGGGGGGACGCCCCCTTTGCAGGGCACGCACTGTTTTTCAGCCAAATCGGTCATCATTTCATGTTCCTTTCGTTGTAACTGTTCAGGCCCAATTCAAGGGAGAGCATAGCACAGAATCAGATTCATGGAGAAAATGCCGCTCATTTCCAGGCAATGGCGTGAGGCCCGGCCCGGCGCAGATCGATTGGATGGAAGCCTAACTTAAATGCCGGAGAATCCGCCCGCAGACGGAAGTCGTAGCGCTCGGGGTTCGCAAAGAGCGGGTCGGCGATGATCGAATGGAGGTCGTGGCCACGCGCGCGCCATTGTTTCCACGTGCATGGCCCCAGCTTTAATGCCTTGTCCGTTGCCCCCGGACGGGCATCGAAATAGAGGTTCCAGTCCATGTTATAGTGGTCATTCGACCAGTCGCCCCCCAGCAAAACGCCGGAATCGAAATAGACGATGTTGGTTTCGAAGCTGAAGCTCACGTGCGCTTCGGGGCGGGTGCGCTGGAGTTGGTGGTCGCGGGCGAAGGCGAAGATGTTGTTACACACGAGGTTGGTTTCGCCATAATGCTGGTGGAAACCGCCGTGGGTGGTGCGATAGACGATGTTGTTTTCGGCGACGATACCGCTGCTGCCCTCGTCGAAATAGATGCCCCAGCCGCCGTAGCGCAGGCCGGCGATGTCGTGCCAGAGATTGTTCCGGATGACCGTGCCCGGCTGTCTGCCCAGCGTGTAGATGCCGCCCATGTCGCTGAGGATCGGGCCGTCGCCATTAGACCTGACGCCGATGTGGTGGACGACGTTGAACTCGACGAGGTTGTTGGTCGCCAAAGCGGGGCCGTAACCCCAAGTCCACCCGATGGAAATGCCGGTATAATAGAAATCGTGGATGAGATTGTGCGTGAGACGGTTGTTAGGCGACTGGCCGATCCAGATGCCAATGGCACTGTGAAACATCTTGCCTCCGTCCTCAATGGTGCAATCGGTCACCTCATTCGACCCGGACTGCTCGGCCGCATCGTGGCGGATGGATGTCTCGCCGAGCTTGATCCCGCCCGCGCCGAGGTCAAAAAAGTGGCAGCCTTCGATCCGGTTCCGCTGGCAGCCACCGGCCAGTTCCAGCGCGTAGTTGCCCAGGTGCGAGAAGGCGCAGTTGTAAAACACACTGTCCTGAACGCCCTGACCCCAGACCGCGCCGGGCACGCCGATGGCAGCCTGGCCGAACCCGCCGACTTCAGGCTTAGGCGGCGGCCAGATGTGTGGTTTGTTCTTCCCGGAGGAAAAGCCTTCGGGGAAATACCATTCCGTGTTGGCGAAGGCCAGCCCGCGAAAGGTCACGTGTTCGATAAACCGGGTGGCGCCCGGCTCTCCTTCGAGCCGGACTACTTGTGTGAGCGCCGGGGCAACGGCTTGGACCTGACCCAGCTTTTCCCCGGGACGCGGCCAATAATAGAGCTTCCCACTCGCGCGGTCCAGATACCACTCCCCAGGCGCATCCAGACACTCGAAAACGCCCTCCACATAGTAGAGGTCTCCCGGAGACAATCCGAAAACCGCCCGCTTGCCAAACCGAACGATTCGGTCTTTCTCGTCGATGCTCACGATGGGCAGGTGCGACTCAACCCACAGGCTCATCACGACGACTTCCCCGTTGGTGGCGCCGGGCCATGCCTTGAGGTTGCCGGGCCGGAAACGGAACCGGCTCTGGCCTTGGGTCCAACTCGCGGCCTTGTCGGGCACACTCGCGATACTGAAGTATCCTTTGTTTGGACTGCGGGCGCGGATGGCGCGTTTCCCGTTGACCCACAGCTCGCGGAAATACCATTTGCCCTTTCGCACGTCCGGAATCCCCACCATCCAGAGCTTCTTGCCCTTAACAGTGACCTCTTTCCAGCCTGCGATTGAGCGTCCGCCGCTCAGTACCGGTTTCTCCCGTTCATAAGCCGCCATCACCAGGTCCGAATCCCGCGGCTTGAGAATGAGCGGTTGTTTGAGGAAATAGGTTCCGCCGCGCACGAATATGGTCGCCGGCCGGCGAGCGCCGCCTTCCCGCCGCCCGGGCAGACGCCGTTCGGCGGCAATCGCGCGAGAGAGGGTGGCGAACGGACCGTCGGTCTTCGCCACATTCGGAGCGGGCAGGGTGCCGGACCATCCGTCATTGCCGTTTGTGGCGACGAAGAAAACCGCTGGGGCTCCGGCCCCCAGAGCCGACGCCGCCGGGCACAAGGCAAAGAGCGAGACCAGTGAAGCGGAGAACAAAATGGAGCGAAGGCGATTCATAGCGGTCAAGTTTTAGCCGGATTACGAAGAGAGGTCAAATAGTCGTTGGGGCGTGACAAAAGGTTGGGTTACTTCGGCACGATGACTGTCAGCCCATCCACTTGGCCGAAGTGCCGTTCGTTGAAGGGGGCGCCTGGGTCAGAGTGCTTGGGTTTCAAACCAGGTTGCAGACAAGTGAAGTTTTGCCGAGTGTGCGCAGAGGGCGAAGCGGCCCGTGGCCCGCCCAGCCCGCATTGGTCATTAGGCATCGGGCATTTACCATTATTCATTGGCAATGCCGAATGCCCAATGCTTAATGAGATGGGAAAAGCGGTCCGAGGCTCGCCTCGCTAGAGGTTATCCGAAAAGGGTCCCTTCATCGCCCACTTCATCGTCCACTTTATCGAATTTCCTCAATTCTCGATTAAGTGACCGATAAAGTGGCCGATGAAGCCAGCCGGACCGGACCTTTTCGGATAGGCTCTCGCTAGGTCAGCTCCCGCCGGTGTGGCCAGAGTTCCCCGGGCTTAAAGATTCCCACGGGCGTGATGATTCCCGTGATCAACCCCGCCGGGGTGACGTCAAAACCCGGATTGAGGCCGCGACTGCCAGGGTTGGCCACACGCACATAAACCCGCGATCCGGACCTGGAACCTCGCCCTCGGCCGCGCGACGGGGCCAGGCTGACACCCCACGCCCCAAGCACTTCGTCCTCATTCCGCTCCTCGATGGGAATGTCGAAACCCGACTTGAGATTCCAATCAATAGTGGAGAGCGGGATGGCAACGTAAAAGGGAATCCGGTGCCGCCTGGCAAGCACGGCTTTGGTGTAGGTGCCGATTTTGTTGGCCACCTCGCCCGTCCGGCCCAAGGTGCGGTCGCTGCCCACAATGACCAAATCGATCTTGCCGCGCTGCATCAAATGACCGGCGGCATTGTCGGCGATAACCTGGTGCGAGATCTTCTGGTGGGCCAGTTCCCAGGCGGTAAGGGTCGCGCCTTGAGACCGGGGCCGGGTCTCATCGCAAAAAACGTGGAAGGCCTTTCCCCGCGCCTGGGCGGCATAGAGCGGCGCGGTGGCGGAGCCGACATCGACAAAGGCCAGCCACCCGGCATTGCAATGCGTCAGCACGTTCATCCCGTCCCTAATGAGCTTGGCCCCGTGCCGGCCAATCGCCTCGCAGTCTCGCACGTCCTCGGCCGCAAACTCTTCCGCCGCCGCCACCGCCAGCCCTTGCCTTTCAGCCACGGTTTGGCCGGGCTCCATGGCGGCGCGCACGCGGTTCATGGCGTTGACCGGGTCCACCGCCGTCGGACGAGCGCTTTTCAGAGTCTGATAGACGCGTTCAACGTGCTTTTGAAACCCCGGCAAACCGCCTCCAGCATAGGCGCTGGCGCCTTGGGCCAAGCCGTAGGCCGCCGTGGCGCCGATGGCCCCAGCCCCGCGCACGACCATGTCCCGGATGGCGGCGGCGGTCTGTTCAAAATCGCGCGCCGCCACGATCTTGAATTCGTGGGGCAAGAGGCGCTGCTCCACCAACATGACAGCATTGAGCTCAGAATCGTAGGCAACGGTTCGGTAATGCCGGGCGCGACCATGGAGGGTGACGTTCATCCGCCCCTAGACGATGGCGATCTTCATCCGGCGGATTTTGTCCCGGATCGGGGCAAAAAGCGGGTGCTTGCGCAATTGCCGCAGGTCGGGGTCGCGCGCCAGCCATTTGAAATCTCGGTAACCCAGGCTCAGGGCCTTTTCCAGGGAGGAGGCGGCCTGGTTGACATCCCCGTTAAGCGAGTAGCTGCAGGCCAGGTTGTAAAAGACCAGCGGGTTGGCCGGCTCCAGCCGCGACAACTGCTCGTCCACCTTCAGGCTGCGCTCGAACCGGCCCTGCTGTGTGTAGCAATCGCCCAGGACCTGCAGCGCCTCGATGTACAGCGGGTCGCGGCGCACGATTCCCTCCATGAAGGAAGTCTTGACCTCCAAGTCGCGCAGTTCCCTGCGCGCCAGTTTCTTGTTTTTCGCTCTGCTCTTAACCGGCATAGGACGACATCGAGTGTGTGGAATCGGCCCCCTCAAGTCAAGGGCGGAGCCGTTGCATCTCCCTTTGCCCGACATTGCCCGCGTCCGCAGCTAGTCGCGGCTTGAAAGACGGAAGAGGTCCCGGACCTTGTCCCGGATTGCATTCCGACGATCGAGGGTCACCCGCCCGCGCCGGCCAAACAGGCCCGCACTGGGCACGGAATACATCAGCGAGCAATCACAGAGGGTCTCCCAATCCATGCCATCCGCGGCATCGAGCACGACCTCGAACGGCTTTGGTGGGCGGCTCTGGCGCTGGCTGGTGCAGTACAAAACGTTAAGCACTTCCCCCCGGGCACATCTATCAGGATGTGAGATCAGAACCACCGGGTGCTCGCCTTGTTTCGGAAAGGCAAACCTCCAAACCTCAAATTGACTCTTCATCGGGCGCGTCGAGCGAACAGCCGGCCAGCAGTTGCAGTTCTTCCCGGTTCTTTTCCGGCGTGAAATGCTTCAGCAGGCTTCCCGGCGGAAAGGCTTCGTTCGCCGGCTCTTCGACCAAGATTAAAGTAAAGGTGTTATTGCCATGTTTGGTGTAAGCAAGGACTTGTCCCGGCTGGAGGTCCGGGATACGCACGCGCTTGTGAGCATCCACTTTTAGCGTCTTCATTGTGGTAATTTCCCACCCTCAGCGCAACTTGGCAAGCCCCGCTCCGCTCCATTCCTTTCAGTCTCAGACCGTGACCGCCCTAATGTAAGGCGCCGGGGTCAGTCCTGCGGCTTTTTCCGCCACCTCCCTTTCTTCACGGCGGAAAAAGTGAGGACTGACCCCGGCGCCTGTAACCCCCCAGCCGCCGCCTTACCGGGTCGCCTGAAGCGCGACCCGGCCGAGGTTGAGCGTGCCGCTGATGGGCTGGGCGGGCACGGTGAAGGCGGCTTCGGCCTGGAACAGAATCTTTCGCCGACCGTTTCCCGCCGGCGGCCCGCCGACATTGACCTTCAGCAAATAGCTCCCGGCGGTCAGATCCTTTGCGGTCAGGCTGCCGTCGGGTTTTGTGTTCACATCGCGGCCACGCGGGGTGGATCCGTCCAGTTTATTCCTGAAATAGTAAGCCAGGATGCTCCAATCGGCCTGAGGCTTGCTCCCCTCCGGCCAACTCAGGCGCGCGATTACAGTATAGGCGCCCACGGTCATCGCTTGCGTTTCACCCGGCCCGACTGTCACCTCGCCGAGTGGGGTCGGCGCAGACGGATGGAGCAGGCTCCCGCTTGATTCCATAAGTCGGAACTTGCCGGCCGGCACTTTCGGGAATTCGAAGTGCCCATTCTCATCGGCTCGAACCGCGTCCAGAGCCTCCAAGAAGGGGTTGCTGGTAGTAAGCCTGAGCAAGGTACCGGCGGCCACATTGCCTGAGGAATAGAACGTGCCCTCGACTCTGCCCCAGGGCAGCAGGCGCAGCGTGGGATCGGCCGCCAAGGCGCCCGGCGTTGTTTCCGCATAGCCCGCCGGCGCGGCGGCCACGACCCAGGTCCCCTCTTCACAAGGAGGCAAGGTGAAGCGGCCCTGGTCGTCAGTCGAGAGCCGGTCGCGCTCGCCTCGACCCTGTGAACGCCACAGACCTCCCGGCACAACCTGCAAATGCTCGCCCGGCCCGACGAGTCCGATGTCGGCGTTGGCGTCCGGCGTGCCATCCGGCTGGAGAACCATGACAGGAATGGACGGGGCAGCCTGCATCCGAATGTCAAACAGGACCTCGCCGGCGTCAGCCCGGACCGCCCGTGTCACCACGGGGACATAGCCATTCGCCTCAAATTTGAACATCACCGTGGCGCCGAGGATGTTTGCTACGACCAGCCGGAATTTCCCGTCGCTAAACCTCCGGCTGCTGATCCAGAGATCGCGTGTGCCGGCACTCACGTTAAAGCGCGGAATGGGCTGGCCGGTATCGGTGTCCCGCACCGTGCCGGAGATCGTCAACGCCCACGCCAGCTTAACCATGTGCTCAAGCCCGTCGGCCTTCATCCATACGTTGGTTCGCCGCATACCCGGAGCGGTGATTTCCAGAGAGAAGCCCCCGGAGGGCGGGTTGCCCCAGGAGACACGGCCCTGGGCATCGGTTTGCCGATCGAACGGCGTCGTGACGGTAATGGCCGGAAGGCCCTCCGCGCTGGCTCCCGTGGCAATGACCTGCGCGTCGCTCTCGACTTTCCTGAAAACCACCTCGGCGCCGGAGACGGGGTGTCCGTCGGGATCTGTGACCTTGAGCCGCAACCGGCGGACCGCCTGAAGCGCGACGCGTAGCGGCGCCATGTTCGGTTCCAGGTCCACATTCGTCTCGGCCAAGGCATAGCCTGAGGCCTCGAAGGTAATCGAGTTTCTCCCCGCGCGTCCCGTAACCGAGAAGCTCCCATCCGCTTGGTTCGTTAACCCGGACGAGACGGAGGCGGGGTTGAGCCCGATCTTCACGTTGGGCACAGCGTGTCCATCCGCATCCACAACCGTCCCCCGGAGAGCGAGCTTGCGCGCGAGCCGGAAGACATAAGTTCCGGCCAGGAGTTCCTTTTGGATTTCGCGGGGAACGCCGTTGCCATACATAAATGGCCTCTCCCGGAAATAATCCGGGTGAACCGCCTGGAACATCAGCTCGGGCCTTCCGTCTTCCGAGCAAATGGTGCCCTTGGCAAAGCGATCCATTCGCCATCGACCCTGGGAATCGGTCGTTGCCACTTCGGCCCCCTCTGCGCTGAGGTGCGGCGCCGCAGTGCCGCCTTGGCCGACGCCAAGGCATGAGATGCGGACTTGCGCGCCAGGGACTGGATAGCCGGCTTGATCCAGAACCAGCCCGCCGATCGGGGTCGAGCGAGCCAGCCGCAACGTGTACTGTTCCGGAACGCTTTCGCCGCGTTCGGGGCTCCAGGCCAGGGTAGTGTCCGCGAATCCATCGACGCGGCTCCGAATCATGAGTAACCGCGGAGGCATGGCCGGCAAGGGAACCGCGCAAAGTCCCGCCTCCGACGAGGTCAGTTCCATGGGAGCTCCAGCCTGGGTCATTCCCGCCTCAATGAACCGGCATTCGATGGCCGCCCGGGGTACAGGCCGGCCCGTGTCGGCGGCGACAATATGGAGCAGCAACTCGCGCGCCGAATCCGCCGGAGCTGTTTGCGCGGACGCGTCCGAGGCCATCGAAACCGAGGTTGCGGAAGGAGGGGCGGCCTCGACGCGCTCGGCCGTTGAATTCTCCTTCGCGACGGTGGCCGCCGGGCTTCGGGCACCTGGATGATTGGTCCAGAGCCATCCACCGATCGCAAGGGCCGCCACCGTCATTCCGAGTCCCCATTTGCCGGCCGAGGAACCAGCCAACCTCGCGAGAACAAGCCACAGTTCCGTTCCAGCGCCGGCGCCAGCCAGAGCGGCCGTGCGCGCGCTGCCGGAGAGGCCGGCTGGCGCCGCGCTCACGGCCCGCGCGGCCATCAGGCTGGCAAGGGCGCCGAGGCCCAACGCCACACCCTGGCTGGCCAGTCGCAGCCGCAGCTTCTCCAGCGCGCGGCTGACGCGCTTTTGCGCCGCGTCGTCGCTGACGCCCAGAGCGGCGCCCAGCGAGCGAAAATCGCGCTGTTCATAGAAGCGCATCACGATCGCTTCGCGGTCCGCTTCGTCTAGTCCGTCGATGGCCTCATCCAAGACCGGGGCAAGTTGATGCCAGAAAGAATCAGGGGAATTCTGCAGCGCGTTCATTTCAGCGGCTTCTTGTTCGCGAGCACGGCGGCGACGCTCGCTCCGCACAACGGTGGCGGACACAAAGCCCGTGTGCCGGTGCAGCCAACCGCCCAGCATCGCCACCTCCCGCAAGGACCGCGCCTTGCGGGCGAGGTCGGTAAAGACGGTCTGGGTGACATCCCGCGCCAGGTCCGCGTCACCTCCGACGCGGCGCAACGCCGTCGAATAAACCAGGTCAACGTACCGATCGACGATCTCGCCGAACGCGGCTTCATCGCCGTGGTCGGCGTACTCGCGAAGCAGTCCAATGCTGTCCGTCGTGCTCATTTACCGGTAAGAAGCCGCTGCCGGCGAAAATCCGACCAGGAACCTGGCTCTCCGTCACTTGTGGTAAAGAGGCAGTCTTAAAACCTCGACTATTCTTCGGGCGACCAAGTGCCGCCGTTCCTCGGTGACGCACCCTTTTTGGCTATCAAATCCGGCCTTCGGCAGCAGATGAATCCGGTCGCAACGAACCATCGTCTTCCAATCCAGCCCATCGGCTTCGTCCAAAACTTCCTCGGTGGTCTTCGGCCCACGATTCATTCTGGCCGACGTGCAAAGCAGGGCATTGACCTCCTCAATGTCGGGATTCTGACAGGTTTCGTCATTGGAAATGATGACAGCCGGGTGCCTCCGCTCCTTGCTGAACGGAAACATGAAAATGTCCCACTGTTTCACGATGTTTCCTATTCGAGGTCTTTGGGCGCGCGAATCACCGAGGCCTTGGCCAGCATATTACACTCCTGGATTTCAGCCTCACTGTAAGCGTTGGCGAAATAGCCTGCCGGCCGCATCGGAATAGGCTCTATCTGAGGCACCTCCCGCAAAAGGAACCGGCGCTGACCCGCGACAATATACACTGGCTCGCCCCGGCTGGCCTTCTCCACCAGGCGCCCCAGATACGTTTTGGCCTTGCTCAGCGTGAACGTCGGAGAGCGCAGATTGAGCTTCGGTTTTCGGGAGCGGGGGTGAACAGCCGTTTTCATAGCCTAAACATAGCTCACCTCTAGCCTGTGTCGAGCACGTTCTGGCAGCAGGGCGGTCCGGCACGATCAGAAAGATGTCCCACCTCGGACATTGAATCCTTGTGCCCCGTCATTTCACTGGACGGCCATAGACCTCGATCTCGATGTATTCATTGAGGGCGCTCTCAGTGCTGCCCTTCGAATAGAAACGAAGGTAACGGGCGGCGATGCCCCTGGCGTTGATGAGTTTGCCTTGAAAGCTCTCGAAATACTCCCGGTCAGTGCCCACCCCCAATCCCGAACTGTTATCGGCGTCGTTGTTGAAGAGCGTCTTTGTGTCTTGGGTGAAACTTGGGTCGTCAGCGGCCTGGACAATTACATCATGATAAACCTTGAGCGAATCGTAGCAGTGCCAGATCACGATAGCGAAGACCTGCCGCAGCCCGCCGAAATCCATCTGTACCCACTGCATCCCCTTGCGCAGAGCGACGATGTTCCCCTCGTTGGCCTCCTTGTTGCCATCGACAATTTGCGCGAGCATCGGCGCGCTAGCGTGCGGGTCGCTGCAGGTCAGCTTCGCGGTGCCGGCGATGTTCCTCAGACCCGCCGGCACCATCATCGGCGGTCGGAGTTTGTCGCTGAGCGGTTCGACCCCAGGGATTTTGATGTCCTTGGGAGTGCCGTTTAGAACGGGGAGCGGCAATTTGAGGATGAGGGGAACGAGGCCACGGCTAGCGGTGGAATGGGGCGTGTCATTGGTGGCGTCCTCCGCCAGGCAGTTCCAGCGGAACAGGCTCAGCACAGTGATGGCAAGGCAGATGGGCAGCGTCCGTGCAGGCGCCCGTCGCACGGAATCCCGATGGGTGTTCATGCGCACGAAGATGACTGGGGGTTGAGGAGTCGTGGCTCTGCTTTCAAGGTTTGGTTGCCCGCCACTGTTCGGCGCGCCGCTCGATGAACGCCGTCGGTTCGATTTTAGGGTACAGGGTGACCAGGTAATTCAACTCGAACTGGTCGCCGGTGTGATACACCAGCGGTTTCTTGTCCAGCCCTTGGGTGGCCGAGATGTAGGCAAAAGGCCGCTCCATGGTGAAGTACTGGGCGTCGCCGCGTCGGTTGCTGGGGCGCCCAAACAGGACGACCGTGGCCGGCTGGTCCGGCGTGTCGAAGAACACCGCCCCCCATCGGTGCTGCGACACATCCTGCCGCGTGCCCGTCAAATCCGGCGCACCGCCGGAGTTCAAATGCCGGGCGACAG
Source organism: bacterium (assembly GCA_021784555.1). Lineage (GTDB taxonomy): Bacteria > Verrucomicrobiota > Verrucomicrobiia > Limisphaerales > UBA8199 > JAJYHY01. The sequence goes on from JAJYHY010000018.1 coordinate 29,080, forward strand.
GGTCCAGTTTCTCCAGGAAACGCATCCCCAGGCCGTGATAGTTGGCGCCGGTCAAGGTCACCTCATTGGTCTTGGTTCCGACCTGAAACCGCGATTTCCACTCCAGCGCCACCTCGTCCTGCGCTTCGTTGACGGTCAGAGTGAGCGTGCGCCGCTCGATGAGCAGCGCCTCCCGGCTCGTGTCGGGCAGGAAAGCGTCCTGGGGTGCGAGCCAATAGATGAGCTCGCGGATGCGCGCTTGGGGCAGGCCGCCGGGGCTCAGGCCCACTTCGGGCGGCGGTGTCCGGATTGGCTTCTCGACGCCGTTTCCGGGCGTCTCCTCCCAAAAGTTGATGCCATTGACCCGGATGCCGTACATGAGGCCATGGTGATGGAGGTGCTCCGGGGGCGCGTCACGGAGGATGTTGTAGCCTTTGAGGGTATAGAGTTCCTTGACGTAAGGTTTGAACTTGGTCGGATCAAAGCTATAGACCAACAGCTTTTGAGAGCCGTAATAAATAGTCCATTCAATGGGCCGCGTGGAAGGCGCGACGCGCAGAGGCGCGGCGCCAGCGGTGAGTGTGGCGGTGGCCAGCAAGGCTGGCATCAGCAAGGAGCGGATTGGCTGCATATTCAGTTCAGGTGGCGGAAACCCCTGCGCGAGGCCGGCTCGCGCGCGAAGGCGCCGCCCCAAAAGGCCGCGGGCACGCGACATCCTCAACGCCGGGGTTGGATTGCTATTCGTTTGTCACAGGAGGATTCCCTCGTGGCCCGGACCGAACCGCGCCACCTTTTCTTCCAGAAAGCTCAGCATTGCCATGTCGAGCGCAGTCTGGACGTGAAAGCCAAACTCGACGTCGCTTACCGGCTTCTCGCGGGTGCGCACGCAATGAAGCAGGTTCTCCCAATGCAGGAGCGTGGTGTTGGGTTTGTCCCCCTTGACCACGCGCGGCGCCCCTTTCATCGGCGTCACCGTTACGGAATCAAACCCCTCTTCCCAAACCGGATTCTGGAGGGTGATGGTGCCGCCATCGCCCCGAATGGCCGGCTCAGTCTGGTAATCGTTGACCAGCGTGCAAGTGAGATTCACGGTAAGCTTGTGCCCGGCATAATCGACGCACATGTTGAACGTGTCCGGCACCTCCCGGTCGTAGGTAGTGTATTTGAAAATGCCCCCGGACGCCACGACCCGCGACGGAATCTGGAGTCCGAAGAGGCTGACGAATGGCGTGAACACGTGCGGGAACAGGTCCGTGCCAGGGCCCCCGGCATAATCGAGATACTTCCGCCAACTGAAAAAGCGGTCCACCGTGAAAGGCACCTGCGGCGCGTCCCCGAGGAAGGCCTCCCAGTCCAGGTCCGGGCCGGGCCGGGCATGGGGGTCGGGGATGGGCATGCGCTCGCCCCAATCGCCGTTGCGGTAGAAACCGGCCTGGATATGCGAGACCGTGCCCACCGGGCCTTCCTTGAGAAGTTGCGCGACCTTTTTCCAGGCGTTGCTGGAGTTGCCTTGGTTGCCAATCTGCACCACGCGCTTCAAGCGGACCGTCTCGGCATAAAACTGTTTGCTCAGCTCAAATTGGCTCCAGTGGCCCATCGGTTTCTCGCAATAAAGATCTTTGCCGGCGTGGATGGCGTCCAGCCCTATGGGCATATGCAGACGGTCGGGCGTGGCGATCAGCACCACGTCCACCGCCGGGTCGGCCAGCAGTTCCTGGTGGCGCCGGTAGGGCTTGGCCCCGCTACGCTCCGCGGCGCTGCGCAGGCGCGGCCCGTAGGCATCGCACACGGCGACCAACTTGATATTGTACTCCGGGCGCTGGCACATGGCCGTTAGCAAGCCCAGGTGCGCGCTTCCCCGCCCGCCGACCCCGATGATGCCGATGCCGAGCCGGTCGTTGGCGCCGATGACCCGGCCGCGAGCCAAAAACGGGGCGGCGCTTAACACGCCCAGCGCCGCAGTGGACGTGGCCGTGTCGCGTAAAAATGTTCGGCGGCTCATGGAACCCGTGTGAGTTTGGGATGGATGATCTTGCATGGTTATTTTGGTTTGGGATTTGTGTTGCATTTTCGCTTTGTAACATCCGAAATCCGTCGCATGGGCCACGGTGGGCCGGCTAGCCCCCCACGTCCGGCTTCAGCCAGGGCGTCCCGCTCCAATACCACTTGGATGGCAACAAGCTGTCCACGTGTCCATCCATAAACACGATGGCGCTGCGCCCGAAATGGCGCGGCATGGGGCCGCCCCAGTTGGGGTCATCGCCGGTGACCCCTCCGGTGTTAGGGGCATCGTGTCCCGGGTCGTGGAGAATCCAGCAACCCGGCTTTTCCGGCGTGGCGGGGGTAACGCACTTGAGCGGATCGGTGGTCAGCAGCGGCTTGGTGCCCGAATCGGCTATGTAAGCCGTGGTGGCGGGCTTGCGAATCGTGCTGTCGCGCACCCCCGGCCACTGCGAGTAAGGCCAGGGCTGAAAGTCACAGCCCCCGATGCGGAAGTTCATGCCGTAATTGGATACGCCCAAGTCAGCGGGGCCGGTGGGGTACTCCTGGATGAACGTATTGAACTTCGGGCTGCGAACAGGGCACAGAAGAAGATTTGTTGTCCGTTGGTAGGGCAACAGGAAGTCGAACCAGGCCCGACGCCCGCCCGCGAGTGTCGAAGAATTGTCACCGGTTACTTGGAACGTCAGGCAATGCCTGCCGTTAAAGTCAGCGGTGTACATTTGCGCTGCCAGCGACATCTCGCGCAGGTTGTTAATGCAGGCGGTCGCCTGGGCGTGCTGTTTGGCCCTCGTCAGCGCGGGCAGCAGCATCGCCGCCAGAATCGCGATGATGGCGATAACGACCAGCAGTTCGATCAGCGTGAAGCCATGCAGCCAACGATGCCGGTCTCTCGACTGGTGGCCTTGCCCACTCGGCTCGTTGCCCGCCATTCTATTCCTGCTGCCTCTCTCACTCGTACGGTTCATGCGGCCTCCGTCATTCCTGCTTTTGATACCGCTTCTTCCATCCTCCAGGCAATAGGAAAATTCTCACGGGAGAATTCTCCACTTCTTTCCGTCCGGGCTTAGCCTGACTTTCGCAGCTCGACCATGGGTTTTGCGAAAACCCCTGATTAGAGGCTTGACACCTCTCCGCGGCAAACAGGTTACAGCCCGATGGCACTCCAAGGCCGAAGAAGGCGGATGGGTAACATTTTTGCGACGGAAGGTTCAAGAGGCGCGTCCTCGTCCGAACCAAAAGCTGCAACCCACACGTGCCTAGGAACTTACGCTTGCACCGCACGAGTCCTAAAACAAACCGCCCGTGTCCTCCCGCATGGAGTGCCCGCGCCGTTCTATGCCTATGTTGAACACGCCCGGAACCGTATTTGATGCTGGCGCCATCACGCGGGCGACTCGAGGGAATTCCAACCCCGGCAGCGCCAAGCGGCCGACGTTCCGACCTCGGCCCCCGCGCGGCTTTCGAGCCACAACCAGGCCTCAATCAGTCGGTTCCCACCGGGTACGCGGACCCCAGCAGCGGGAACACGAGCGGTGCCGCGTATTACGTCGGTTCCTTCACGCTCAACCCGGATGGGACGATGGGCTTTACCCGTGCGTCATCGACATCGCCGGCCACGCCACCGGCGCCAACTATCACCTCTACAGCGGCCTTGAGGCCGCCCGGACTTCGTTCTGACCCCCATTCGGGCTACAAACCGGGCCGCTTGGCCGGGGGCCGCCACTGGCTGTTCCAATAGAGGTACCAGAGCCTGTCCAACCTCACCGTCTCGCAATGGTTGTCGGCAAAGGTGACGTTGACGGCCCCGGGCAGAGGATTGCGCCGGTTGAAATTCCTGACGGCCGCCGACAGCGGGGCGGCGTGGCGCGGGATGGCGATACGCGACAAGCCGGCTTGGGCAAATTGGTCCCCGTCAAAGAGGTTGACGGCGGGGAGATCGGTCGGGAGGGGCCAGGCATCCACCCAAATTGAATCGGCAAAGAAAGGGGTCTGGGAGGGGTGAGTGATATCGCTCTCGGTTTTAAAGCGTTTTGCGGGGTCCGAGTAAGGGTCGTCGGTGTAGAGGTAGCCGTTGAGGGCGTAGCTGCCCTGGTAGTTGGTGGTGCTTCCGGCCACCAGCCAGGCACGCGCCACGGTGCCATAAGCGGAGGGGTCCCGCTGCACTTGAGCGGCCGAGCGCGCCGGGGCGGCGGGGCAGAAGCGGACCTTGTTGATGGCCGAGTAATGGACCATCAGCTTCTCCATCCACAGGGCGGGCCAGGCGTCATAGTGGACCGGCTGGTTGGCATCACTGAAGTACATGTAGTTTGCCAGGCCGATCTCCTTGAGGTTGTTGAGGCAATCCACCGATTGGGCCTTGGCCTTGGCTTTGCTGAGCGCCGGCAACAACATGCTGGCCAGGATGGCAATGATGGCGATGACCACCAGCAGTTCAATCAGCGTGAACGCGGGCCTCGCCCGCGCGGCAGAGGACGTTTTCATCAGGCCATCGTACGCCAAACCGATCCGGGATCAAGGACCAAATCCGACCCCTGGGCGCGTGCCACTGAACCTCTCAACAGCCTGCCCGCCTCAATGATTTTGTCCTCAGTTTTGTTTGCCCTCCCGCCCGCGCCGTTGCATGCTCAGGCACATGACGCACAATCTCCCGATGTTGCTCGTTGCCTGCACGCCCATCCTATTCCCCTACAGCGGAGGCGCCTCCGGCACGGATAGCGCCGGCACGGCTGGGGCGGCCCAACCTTTTGCCCAATACTTCCGAGCCCAGACCGCCGAGATTACGGCGCACTGCCAGGCCGGCGTGCGGACCCTGGCGGATTGGGAAGCGCGACGCAGCGAATACCGGCGCGAACTGGAGGAGATGCTGGGCCTGTGGCCGATGCCCAAGCGGACCCCCTTGAGACCGGTCATCACCGGGAAGATCGAGGCGGCTGAGTTCACCGTCGAGAAGCTCTATTTCCAGGCCATGCCGCATCTGTATGTTACGGCAAACCTTTACCTGCCCAAACACCTGGATAAGCCCGCCCCGGCAATCCTCTATGTTTGCGGCCACGCCCCGATGAAGGCCGACGGCGTCAGCTTCGGCAACAAAACCGCCTACCAGCATCATGGCGAATGGTTCGCCCGAAACGGCTACGTCTGCCTGATCATCGACAGCTTGCAACTAGGCGAAATTCAGGGGATGCATCACGGCACTTACAACAAGGGTCAATGGTGGTGGAACTCGCGCGGATACACTCCGGCGGGCGTCGAGGCCTGGTTCGGTATCCGCGCGCTGGATTACCTTTGCTCCAGGCCGGAGGTGGACAAAAACCGCATCGGCATGACGGGCCGTTCCGGGGGCGGCTCCTACACCTGGACAGTGACGGCGCTCGACGATCGCGTCAAGGTCGCCGCGCCGGTGGCCGGCATGACCGACCTCCAAAACCAGGTGGTGGACGGCGCCATCGAGGGGCACTGTGATTGCATGTTTTTCCTGAACAGTTACCGCTGGGATTTCACCGCCGTGGCCGCGCTCATTGCCCCGCGCCCATTGCTCATCGCCAACTCCGATAAGGACACCCTCTTTCCGCTGGATGGCGTCGTCCGGCTCTACATGAAAACGCGCCGCATCTATCAACTCTACGGGCGCACCAACCAACTCGGATTGCTCATCACCGACGGCCCCCACGCCGATACGCAGGACCTCCAATTGCCGGTCTTCCGCTGGTTCAACCGCTATCTCAAGGGCGAGGACCCGATCATCGCCATGGCCGCCACCCCCTTTTTTAAACCCGCCCAGTTGCGGGTCTTCGACAAGCTGCCATCTGACGAAATCAATACCAGAATCCAGTACTTGTTTGTCCCGGAGGCCCGGCTGGCCGCCTTCGAACACAGCGGGTGGCCGTCGGCTCAAGAGCGGACCGCCTTGCTGCGTCGATTGCGGCAGAAGGTGTTCCGCGGCTGGCCTGAGGGACCGGTCTCGGTCCAGCCGCTGCTCGAGGAGCGTGTCCAACGAGCCGGACTGCTTTATAGGCGCTACGAACTGAGCATCCAGCCGGGGATCAGGCTTCCCCTGTGGACGGTCACGGACGCCCGGAATGTCAGGCCCCGCGAAATCGTGCTGACCGTCCTCGACGCCAGGAGCTGGACGCCTGCCGCGGGCCCTAATGATGAGTGGTCAGGGCCGCCCGGCATCACGCCCGAAGAGAAGTCGCGGATGCGCGCCCGGGGAGCGGCGCTGGCTTTCTTCGCACCTCGCGGCATTGACCCCGCCACTTGGACGACCGACAAATTCAAGGCGACCCAGGTCCGCCGGCGGTTCATGCTTCTGGGCCAAACGCTCGACGGAATGCGAGTCTGGGATATCCGTTGCGCGGCGCAGGCATTGGCCTCTTTGCCGGAATTCAGGAAATCGTCCCTGGTGGTTCGAGGGCAAGGAAATATGGGAATCAATGCCGCCTATGCGGCCCTATTCGAGCCTAAGATGCAGCAACTGGAGCTAGCCCAACTACCTAAATCCCATACGGATGGCCCGGATTACCTGAACGTGCTGAGGGTTTGGGACATTCCGCAGATGCTTGAAGTGCTCGGCCCTCGGGCCGAGGTCAGGTCATGGCAGTGACCCGACGCCATGACCAAAGAGTATTTGTTTTCGCAGATGACACTGCCCCCTGAGTTGGTGGAGGACCTGCGCCGGCAGAACCCCTGGTGGGAGGGGCGGGCTCTGCCTGAACTGCCATCCCACCGCCGGCATCTGGTCGGGCAGATTCAGCGCCGTCTGGAGTGGAAGCTGGCGCCCATAGTCGCGGTGCGCGGGCCGCGGCAAGTCGGCAAGACCACGGCGCAGTTGCACTGGATCGAGGACGCCCTCAAATCCGGGGTGGAGGGCCGCAGGATTCTTCGCGTCCAGTTCGACGATGTGCGGGAGATGGGCGGCTTCGATTCGCCGATTCTCCGTCTGGCTGACTGGTTTGAGAGGACAATACTGGGAAGCACTTTCAATGAAGCAGCGCGGTCTGGCAGGCCGGCGTTCGTCCTGCTCGATCACGGTCTCAGGGCGAGCTGGTTGCAGGAACGAATACCCTTGGACATTGCCGGGTTGCGGGAGCATCCAGAGTTGACGGGGGTGGCCGGACACCTCGCCGAAAGCGTCACCGGGGCGCTGCTCTTCACCATCGAAGGACTGGACGTCGCCCATTTTCCGGAGCGCCCTGACGAGCCCGAGGTTGATTTCGTCCTCACTATCGGCGTCAAACGAATCCCCATTGAGGTCAAATACCAGGCGAGGGTGGACCCGATGCGAGATACCGAAGGGCTGCGTTCGTTCATAGAGAGGGCCGTCAACAACGCTCCCTTTGGCCTGCTCATTGTCCGGGATGATTCGCCGAGAATCCTTGACCCGCGAATTGTCGCCCTGCCCCTATCTTCACTAATGCTGCTTCGTTGATATGGAGGAACCGAATGACTATCTCACCGCCCTGCTGGCGACTCTCCTGGGCTGGACGCTGGACGCATTCGATTTCTTTGTCCTGGTTTTCGCCCTCCCCGCCATTGCCCACGACTTTAAGACGGATATTGCCGCCATCGCCGCCACCATTGCGGTGACGCTGGCCTTCCGCCCGGTCGGGGCCTTCATCTTCGGGCTGCTGGCCGACCGATACGGCAGACGGCTGCCGCTCATGATCGACTTGGTCTTTTACTCCATCATTGAAATCCTTTCCGGTCTGGCGCCCACTTACACTACGTTCCTCGTGTTACGCGCCCTGTTTGGGATCGGCATGGGCGGCGAATGGGGCGTGGGCGCCTCCCTGGCGATGGAAAAGGCCCCGCCGCGATGGCGCGGCGTTTTGTCCGGGCTGCTCCAGGAAGGTTACGCGATCGGCTACCTCCTGGCGGCGTGCTGCTATTTCACCGTGTTTCCACGGTGGGGGTGGCGCCCGATGTTCTTCCTCGGCGGCTTGCCGGCCCTGCTGGCGGTGTTCATCCGCTACCGCGTCAAGGAGTCGGCGATATGGCGGAAGACGCGCCAGGAGAGTTGGCGGGGTCTGGGGCGGGCCATCGTGTCCAACTGGAGAATCTTCCTCTATCTAACGGCGCTCATGATGATGATGAACCTCGCTTCTCACGGGACACAGGACATGTATCCCACTTTTCTGAAGGAGCAGCGCGGGTTCACTCCCCGAGAAGTGGCCGTCATCGCGGTCATTTACAACATCGGCGCGCTCTTAGGCGGCATCCTCTTCGGCCAACTCTCCGACCGCTTTGGCCGGCGGCGTGGGATGATCGTCGCCTTTATTTTGGCAATGGTTCTCATTCCGCTCTGGGCCTATGCGCCGGGGACGGTGTGGCTGGTCCTGGGCGCCTTCTTGATGCAGTTCATGGTTCAGGGCGCCTGGGGGGTGATTCCGGCGCACCTCAATGAACTGGCGCCGAATGCGGTCCGCGGCTTTCTGCCGGGATTTGCCTATCAATGCGGCGTGTTGCTGGCCGGGAGCGTCGCCTACTTGGAAGCGGTTTTCGCGCGACACTTGAGCTACGCCACGGCGATGGCGCTGACGGCGCTCACCGTTTTTCTTGTCGGAGTCGTCGTTATCGCGGCGGGCAAGGAGAAACGCGGCGCTCATTTTGGCTGAGAGTGCCAGGAAATTTGCCTTTGCTCCTCTGGCCCCAGGCTTTACTCTTACGGTCAATGAAAAACGTGGGGAGAGCCCGAAAGGCGGGTTTCAAGCTCATTCTGATTTCGCTGATTGGGGTGTTAATCGTCCTGGTCCTAGGCCTTTTCACCACTTTCATCGGCACCCTGGCGGTGGCGGTGACGCCCGTCCTGGTCGTGCTTTGGGCCGTCTTTTCGTTGTTCACGATCTATTTCTTTCGCGACCCCACCTCGCGGGTGCCGGTGGGGGCGCGTTTGGTTCTCAGCCCGGCGCACGCAAAGGTGGACGTGGTTGATAGCTGCACGGAGACCGAGTTCATGGGCGGGCCGTGCCAGAGGATTTCCATGTTTTTGTCGGTGCTGGATGTTCACGTTCAGAATGCCCCGGCGGGGGGGAAAGTGAGTTTGATGAAGTACACCGCCGGGCAGTTTCTGAGCGCTATCAGGACCGAATCCGCCCTGCACAATGAGAATGTGCTGCTTGGATTTGAACTGAACGATCCGCCCGGAAAGAAGGTTGGTGTGCGGCTGATTGCGGGTGTATTGGCCCGGCGCATCGTGCCATGGGTAGTCGAGGGGCAGGAGTTAGTGCGCGGGGAGCGGATCAGCCTCATTCAATTTGGTTCACGGGCGGAGGTCTATTTGCCGGAAGAGGCAAAGATCCGAGTGAAGGTTGGGGACAAGGTGGTTGGGGGCGAGACCGTGCTGGCGGTGTTCGAGTGAGGAACCCAATGGACAAGCTGCCACCTGACCCGTCGGCGGAAGAGGGAGCCGAGCCGAAGCTGAAGATCTACTTCCTGCCCAACCTGCTCACCGCCGGGAATCTCTTCTGCGGGTTTGTGGCCCTGACGAAGATCGTCGAGGCGAACATCTCGGCGGGCAATTACCAGCAGATCAAGGTCGCGCTCGGTTTTATCTTGCTGGCTTGCATCTTCGACCTGTTCGATGGCCGGGTGGCCCGGATGGGCGGGGTGGAGAGCCCTTTTGGCCGCGAATTCGATTCGCTGGCGGACCTGATTTCCTTCGGGGTGGCGCCGGCGTTTCTGGTCCACCGGGTCGTGCTAAGGGACGTATTTGGCGCCAGACCGGAATTTGGTTGGTTCATCTCTTCGGTTTACCTCTTATGCGGCGCCTTTCGGCTGGCGCGCTTCAACTGCCTGGCGGCCCAGGGGCCGGGAGGCGGGGGCAAAGATTTTTTGGGCTTCCCGATCCCGTCAGCGGCGGGGTTGGTGGCATCGCTGACGCTGCTCATCATCCAGCTTAATGAAAAGGAACGCACCTTAGGCGCTTGGAAGTACCTCCTGGCGGCGGTGCTGTTGCTGCTCTCAGCGATGATGGTCAGCACGGTGCGTTACCCGAGTTTCAAGTCGCTGGGACTCCGCTCCCGGAGCACATTTACCAAGGCGATCATTACCGCGGTGTTCCTGGGCTTTCTGTTTGTGTTCCGTGAAGCCATCCTGTTTTACGTGCTGCCGGCGTTCTTTACCCTTTACCTGGTTTATGGATTCATCCGGCCTCGCATTTCCAGACGGATGCGGCGCGAAATCGAGGAGGAAGACGACGACGAGTTCGATACCCACACCCCATCGGCCGGCTAAATCCAGGAATGACGACCTCCCCTATTTTCCTGGCCTCACTCACCGGCTTCATCAGCGGCCTGTTGCTCTCCATTCCCGTCGGCCCGGTCAACCTGACGATTATCAACGAAGGGGCGCGGCGCGGGTTTAGGTGGGGGCTGCTGATCGGACTGGGGGCGACGGTGATGGAGGTGATCTATTGCTTCATTGCCTTCACCGGGTTTGCCTCTTTTTTTTCGCAAGGGTATATCAAAGCGGGGATGGAGCTCTTTAGCTTTGTCTTCCTGTTGTTTCTCGGAATGAAGTTCGTGCTGGCCCAGTCCGTCCAGGCCCCCGTGCATCTGAGCGCGGCCGCCGACCGATTCGAAGAGCATCTCGGCGAGAGACTTCATCCGCACTCGGCCTTCATGACCGGCTTCGTGCGGGTGATGGGCAACCTGGGTGTATTGGTATTCTGGATCATCCTGGCGGCCAACTTTATTTCGCGGGGCTGGGTTACTCCGGATTGGCCGGGCAAACTGGCCTGCGTCGGCGGCGTGGCGGCGGGGACGGGCGGCTGGTTCTTCGCGTTAAGCTGGCTGGTCTCACTTGGCCATGGGAAATTTAGCGAAAAGACTCTGCTGCGAATGGAGCACTTCTCCGGCATTGGGCTGTTGGTCCTGGCCCTCATCCATGGCGGGATGATCATCCGCGAGATGGCTAAACACAGGCTCTACGGCCATTAGGGAGGCCACAGGTCAGAGGTCACGGGTCACAGGTCAGGGGTCGGCTGCAAAGCGTCGCCCGCGCCCTTGGGCTCGCTAACCGCCTGGAATTAGGCGATCCGCGGTTCTGAGTGATGAGCCAGTTCTCGAGCATGAGGAATCTCACTGCTGCCAACCGGACGTACCTGCTCGGCGGCGACCGTGACGACTGCTGCCGTCTTTCCGGCGAGGGTTACAAACTCCACCTCGTAAGCCTCCTGCCGCGGGTAAACATGCACCACGGCCCCGATATCGCCAGGCTCAAGGCCCTCGTCGTGCAAACGTGCGGTCAATACTACCCGGTCGTGTTCGCGAATCATATATATACTATACTAAAGAGGGTGCGCCGTGACCAGTCTTGGAAAACCCGTGCCCGCGTCGATGATCCAGATGGCTCGGATGCAAGGTGAGCGGCCATCGGGGCAGGAAATCGCGCCGTCAACGCGATATTTGGTGCCGTACTTGGTGGTCGAGGTCGAGGAAACAGCATGCGCGCGGGCGTGAATCATCAGTGCCTCAGCCAAGATCCGCCATTCTTTGGCAGCAAAGCCGAACCGGGAAACGAACTCTGCCTTGCGGCCTCCTTCTGGATGATCAAGGTCAAGCAGGTAATCGGTGACTTTTCTTTGCTCGACCAGTGCCTTGCTTGCATTTGGAAGCTTCACAACAGAGCACACCGATTCTCAGTATTATCGCGACGGCCAGAAGAAGAAGCGGGCGTAGATGTAAGCCAGGGCCTCGCCGATTACGTTCCGCACCCCCGCGCTGGAACGCCACCAGCGATTGGGATTGTAATTCCCAGGGGGAGCGGCAATGACCCCCACGGTCACGTGACCTCCCAGGGCCTCCTCGAAAAGCAGGCGGGAGCGCCGCGCATGCGGCCCCTCCGTCAGGACATTAACGGGCGAGGGACAGGGGAGGTGGCGGGCTTCAAACCAACGCCTCAAAGCCACGGCGGAGTCGTAAGTCCGGTCCTTGCGCACAAGTGGCGCCGGCACACACTGGAGGAGATTGGTGCTCAAGCCAAGTTTGGCCAGGCGAACCGCGCCAAGTTCAGCGTAGCTCTCGTACTCGACCAACATGGAACCGGAGTCAATCGGCACTCCCGTGACATACACCTTTGAATACTGATGATGCCGGAACTCGGCTATGGCGTCCTGGAGGACGTAGTCGGAGGCCCAGCCCTCTACCACGAGTATCCCGCCGGGTTTGGAATCGGTTACGGCCAGGAACGGTTCGGCATTGCGCACCACCAGCACCGCGCCTAGCAGCAGTACCAACAACAGCCCCGCCCAGCCGCGCCAGGTCGGAACCAGGCATTCGCGGCGGCAAACCAAACCCCAGCAATGTGCTCGACGGCGCTCGTCCATCCGACATCGATTCTCTGGTAATCTGCCGGCGGGTTTCAACCACGGAATACACGGAGCACACCGAAAAACGCGATTTCGAATCGGCTCACGGCGCGGCTTCCGCTCCGACGGCCTGCCGCTCTCGCTCTGCCTCCGGGCCGTCCGGCTTGAACACCCAGCTTGGATCGCCCACAAAATCCGCGGCCATCTCGCCAACATCGGCATCTTTCACCGGGATATATTTCCCAGTCGCCGAGGCGAGCCGGACTCCCGCCTCATCTCGCAACTCCGCCTTCGCTTCAAAAAGGCGCCCGCGCCGGTTGCTGACCAGTTCGGCGGCGCCCACCAGGGTTTGATTTGGCCGGGCGGGACTCGCATAGCGCACGGTCAACTCGGCGCAGTAGGCAAACTGCTTTGTCCGCACGGCGCAGGCCCACACCATGATTTCGTCAAGCAGGGTGGCCAGCAAACCGCCATGCACAATTCCCCTGAATCCTGCGTGCTCCACCCTCGGCACGAAGCGGGCCTGGACGAGGCGTCCGTCTGTCTCCAGCCGGAGGTTCAGTCCGGACGGGTTGGCTTCCCCGCATACAAAACATGACCGCGTATGAGGCAATTCTCGCATGGGAAAAATAGGTCCCGCCCCTCGGCCAATGGCAAGCGAATACCCCAGTTCTTTGCTGGTCAATCATCATCACGTTTTCTCATTTTCTCGGGCCGCAACCCGCGGTACATTGGCTCGGTATCTATGACGTTAAGCGAGCAAATGACAGGATTGGCGCGCAAGGCCAAGGCGGCTTCGAGAGAACTGGCCAGGCTGGTGACACCGGAAAAGAACGCGTGCCTCCTGGCAATGGCCGACGCTCTCGAACAAAGCGCCCCCGCCATCAAGTCCGCCAACGCCCGCGACATGGAAACCGGCTCCAAGATGCGCCTGTCGTCCGCCATGCTCGACCGCCTCTCGCTCACCGATAAGCGCATCGCCTCAATGGCGAAGGGATTGCGCGAGGTCGCTGGCTTGCCCGACCCGGTCGGCCGAGTTCTTGATGAGCGCGTGCGGCCCAACGGATTGAAGCTGCGCAAAGTCAGCACGCCCATCGGCGTGGTCGTCATCATTTACGAATCCCGGCCCAACGTCACTGCCGACGCCGCCAGCCTCTGTTTCAAGTCCGGCAACGCCGCCATCCTTCGCGGCGGCAAGGAGGCGCTCGAATCCAACCAGACCATCGCCCACATCATGATCGAAGCTGGCCGGCGCGCACTTTCCAACTCCCCCGTCCATGCCATCCAGGTTGTCCCTACGCCCGATCGGCACGCCATCCGCGAACTGTTAGCCCTGACGCAATACATCGACCTGTGCATGCCGCGCGGGGGCGAGGGCCTTATCCGCGCCGTGGCGGAGTGCTCCAAAGTCCCGGTCATCAAGCACTACAAAGGCGTGTGTCACGTATATGTAGATAGCCAGGCTGACCTCAAAATGGCGGAAGAAATCGCGATGAACGCCAAAGTCCAGCGGCCTGCTGTCTGCAACGCCATGGAGACCCTGCTCGTGGACAAGGCCATCGCCTCCCAGTTCCTGCCCCGGATTGCCGCCAAACTGGCCGAGAAAAACGTAGAACTCCGCGCCGACGCCTCAGCCCGCGCCCTCTTGGAGTCTCAGTTCTCGACCGCCCCTCTTCAAATCAAACTCAAAACCGCTTCCGACCAGGATTTCTACACCGAGTACAACGACTACATCCTCAATGTCCGCGTGGTGGACGGAGTGGCGCAGGCCATTGAGCACATTAATCGCTATGGCTCGGCCCATTCGGACAGCATTGTTACCCGGGACGAAGCCCATGCGAACCGGTTCCTCAATGATGTCGATTCCGCCGCCGTCTATTGGAATGCCTCGACCCGCTTCACCGACGGGGGTGAGTTTGGGATGGGCGCGGAGATCGGCATCAGCACGGATAAGATTGGGGCGCGCGGGCCGATGGGCCTGGAAGAGTTGACCAGCTACAAATGGGTTGGCATTGGCAGCGGCCAGATTCGGAGTTAAACTGCGTCTATGCAAACGGCCGTTCAAAACGAATTCGTCAGTGTCGAAGACTATTTGGCGGCGGAGGAATCCAGCGACGTGCGCCATGAATATCTCGGCGGCCTGGTGTATGCGATGGCGGGCGAAACGCGGCGCCATAACCGTATCTGGCTGAACATTGCGCTCGCCCTGGGCCAGCGTCTCAGGAGAGGCCCGTGCCAGTTGTACGCCCGTGACGTCCGGGTCAACCTCGATTTGCGCGACGACCAGTATTTCTACTATCCCGACATCGTTGTAACCTGCGACCAGCGCGACACCCATCCGCGGTTTGTCCGTTACCCAAAGCTCATCATCGAAGTCCTCTCTGACAGCACCGAGCGCACCGACAAGCGGGAGAAGTTCTTTGCCTACACCAGCATCTCTTCCTTGGAGGAATACGTCCTGGTTTCACAGGCCAGTCCCGAAGTCACCGTCTTTTGCCGCGCCAATAGATGGGCGGCCAAGGAAATCTCCGGCGCCAAGTCTAAAGTCATTCTGCAATCGCTCAAGGTGACCCTGCCCCTTTCGGCCATTTACGAGCGGGTTGGAGCCTGACGATGGCCTAAAGGTGGATAAGGATTGGCAGCGGCCAGGTTCGGCGTTAAGCATGCGTCCATGCAAATGGCCATCCAAAACGAATTTGTTAGCGTCGAAGACTATTTGGCGGCGGAGCAAGCCAGTGACGTGCGCCATGAATATCTCGGCGGCTTGGTGTACGCCATGGCCGGCGAGACGCGTGACCACAACCAAATTGTGGTGAACACCAGTCTCACCCTCAGCCGGCATATCCGGCGAGGGCCATGCCGGCTCTATATCAGCGACATCCGGGTGAATCTCGATCTGCGCAACGACCAATATTTCTACTATCCCGACATCGTCGTCACCTGCGACAAGCGCGACACCCATCCGCGGTTTGTCCGTTACCCAAAGCTCATCATCGAAGTCCTCTCCGAGAGCACGGAGCGCACCGACAAACGGGAGAAATTTTTCGCCTACACCAGCATCGCGTCCTTGGAGGAATACGTCCTCCTTTCACAGGCCGGCCCCGAAGTCACCGTCTTTCGCCGCGCCAACAAATGGGCGGCCGAGACGCTCTCCGGTCTCAAGTCTAAAGTAAGGGTCCATGCATTAATAACTTTGGTCGTGAAGGCGGAGTGAGCACAATATCAAGAGGTGGGTTCTCGCCGCAGGATGTGAGGTAATCCCTCAACATTCACAGTAA
>JAJYHY010000332.1 GCA_021784555.1 bacterium
GACATGAGTGCGGCCCCGCCGGCCCTCGGTCGCGAGGATCTCGCGGATCAGGAGCAAATCTGGCTGCCCGATCCGCCGCCCGCGTATGATCCATTGTTGGTCCACGGACCAGGACTTTACCGGGCGGATCGGCGCGACGCCAGCCCGAACTTCGTTTTATACCAACTTTTTTTTCGCCCCCTTACCCTTCAACCCCGTGAACGGTTACCAGGAATCCCCGGTTCACTGCCGTCGCCGTGCTGACGCTCGCCCTGGGCATCGGCGTGAACACGGCCATCTTCAATTTTACCGACGCCCTGCTCTTGCGACCACCGCCCGTCGCCTCGGCCGATCGGCTAGTCGAGGTCTGGGATCGGGACGTCAAGGCCCACTCCGGCTTCGGAGCTTACGCCACTCTCAGTTTCCCGGACTACGCTTACTATCGCGACCACAACCAAGTCTTTCGCGACCTGGTTGCCTTCGACGGAGTACCCGCATTTCTGAGCTGGAGCCGCAGGGGCCAAGGAGAATTGCTTCAGGGACAACTTGCCTCCGGCAATTTCTTTGCCGCTCTGGGCATCAAGCCAATTGTAGGAAGATTCTTCCTTCCGGAGGAAGGCCGGGAACCGGGACGGTCCGCCGTGGTGGTCTTGAGCGACCGGTTCTGGCAGCGGGAGTTCGCTGGCCAGCCGGACATCGTAGGAAGAAGCCTCACCCTAGACGGGAGTTCCTTTACTGTGATCGGGGTCGCGCCCCCGGGCTTCAACGGCATGGTGGTGGGGATCGAGCCAGACCTCTGGCTGCCCATCGCCATGGAGCCGCTCATCAAACACGATCCGCAGTTCTTGACCCGCCGCGGGGCACAGCGCTTCATCGCCATCGGCGTTCTCAAGCCGAAAGTGACCCGCACAGAGGCGTGCGCGAGCATGAGCGTGCTGGCCCATCAACTGGAACGAGCTTATCCGAACAGCAATCAAGACCTCGGTGTGGCGCTCTTTCCGGCGACGTTGGTCCCGGGCCCATTTCGCGGCTATGTGGACGCGTTCACTGGCTTGTTGCAGGTAGTGGTCGGACTGCTCTTATTGATCGCCTGCATCAACGCCGCCAATCTTTTTCTGGTGCGGGTCCTGGGCCGCCGATACGAGATGGTCCTCCGCTCCGCGATGGGGGCCTCGCGGTGGCGTCTCGTTCGCCAGATCTTCACCGAATCGCTCCTGCTCTCCCTGCTCGCCGGGGCTGCCGGTTTTCTTTTGGCCCGGTGGACAGCCCCGCTCCTCCTGCGCTTCATTCCGCCGAGATTGCCCATTCATCTTGCGGTGACGTCCGACTGGCGTGTGCTGGCCTTCACCCTGGCGCTATCCCTGTTGGCCGGGATTATCTTTGGCTTGGCTCCCAGCCTGGTGGGCACGAGGCTCAATCTCATGCGCACCCTCAAGGAGGCGAACCTGGGAGGAGAAAGGCGCCGCTCTCGGTTGCGCAATACCTTGGTGGTGGTGGAACTCGCGCTCTGCCTGGCCCTCCTGGTTAGTGGCGGCCTCTGCCTCCGCAGCCTCCTGAACGCGCAGGCCATCAACCCTGGTTTCCAGGTCGGGCACCGCTTGATTGCCACGCTCGACCTTCAGAGCCTCAACTATTCCCCTGATGCGGGACGGCGATTCTACGAGCAGTTGCTCGAACGGATCAAGGCCCTGCCCGGGGTCCTCTCCGCGAGCCTGGCAACCTATCTGCCGCTGGGTGGCGTCTCCTCGGCGACGGGCGTCAAAGTCCCCGGCCATCCGCCACTGCCGGGGCAAGACGGGTTTCCAGTGCAACACTTTGACCTGGGCCCCGGTTACTTTGTCACTATGGGGACGCCCCTGCTGCGCGGACGTGAATTCACGGAACGCGATCGCGAGGGGGCGCCTCCGGTGGTAGTCATCAATCAGGCCTTTGCCAATCGCTTCTGGCCCCATCAGGACCCGGTGGGCCAGCAAGTCATGGTTGGCAACAGACCTTCCCGCATCATCGGCGTGGTGGCGACAGGCAAATACCGCAGCTTGAGCGAACCGCCGCACGCGGTGCTGTTTCAGCCTTTCTTCCAGCAGTATCAGTCAAAAGCGACCATCGTCGTTCACACGGCGGGCAAGCCGGAATCATTGGCAGCCGCGGTCCGCGGCGCGGTGGCCAGGCTGAACCCGAATTTGGCCCTCAGCTACCTGGGTACATTAGAGCAGCATTTGGCCTTTGCGCTCTTCCCGGTCCGCGTGACCGGCATTTTGCTCGGGCTGGTGGGCTGCTTGGGATTGTTCCTGGCGGTGCTTGGGCTGTCGCGCGTCGTCGCTTACTCGATCGCACAGCGAACTCGCGAGATCGGCGTCCGCATGGCGCTGGGGGCCACGCGAGGAGACGTGCTCCGGTTGGTTGTGGGCGAGGGCGCCCGCCTTTCCTTTTGGGGCATCGGGATCGGATTGGTTTTGGCCTTGGCCCTCACGCGATTTCTCTCCGGTCTCTTATACGGTATCAGCCCCACCGACCTGACGACCTTCCTGTTCGTGTCGGTCCTCCTGGTTTTGGCGACCTTGTTGGCCAGCTACCTTCCGGCCCGACGGGCCTCGCTTGTGGACCCGATGGAGGCATTGCGCTATGAATGAATGGATTTGCGATTTTAGATTCGCGATTTGCGATTGGTCAGGCGCATGGCGCACCCCCTTTGCCACAGGGAGGCCTCATGCGAACCCCAGCCTTATCGCCACGGCAACGGAGAGTTCAGGCTGCACTCGCCTATCTGCGAGCCTTCTTGGCTCCATTCCGCGCTGTAATTTCAAGCCGCGTAACCAGCATAAGTTCCACAACCTGATAATCATCCGGCCGATCGTGGCGATAAACGATGATTTCCCGCCCGCTGGGTGCCAGGGCGGCATAGTCCTCGTGTTTGACCAGCAAGCGACCCCCATCCGCCACATGGATGATGAACGGGTGAAACGGGCGTTCATGAAGCAGTTTCCGTATCTCGTCGGCTTTCATCTATGAGCAATCTTAGCCTTAGTTCACCTCCAGGCAAGCGCCAAGCGCAACCTGAATTCACGTCATCCCAAAGCCGCGCTTGCCTCTTGGCTCCCGCGGCCATGCCAAATCGCAATTCACAAACCTAAAATCGCAAATGCCTCAAATCCCATGAATGACCTCAAGTTCGCCTTTCGCCAACTGCATAAGAAGCCCGGCTTCACCGCCGTCGCCGTGCTTACCATGGCGCTGGGCATCGGCATTAACAGCGCGATGTTCAGCGTGCTCAAACGGTTCCTGTTCTATCCACTGCCCTTTCCCAGCTCCGCTCGTCTGGCCGAGGTCTCGGTCAACGGCTACGCCATTCAGAGCGCCGCGGATTTTCTCGACGAGCGGCAACAGAGCACGGTCCTCTCGCACTTGGCCGCATTTCAAAACTGGCTCGACAACGCCAACCTGTCCATGGCCGGTGGTCCCGCCCAATCGGTGAATGTGCTTCGGACCAGCGGCAACTTCCTCGCCACGCTGGAGGTGCCGCCGTTGCTCGGACGAACTCTTACCCATACGACCGACGAACCGGGCCGCAACCAGGTGGTCCTCCTCAGCGATCGGCTCTGGAAGGGTCAGTTTCATGGAGACACGAACATCGTTGGGCGGACCGTACGATTGGATGGCATTGCGGTGACGATCCTTGGCGTGTTGCCCCCGGATTTCGAATGTCGGCCACTCTTTGGGGGGCGGGTCGATCTCGTCCAGCCCATTGCCATGACGCCGCGACGGCGACGGGAGCGCGTCAATGAGAGTGTTGAAGTCGTCGGACGGCTTCGACCCGGTGTCTCCATGAGTCGGGCGCGGGCAGAGATGAGTGCCATCGGGCAGCGCCTGAAGGCGCGGCATCCGCACATCCACTCCGGAGCGTTTTACCTCGAGACCGAATCCCTGGGCCGGTCGCTCTGGGGCCCGACGGACCGTCAGGCAGTCAGGCTCCTGTTCGCCCTGGCTGTGTTCATCCTGCTCATCGCCTGCGCGAACCTGGCCAACCTCCAACTGACCCGGATGGTGGGGCGCGCTCGCGAGCTGGGGATCCGGGCAGCGCTGGGCGCAGGGCGCAGCCGCGTGGTCCGCCAGTTGATGAGCGAGAACCTGGTCATGTCGCTCCTGGGCGGGACCTTGGCGCTGGCTTTCACCTTTGCGTGCGACCGCCTCCTGGCGCACCAGTTGAGCCTGGTCGGCGGTTCTACGGCGATCGATATTCCCGTGAGCTGGTACGTGGTCGGGTTTTGCCTGCTGACCGCCGTCATAGCCGCGATTCTAGCCGTCGCCGCGCCCGCTTGGCTGATGACCCGGGCCAAGGTCAATCCATTGCTGAAAGAGGCCGCCCCCGGGGTCTCCGCCGGACGCCTCCGGCACCGTCTGCAAAGCGGCTTCGTGGTGATTCAGTTGATCCTGGCGCTGTCGCTGCTGGCTGCGAGCGGCCAGGTGGCGGTGGGTCTCCTCGGGGAGGTCATGCGCGCCCCAGGCTGGCGGCCCGACGGATTGGCTGTCGGCCACATCAGGTTGGCCGGCCCGCATTACGACTCGGCGCAGAAGCGGCGAAATTTCTTCGCCCAGCTCGATCGGCAAATGGGCGCCCTGCCCGGCGTCGGCGGCATTTCCTGGTGCTCGGAAATGCCATTTCAATACGACACATGCTGGCCTATCCGGATGGAGGGCCGCGGCGAAACATCGACACAGCAGACCCCAACGGTCTTCTGGCACGGCGTCGGTCCAAATTATTTCAAGACGATGGGCATGACTCTCCGCCAAGGCCGCGCTTTCACCAGGGCGGAGATTGAAGACAGCTCCCCGGTTGTGATCATCAACCAAGCCATGGCCAAGAGATTTTGGCCCGGAACGAATCCGGTCGGGCAGCGGGTTGCCTGGGTGCATACCACACAATGGCTGACCGTCGTCGGCGTGGTGGATGATGTCGCCGGGGCCGATGAGTGCCACGCCTATCGGCCCTCCGGAGCGTACGCATCAATCCTCGTGATACGCTCCGGCCTGCCGTTCAGGGAGATGGCGCCGGCCCTGCGTCAGGCTGCGGCCAGGATCGATCCCGCCCTGCCGGTGTTGCAGTTGGAGAGCGCTGCCCGGGTACTTCGCAGATCGCAGGCTAGCCAACGTATGCTCGAAGGGCTCATCATCGCCTTCGGCATATTGGGTTTTCTCCTGGCCCTCGTCGGCGTCTATGGAGTCAGCGCTTGTACGGCTTCCCAACGCGCGCGTGAATTCGCCATCCGCATGGCGTTGGGCGCCCAACGCGGGCAGGTCCGATGGCTCGTGTTGCGTCGCGGGTTTGCCCTGGCCCTGTGGGGCGCACCCTTGGGAATCGCCGGGGCGGTGGGCATTCTGCGGGTGCTTGGCGTTGTGATGCCTATTGAAGGCCCCGCGGGGCCCGCACGCGCGGTCTTTGCGGGGATTTCCCAGGCGGCCTGGCTCATCGCGCTTGGGGCCGGCGCGGTGCTCATGCTGGCGGCGATTCTTGCCTGCTGGCTGCCGGCGCGCCGGGCCATGAGAGTCGATCCCATGGAAGCCTTGCGTTATGAGTGAGGGAATTTGCGATTCTAGATCTGCGATTTGCGATTTGGGGGAAACGCGACGGCGAACCGCCCGAGGGGGAACATTGGCTTCGATCCCCCCATGGTCGCGCCGAATCGCCAATTGCACAGGATCCCAAATCGCAAATGGAAGATGCGACTCATCGCACAGCCAGGCCCTCCAGTGCTGCCAATCGCGAGGCCTTCGGGTCGAAACTCCAGAAAGTGTCGCAATTCAAGAGAAGGGCCGAGGCGACATGAACGACATCGTATGTCCGAAACCCGTGCCTTGCGGTGTGCCGCAACGCCAACTCCTCGAACTGAGCCTCCAACGCCGCTACCTCAATTTGGACCGAACGCAAGAACGTTGGATTCGCCAAATCCGCCCGAAAGGCCGCGTGGGCAGCGGCCGCTTGTTCGGGGGTGACGCGCGTCCGTCCTCCCGACTTGCCGGCGAAAACGTAGAGCTGGAAAGCGTTCACCGTCTCGACGCGGTGCAGCCAAGTGACGGGCAAGGGCGGGCTTCCCGCAGCCTGAGCCTGCTCCAATTGGCCCGCGATGTCCTTCGTCTCGGCGAGGCGAAGATAAAAGCGGGAGAAGAAGTTCGTGTCAGCGTACGGCCTCATTCGCCGGCCAACAACTTATCCACCAAACGGCTCTGCGCGGCGGGGATAGGCCTGGGAAAGATCTTCGCAACCCGGGCGCGGAAGTCCGGTATGCTCGTTATTCGGTCGGGACCCGCATCTGGCCGAATGGTGTACGTGCGCCCGTTCCGGCGGCGAATCTGCACCGCGCCATCCCGGTCGCAGGCGTCCAGGACAACCTTGGGCTGTCGATCCAGCTCTCTGACGGTAAACGTCTTCATACCGAGACTCTGTTGGCGCTCACACCTCCTGTCAAGGCGCGATGCCAATCTCCAATCCCACGGCCTGGTCCATCACCTCGGCGCGCCGGCCGCCCGCAATCCCGAGAAATCGCAGCTCGCAAATCTAAAATCGCAAATCCCCCAAATCCATGAATGACCCGAAACTCATAGCAACCTTGTTGGTCTTCGTCGGCGTCGCAACCGTAGCGCCAGCTCAAATAAGTGCCCCCGCCACGTCGCCTCAAACAAACGCAGCCGCGGCTCTGGTTCAGACGAATGCGCCCGCAACGAGCACTGCCTCGGCAAATCCGCCCGTCGCAGCCCCACCCACCATGGCGCCCGTCAAGCTAGCCCCCGTCACCACCAACGCCGTTACCGTCACGAATATGTCGCTGCAGGACTGCATCCAGGTTGGCCTCGAACATAACCTGGACGTGAAGATCCAGCGGTACAACCCCGAGTTGAGCCGCTTCGCCCTCAAATCAGACTTTGGCGCGTACGATCCCTCCTTCTCGGCCTCCGGCTCGCATGATTTCAACCAGGCCCCTGGCGGCTACGATCCCCAGGGCCGTCCATACCAGGGAACCGTAGCGGATAACAACAGGGGCAGTGCCGGTTTCTCCGGTCTGGCGCCGTGGGGCCTCAATTACAGCCTCCAAGGCAGTCTCTCGGACTCCTACGGCGCGAACCAATTCGGCCCGTTTGAAAACGTCTCCGGCACGGCCGGTTTCTTGCAACTGCGCCAACCGCTCCTCAAAAACGCCTGGATCGACAGCTCGAGACTCCAAATCATTCTTGACCGGCGTAACCTGAAGATTTCCGAGCTTCAGTTCCGCAGCCAGGTCATCAATACGGTTACCGCCATCGAGGAGGCCTATTACAACCTTATCTATCAGCAGGAATACGTGAAGGTCCAGGAACGTGCCCTGGAGTTAGCCAACCGGCTGGTAATGGAGAACGCCAAGCGCGTGGCCGTCGGCACCATCCCGCGACTGGATGAACAGCAAGCCGAATCCCAGGCGGCCGCCAGCCGCGCCAACCTCCTGCGGGCGCAAATTGCGGAGGATACACAGCAACGGGTCTTGAAGAGCCTGCTGAGCGATAACTACTCCATGCAGCAGAATATCCTCATCGAGGTCGAAAACGACGTCGCCGTCGCACGCTCCACTTTCCAAAGCGTTGAGGCAACCCGCGAGGCCCGCATCTTTGCCCAAACCACCCTCGATGCCGAACAGGAAAAGCTCCAGAGTGGCCGGAGCACCACCTTCGAGGTCCTCACTCATCAGAGCCAGTTGACCGCCGCCCGCTCCGCCGAAATCAGCGCCTTGGTGGCTTACCAAACCGCCCTGGCCCGGCTCTCCCAAGCCGAAGGCGCCACCCTCAAGCGCCGGCACATCACCCTGGAACTGAGCCAGCAGTCCAACGGCCAGCCTACGGAGACCCAGCACTATGAATGAGGGGATTTGCGATTTTAGGTTTGCGATTTGCGGGCTGTGGACTTCACAACAGCCGCTTGAACTCGGCCACCGTCAGGCCAGCGTCCCGAATGAGCTTGCCCATCGTGTAGGCGTTGACGGGGTTGTTCCGCGGGACCTGCACGGTGTGCGCGCCGTCGCTCAATATGATGTGTTTGCCCTGTCGAATGAGAACAAACCCCGCTTTTTCCAAAGCGCGCACGGCCTGCAGGTGCGGGATGCCGGGAAGCTTGGGCATGGCTTTCTAAACAGTGATTACCTCCCGATAGACCTTCGTTCCGAAGCGCGCTTCAATTTCTGGCTGTGCCTCCAGGTACTCGCGTATCGCGACACGAATATTGTCCAACGCCTCCCGCCTTGTGGCCCCCTGGCTGCAGCAGCCCGGCAGTTCGTCGCACCAGACGGCAAACCCCTCTTCCGATTCCACCAGCGTGATGTGGTACTTCATGCGAGAAACATAGCAGGCAACCAGTCCGTGCCAAACCGCAAATCTCGTTCAGTCGAGACCACAGGCGCTCAAGTCGCCTGTGGCGCGGCGCAACCAAATCAACGACACCGCAGGCAGGCTGCTTTGTCTATTATTGGGGCGTGCCGCCGCTTGAGGCCAGCACGCCTCCGCAATGCCGAGAAGTCGCCAATCGCAAATCTAAAATCGCAAATCCATGAATGACCTCAAATTCGCCTTTCGCCAATTGCTGAAGAACCCTTGGTTTAGCGGGGCCTTGTTGCTGACCATCGCCCTCGGTGTGGGCGCGGCCACCGCCGTTTTCAGTGCCATGGACCTCATGGTGCTGCATCCACTTCCGGGACCGGCGTCGGACCGCCTGGTGCAAATAGGCGAGCGCCAAGGAAACGGTTCCTTATCGATGTCCGCCTTGGCTGCATTGGAGGCCAATCGGGGCTGTTTCTCTGATTTTGGCTGGGGGGACGTAGTTTGGCTGCAGCACAGGAAGCTAGGGGGCATGGCCCAGGGGATCCAGGGCCTCATGGTTTCGCCGAATTACTTCACGCTATGGGGCGTGCGGCCGCTGCTGGGCCGGACCTTCGCGAAGGGCGAGGGCGTCATTTTGGACAGCACGGGGGTGCCGGAAAATGACACGGTGATCGTGCTGAGCTACTTGGGGTGGCGGTCGCTCTGCGGGGGTGATCCGAAGGTACTCCGGAAAACGATCCGATTAGGGGGGCACGACCTCACCATCATAGGAGTCATGCCCCGCTACTTCCGGATTCCTACGGCGTACACGCACTTCTGGGTGCCCGTTCGCGGCGTACCCACCATCCCGAGAGATCGCTCCGTGCCAGGCGATTGGGAGGCAGGGGTAGCCATACAGGGCTTCGGTCTTTTGAAACCCGGGGTTTCGTGGCAGGCAACGCAAGCCATGTTGGACGGCCTGTTCCCAAGCGTCGCGCAAGCTGAACAATCCCTTGGTGAATCACTGACCACTGACCAAGCTGAACGAGGCTTTTCGGTGGCGTCGGTGCGGTCTTCGTTTGCCCAAAGCCAGGCCGGGTATCTGCACGTCCTCAACCGGATATTTGGCATCATCGGCTTTGTTCTGTTGATTGCCTATTTGAACCTCGCGACCCAGGCCTTGGCGCAGAGCGAACAGCGCCGCCACGAATATGCCGTCAGAGCAGCCCTCGGCGCCGGACGCCGCCGCCTGGTCCGCCAACTCCTGACCGAGCACGCCCTATTCGGGGCCATCGCCGGGCTGCTGGCGCTTCCGGTGGCCTACGGCGTTTTGAAGCTGATCACTGCGCAGATTCGCCCCTGGGATTTGAGCTGCGCGGTGCCGATCCGGCTAAACGGGGCGCTGATGGCCCTCTGCGTTCTGGTTTCGGTTGGTG
>JAJYHY010000333.1 GCA_021784555.1 bacterium
GGAGGAGGTGGCTTAGAGTGGCTGGCATAGTTGAATGGCGCTGGGCCGGAGATAATCGAAGCGCGGATCATTCGCGAGCGAAGGATCGACGCGGCGGACGTGCAAGCGGTGCGGCGGTTGATGGCCGAGCGGCCTGAAGCTGGGCGCTGGGCAAGACGGCCAATTGCCAGTCGGGCGTTTTCATTTGCTATTCCAGTCCCAAAGGGTATGCGCTGCTGGACAGCCGGCTTTACCTGCCCCAATGCTGGTTCGAGCCGGCTTACCAGGAACGGCGCCGGGCCTGCCGCATCCCCCAGGACATCCTCTTCAAGACCAAACCGGAACTGGCCCTGGACCTGCTCACCCCGCTCTTGGGGAGCGGGCGGTTCAAGGTGCAGTAAAGCGGCGTCCCAAGCCTTACCAACTTGCTCAACCGCCCCCGCCGCCAAATGAAGGAAATCCCCCATCGCAGCAGGTATCGCAAACACTCGTGAACCTCACCCCCGTGAAAACCGAGACCTTGTCTAAGCGCCATTCGGGCAAGTCCCCGCTCCTCCTCGATCCTGGCAAGGGTGGCTTCGTAAGTGCGCTGAGAGGGGTTCCAGAAGTCGGCAGGAACACCGGTCGCGCGCTCAAGCTGGAGGGCGGTTTCAGCAGGGATAGCCTTCTTGCCCCGAATGATCTCGCAGATCATCTGCAGAGGCCGGCCCAGGCGTTGGGCGAGCTCGGCCTGGGGCATGCCGAGTTTTTCAAGGGTTTCGGCAAGTGTTTCGCCAGGGTGGATGGCGTAATCCGGTTCGAACAAGAGAGCACCACTCGAGCGCGGCAGCTTTCTTGGCGATGACCTCCGGGTTCTCCATTTCATCGGCGCGTTTGGGTTCGCAGAGGAACAAACCCGTTTTGCTTTCAACCACGAAATCCGGCTCGTAGGCTTGGTCGTTGTGATAGTAGATTTGAAACTGTCCGCGTGCCGGCTTGAACCACTTCAATGAACAACCACCCGGAGAGGGGAGGCTTGAAGCGTAGGACGCTACTGTGTCCCGCTGCGCTGGAGAGGGTCCCAGTATTTGGAGTTAATCAGGCCGCGCCGGTCGCCCGACCCGGGATCGACAGGGGGATTGATGGCCTGGTCCTTGCGCGCTTCGGCATGGCCGTCGCAGAACGCCAGGACGCCGGTGCCACGATGACGGGCCATGTCAAGGCCTTCAAAACCGCGGCTGGTGCTGCCTTCCACCCGCATGCAGGCGTTGGGCCACCAGGCGCTGGAACTCCACTTGAGATCGATGCGGGGCATCGAGTCGCCCACCAACAGCGTATCGGTCGGACGGAGGACCGAACTGCGCTTGAACCAAGGCGCCGAGGAAAAGGTGAAGCCGCCCACGGTAAGCTGCGAGGGGCCGTAAGGATAAAGGCCCAGGAAGAAGGAGTTGTATCCGTAGCCGACCAGGTGGCAATCGAACTTCCAGTCCCACCTCACCCCGTTTTCCAGTTGGCGGCCTTTGATGGAAGGGCAGTGAAAGAGGTTGGAGCGCCCGTTGCCGCCATAGACGTCAATGGCCGTTCCCCACCAATCCGTTAAGGACACGCTTTCGTCCGCGTTTGGCCAGTGGCCGTTCCGGTGGGCGGGGAAGGTATCCTGATTGTCATCGGTGTAGAGTTGCATGAACAGGGCGAGTTGCCGCAGGTTGCTGAGGCAGTCGGTTCGATTCGCCTTCTCCTTGGCCGTGGCCAGGGCCGGCAGGAGCATTGCCGCCAGGATGGCGATGACGGCAATGACCACCAACAGCTCAATGAGGGTGAAGGCTCGGCGCGCCCGGCTCATAAACTCACTGAAGTTGCAGGCGGTAGAACCGGGCGCCGGCAGTGGGTGAGACCTCCACCTGCGCCTGCCCGCCGACGATGTTGATGGTGTCCGTCACGTTGGACCAATTGGGCTGTGACAGACTCGGCGTCTCTTGGAGCACATAATTTTCGCCCGTCACAGGCCATGAGATTAGAATACTATTCTGAGCGGTGAACTCAAGCGAGAGGGAAACCGTCAAGCCGCTGGTGAAAGAAAAGTTGCTGACAACTTGATGCGAGGCCACGCCTCCGGAGGCGCCGGTGAAGCCCACATACGCCATGTTTGTTCCGCCGACCGCGGTGGGCACGTCTTCGACCCAATTGGTGCTGAACGAGGCATTATTGGCGGTGTCGGTTAACGTCAGGGACAAGGTGGCGCCGTCATACTGCAACCGGACGGCGATCGGATCGCCACCGGCCACATTCACGGGAGCGGTCGTCCAATAGGGGGCAGGTCCCGCCGTCCCGTCCGTATCCAGGACGATGCCGGGGCTGTTGGGCCCATAAACGTTCATTTCCAAAGCCAGGCTGGGGAAGATGCCCGAATAACCCAAACTGCCGCCGCCCCCACCCAGGGCCTGCGGTCCTCGGGGATCGTTCTGCAGGACAAAGACCGTCCCATCAGCGCCGCCCCCGCCAATATCCTGGTAAGTCCAGGTGGCGGTGAACTTGGAAATATCCAGGGGATAATCAAGGAAGGCGGCGGAGGCCTCGCCGGTGTTCCCGTGGACAAGGGTGAGGCTGTTGTTGGCGAAGGTGGCGTTGCCGTTCGGCGTCCAGCCGCCGCCGGTATTGAAGGCGACGCCTGTCAGATGCAAATTGGCGACCGAACTGCGGGCGATTCCCAGCGAATTGCTTACTACGACCTGATAAGCGCCTGAATCGCTGAGCTGCGTCTGGGAAAAACTCAGAGTCGCGGACTGAGCGCCGCTGATGCGGACGGTGTCCGCCAGGGGGGCGCCATTGAAGAGCCACTGGTAAGAGAGCGGTTGGGTCCCCGTCGCCACAGCCGAGTAGGAAAGCGGGAAGCCCGCGGGCAGGGTCTGGTTGGTGGGCGCGACATCCAGGACGAGCTGGGGTGCGCCGGGGATATTTGTCAACGAACTGGCAGGGGTTCCGAACCCGCTTAGCTCGGCAATCGAGACGAACTGGGCGTTGGGGCCGTTGCCCTGCACGCCTCCCACCGCCCACCCGTAACCCACGCGCTGGCTCAAGGGCAACTGGGACAGATCGAAAGCGATGGGCGAATTGGGGAGTGGCACGGTGCCGGTTGGGGAGTCCGGGGCGAGAGTAAAGATATTCCCGCTGATGAGTTGGGCGGGGACTTCGAGCCAATCCACCGGGTCATCCTCCGGCGGGGTTTGGTTGGTATCAATGGGGCTTTTCAAAATGAAGACCCGCGGCGGGTAGGCCCAGTCGCCGCCATCGACGAATTGCCAGCCCAAATCGACCCTGACGAGGCCAAAGGCCTGCGGTTGGGAGTAGGTGACGCCGGCAAAATCGCTAAGCCCGGGAGCGCCGCCGAAGGTTGTCCAGGTCGTCAGGTTGGCGTCGTTCTGAACCATGCCATCAGTTGAGCGTGTGAAAGCGGCATCACGCCCCTGCTGATACTGGTTGGCCACAACGTGCGTTGGTCCGGTGCTTAGGAAGAGCAGCGGAACGGTCTGAGAGCCTATCATATTGCCGAAGGTGTCCAGAATGTTCTTCACCGTGACCGTTGGATTCGCCACGCTGGGCGCTCCGCTCAAAGACAGCGCGACGCGACGCGACTGGGCGTCAAGGTTTTGCACGTAGTAAGTTAGGTTTGGGTCATTGATTTGGTAGTCCTCGCTCGTGAAAGCGGAGTTCGGATCAACGGCTTCGTCGAACCAGACATTGATAACCATATTGCTTGGGTCATAGACCGCATCTAAAACGACGGGCGGGTTGGTCCGGGCCAGGACGGTAAGGGTGGCGGTCTGACTGGCAAGGCTGGCCACCGGCGGCACGGTGCTGATGACCACGTCGAATTGGGAGTTATTGTCGGTCATCATCACCGGGCGGATGCTGTAACTGATGTTTGTCGCGTCCGGAATGTCGGTCCCGTTCTCCTGCCATTGGAAGGCGAGCGGAGCGAGGCTATTCCTGATCTGGGCCCGGAACGTGGCGACCTGGCCTTCGGTAACGGTCAGGTTGGAGGGCTGCTGGGTGATGACAAAAGCGCGGTTGGCGCCCTGGACACCGTAGGCGCCAACCTCACTGATCGAGATGAAGTCGTTGGCCCCGTTGCCTTTGACACCGCCGATCGCCCAACCGTAACCGGTGCGGTCACTGGCCGGCACGCCGGACAAATCGAACACAATGGGTGTATCCGGGGCATTGGGATCCATGGTGGCTTGGAACTTGGCGGGGCTGAGGAGCTTGGCGGGCACCTGCAGCCAGTCGTTCGTGTCGTTCTCCGGGCGGGTTTGGTTGGTATCAATAGGATGCTTCAAGATATAGACCTTCGGCTCGGACAACCAACTCCCGCCGTCGGGAAACTGATTGCCCAAATTCACCTTGATCGAGTGAAAATCCTCCGAGAACGGATAGAGCAAGCCCACAAACTCACTGGGCTGGCCTCCGCCGCTCCAGGTGTCAAAGCCGGCGGCGTTATCGGTGCCGTTGGCGATGCCGTCAGTGGCCAGGGCAAAGCACGAGGGACGGTCATTGGGAGAATGATAAGTGTCGGCCACCAGGTTCACGGGCGCCAAGCGCACAAAGAGGGGGAGTTGGCTTGGAGAAGTGTTTCCTCCGGCGTCGAGCACCCCGGAGACGCTCAGCGTGGCGTTGGTCGGCACCGGCCCGGAGACATCGAGCACGACACGGAGGTTGCCATTGAGCAGGGTGGCGCTGGTGAGGCTGAGGCCGGGGGCACTGCCGAGAGTGTAGTTTGCCAGGGTAGTGGCGCTCGGATCGGTCACCGGGGCGGCAAACCACACATCGATGGTGGCGTTGGAGACGCTGCCGACCGGATTGTCCGCCGTCGCGGAGACAGCCGCGGCGGCAACGTCGTTGTTCTGGATAGTAACGGTGTCGAAGGTCGGTTCGCCCACGCTGTAGCTCGCGTTAGGAGTCAGGTTAAGAATGACGGTTCGGCTCAAATCCTGGAACGAGAGGTCGATAGGCGTCACCTGAACCTGAACCGAGTTGGCGCCGGACGGGATCACCGCCGAGCCGCTGAGTCCGGCATAATTGGCGAAGTTGAGCGCCGTGCCGGAGAGCGAGTATTGCACCGTCAGATCGGCGCCGGTGTCTCCAGCGCGGGTGATGGTGAACACGCCGGGCACGGTGTCACGCAGGGCGGTGTTCGGGGTCGTGGCGGTAACGGACACGACCGGAATGCTGGGGTCGGTGTCGTCCGGCCCGCCGCCATTGGCGAGCGCCAGGATGGCCGCCGGGTCGAGCACGCGGTCATAGATGCGCACGTCGTCCATTTTGCCGGCGTAATAATCGTCGCCGGCCCAATTGCTGCGTCCCAGGTAGTTGCGAGTCCGGGTGATGAGGGCGGGCACGGCGGTGTAGCCATTGGTGATTTCGATCCCGTTGCGGTAAATGGTGACATAGCCCGACGGGTCCATTGTCGCGGCAAAATGTTGCCATTGGTTGACGAGCAGCGTGCCATCGGGTGAAGTGACTTTGCCGCCCGAAACACCACCGGAATAGACCTCGAAGGTGACGGACTGGCCGCCTCCGGTGCGGGCGAACAGGATATTGTCGTTCGCCGGCCCATTGGCAAAATCAATGAATCTATCCCAAGTCGCCGCTCCCCCCTCAACGGTCGGGTAAACCCAAAGAGCCACGGTCAACCCGTTGGTGGTAAAATCCGCAAACCCGGTCTTGAACTGGACGTAGCCGCCGGTCAGTCCGGCGAAATTCAACGCCCGGAACACCTTGCCTTCATAACCGGGGGTGGCGTCGTTGAACATCGTCCCGTTATTGCCATTGCCGGAGGAGTCAGTGGCCACAGTCCCCGAGCTCTCGTCCAGCCGGAACCAAGTGTTCAGGTCCTCTTCCACGCGGATGGTGCTGTTCGGGTCGATCACGTCGGTCGGGGAGGCCTGGTCCTTCACATTGTTCACCGTGACTGTTTTCCTGGGAGAGGGCTCCAGTGCCCCGGCGGTGGTGAGCAGAACAGTGTCGGGGCTGGCGGCAATCCTGGCGCCAGTGATCGTGACCCCGCCGTTGATGGCATAGTTGGCGGTGACCGTGGCGGTGGCCGGGTCAACCGGCTGAGAAAAGACCACGGCGACGTCCTGGCCGGGGTTGCCCAGATTCAGGGCGTCAACCAGTGAGAGCGCGCTGGCCTGGGCCGACATCGTGATCAGGCCGCACGTCAGGAACGAGGCGGTCAGAGGGGCAAGGGGTTTCATTGAAGTCAACGGGTTCATGGTTCATTTCAGTAAACACAGACAACGACTGCCGACCGATGCTTCCCTATATCGGAAAAGCCGGGCAATGTCAATCAGATTCCGCGCAAATCTCAGATCTGAAATCTCAGTGCCGCAGTTTCCACTCGCATTTGTGACGGTTCCAATCTACCTAGAGCCTGTCCCAAACTACTTGACGCACCACAAGCTGTTGAGGTTTTCGGCCTCTCAGGAACACAATATGTTGTATATTCGTCAAGACCCTGGGACAGGCTCTACCTAGGTCGCTGACTATCAACATTTGTTACGTTGTGACGTTTCCAGGGGGGTACATATACTGCCCCTCGGTCCAGTCCTCTGAGGTGAGCAAGGCCCCGGACAAACCGGCGCAGTAATAGGTTTTCATTGCGGCTGCCAAGAGCCTTTCAGTTTATACACGCGCCACTCCGCGCCGCAAATCCGACAGGCAAGTTTCAGCACTTATGCACTTTTCGGGAGGTCGCGCGCTCGAGTTCGTCGAATGCGCGTTGGGTGCGGCTTTGGGTCCTCGGCGCGATAAAACGTGAAAGTCAGGCGCCCGCCCAGGGCAGCGATACGTTTCAGGGTATCCGGCCGGAGAGTTACCCGAGCGGATCGGCCGGAAACCTCCAGATCGTATCCGATGTCGAACTCCTTCCGTGCAGCCTTCCAGAGACGTTTCGAGGCGGGAGACAAGCGTTCAATTGCCGAGCACAAAGCGTGAACCGCCCCGTCCGGCCCACGATGGCTTCTGCAACTTTCCAGGGTCAGGATATTTCTGCCGCGCACACGATGTGCCTGCACAACGCACACCAGTTTGCCGAGTTCGGCCAGAAGCGGATCGAGCCGGGAGCGTGAGGTTATCTCCAAATCGACGTTCAGGAATTGCGTCTTCACTTTGCGCGATGTCTATGGTTTTCCAACGTACTTCTGAATCCACGAGCCTGAGCGCCCTCGCCGAGTCCCGCGAAATCCGCATGGTTCGGCCGCTTCATTCTGCGCTCCTGTTTGCTATCGACTTCCTCATGTGTTCTTCCGCCTCTCTGATGACCGCCGCGCGGTCAGTTCCCTGGATGCCGGCTATCAGTTCCGGGGTGACCGTGGCGGTGCGGGCGCACTCGACGAAGCCCGGCCACTTTTGGTCGAGAAAGCGGTAAAACTCGTCGGCGCAGCGCTCGCACATGACCCAAGCGCCACCCAGCGCATGAAGCCCCCCAATGGCCGGATCGCCGCCACAGTACTTGCACCCCGCCGGCCACACGGCTCTCAAGCCATGCCCCGCGGCCGGGTTCGAAGCTTCAAAGCATGCATCACAGAAATGGCTGTGGTTGACGACCTCACCGTCGATCTGGCTCAAATGGATCGTCGCTTTCCGCTCTTCACAAATCTCGCAAAGCATACTCAAAGCATACCGCACTGAGGCCGCTTAGCCCAGGAATTCAGCGGCGGCGCCGGGATGACCATCCCGAATGCCGCTCTGCTTGGGCGTCAACGCTCTCATCTTGCAACGACTCTCACGATGACGAGGATGAGCAAAGCGTACGCGAGGATAATGGCAAGGGCGATGCCGACAAGGCAAAGGCAGTAGCCAACAAAAGCGCTTGCGGTTTTCGATTGCCGCCAGCGGTCGCGGAGCACAATGACACCGGTCCACACAGCCCCGCCGGTAATGAGTACTTGGAAAACCCCTTTGAGAATCAGTGGAAGGCCTGGAACGACGAATAACCACAGGATGAGCCACGCCGCGAGGATAAGCGCCTCCGGCCAATCAGCGGTGGAAACTTCTGAACGCAGCTTCACGAGGGGTAATTAGGTGAGAGCGGGTGGAGTTCGCTCAGACGCGCATCCAGCGCCTCAACACGCGGTCAATTTCCTCCCGCACCTGCGCGCGCGCTTCAATCCTGCCTGTGCCGCTCATCAAGAGGCCATCGTAGTTGGTGTGGGTGTGGCGGACGTGGGCAATCACGGCCAGGTCAATCGCCGGGTTCTCCAGCGCGCGCCCCGCGGCTGAACGCCCCACCCGTCCGCTGCTTCGGCGTCCGGTGTGTTCAGCGATCTGGCGGGCTTCAGCAGCCGGACAGGCCGGATAACGTTTCAAAACCGCGTCAGCCAGAGCCTCCACGAAAAGACCATCCTCTGCCGAACGCGCAATTGCCGCCCTTGCGCGGGCCTGAGCCCGTTGCGGCGCGTCTTCGGTGCATTCCTGTTCCGCTTTGAGCAACGCATCTTCGCTCACCAGCAACCCCTGTCGTTCGTAGCGCTTGCGCGTCCGGCTGAACCGGACCACCACTGCGGCCAGGGAACTGTGCTTGCGCGCGCGGCGGCTAAGCGCCGTATCGCCGGCGGGCAGGAACACCAATTCATCCAAATCGGCGCAGGTCAGGCAAAGCGGTTGTCCCTTCTCCATCGTGAGCAGGCCGTCTTGCAGCAATTCCGCGCCGCACTCGCTGCAACGGCCTTCCTCGCTAACCTTCTGAAACACCACCAGGTCGGGCGGGCGGTTGAGCCGGGCGGCGACCCGCGCTGCTTTTTCCCCCGGCGCATAGTGAGTTTGAAAGGCCTTCTCCTGCTCCGGGCCGGCTTCCGCCGTGACGCGCAAGGTCTCAATACCGGCCGGCGTGCGCCGCGTGTAGGTGACTTCAACCGGATGCAAACTCCGCCTTTTGGCCCACTCCTGAAAGCAGCCGATGGCCCTTTGAAGTTTGTTGGGGCCGATATGAATGGAATCCATAAGCGCCCGGTGATGCTCATCACCCCGGCGCCAGGCCGCCAGATGCCCGGCGTGCAGCCATCCCAGTTGTTGAAACAATTCCAGCGGACCGATGCTGCCGTCGCGTTTCAACACCGCCTCGGCCGCCTCAGCCACCCGCTGCTGCAATTTGTCCTGCAGCGATTGAGTCATAGAATCCAGGCGTTATTCAAGCTTTGGTCTTCCGACTTTTCAAGGCCGATCAGAGGCAGCGTGATTTTCGTCCAAATCCCACCGCCACATCCAAGCTGCCGGACTGAACCCAGCGCCATCAAATTCTGGAAAGGAACGCAGCCCGCGAGCGCCAGCCCGCTAATGACCAGGATCCTGTAAACATTGGGGGTTTTGAACATTGCCTACCTACCTCGCATTCTTGTTTGGGCAGCAGCTTCATCGCCTGTACTTATGCAGAATCATAAACAGCAACACAAAAGCGACTCCTGAAAGCACTCCAACGAACGGCATCGCCTGCTGCGCCCATGCGGGTGGATTTGGCGATGAGGCTGAAATAGCAATCAGGCCCCAAATCAAGCCCACTACTGTGGCGATGCCGTCGAGCATTGCCAATCGAGGCAAGCTCCAACCACGGCGATGCAATACTACGGTGGTGACGGAAAGCACCATAATGCCCGCGACAATGTTCGCTGTGTTGCTCATAATTTCGCCAATGTCTCGATCCCGCCTAACGCGAATGCCCGCCCCGGTTCAGCAGCAGCAAAAATCCCGTATCTGCGGCGAGGCCATT
>JAJYHY010000334.1 GCA_021784555.1 bacterium
TGAACTTCCCCCCGCCCTGAAAGAGCAGGCGCCTAGTTCGGGCGGCCCGCTAAAACCTCCCTTGAGGCTCGGCACTCTCATCCTCTCCTCCTTCCCCGCCGGGTTTCGAAGAACCATTGGAGGCCCTGGGCGAAAGGTTCGGCCGTGCTGAAACGCAGGGTATCGACCCCGGCGCGGCGCAGAGCACGTTCAAGTTCCGCCAACCGCTCCGCGTTCACCTGTGCGTAGCGGGTGCGGACAGCCGGACGGCCTGAATCCACCTCCAACAATTCGCCGGTTTCCGAATCTTCGACCGTCAACAGCCCTGCCGGAGGCAATTCCTCCTCGCGCGGGTCATGCAGGTGCAGGCAGATCAGGTCGTGCCGGGCGTTGGTCAGGCCAATCTCCTGCACGATGTCACGTCCGGCGCCGCGTCTTGGCGCCGCGGGGCCGAAGCTATGGAGGAAATCGGTCAGCAGAAAGATGATCGAGCGCCGGTGCAGAATATGGTTCAGGAAGGCGAGTGTGGCGGGGATGTCCGTGCCCTGGTGTTTGGGTTCGAAGAAGAGCATCTCGCGAATCAGGCGCAGGATGTGGCGCCGGCCTTTGCGGGGCGGGAGAAATAGCTCCACTTGATCGGTAAAAAGCAGCAGTGCCACCTTGTCGCTGCTCCGGGCAGCGGAAATAGCCAGCGTGCCGGCGATTTCAGTGGCAAACTCGCGTTTAGAGCGACGCAAGGAGCCAAAGGCCGAGGAGGCCGAGATGTCGATGGCGAGGATCAGGCCCAGTTCGCGCTCTTCACGGAACCGCTTCACGAAGGGGCGCCCCATTCGGTAGGTGACGTTCCAGTCGATGTCCCGCACTTCATCGCCGGGGATGTACTCGCGCAGTTCTTCAAAATCCATGCCCCGACCCTTGAAGTGGCTCAGGTAAGCCCCAACCATGGTATCATTCACCAGCCGGTTGGTGCGCACCTCCACCCGGCGAACGGACTCCAGCAATTCGGCAATGGTCACGGGACGGGAACGGCGTTCAAAATCTTCTTGATGAGGACATCAGTTGTGACCGCTTGGGCCTCGGCCTCGTAGGTCAGGATGATGCGATGGCGCAAGACATCCGGGGCAATGCTCTTGATGTCCTCGGGCGTGACGTATGAACGGCCTTGCAGCAGCGCCCAGGCCTTGCCGGCCAGGGTCAGGAAGATCGTCGCCCGAGGCGAGGCGCCGAATTGAATAAAATGCTTCACATCAAGCTTATAGTTCTCCGGCTTGCGCGTGGCGAAGACGATGTGGACGATATAGTCGCGCACCTTTTCATCGACGTGGATCTGGTCCACCAGCTTGCGCGTGCGCAGGATCTCATCCAGCGGCACCACCGGCGCCACTTGCGTCTCGGGCGCGGTCAGGGCCATCCGGTCCAGAATTTTTCGCTCCTCCTCAAACGATGGGTAATCGAGCAACACCTTAAACATGAACCGATCCACCTGCGCCTCCGGCAATGGGTAGGTTCCCTCCTGGTCGATGGGGTTCTCGGTTGCCAGCACCAAGAACGGCGAGGGCAGCGGCATCGTCTCGCCGCCGAGAGTCACCTGCCGCTCTTGCATCGTCTCCAGCAAGGCCGACTGCACTTTGGCGGGCGCGCGATTGATTTCATCCGCCAAAACAAAATTCGCGAACACCGGCCCCTTGGTGGCGTGGTACTTCCCGTCCTGAGGATTGTAGATCAGCGTGCCGACGATGTCCGCCGGGAGCAGATCGGGCGTGAACTGGATGCGATGAAACGAGGCGTGGATAGCCGCCGCCAGCGTCCGCACCGACAGCGTTTTCGCCAACCCCGGCACCCCCTCCAGCAGGACGTGGCCATTGGCCAGCAATCCCACCAGAAGCCGGTCCACCAGATTGGCCTGGCCTACAATGACCTTGCCGATCTCTGCCCTCAGCTTGCCTATCCAAGCCGCCGTCGCCTGGACCTTCTCGTTCAAGACTTCGCTCATGTCCCCCCGAATTTAGCAGGGTTCGGCGCGGACACAAGACGGCGTCGGGGTCAGTCCTGCATCTTTTTCCGCCACTTCGCCTTCGATTCCCGCGGAAAAAGGCACTGGACTGACCCCGACGCCAAGACGAGCCTTGAACCCAGGCTCCCGCCTTCCTATGTTCGGCCCCATGAAAAGAATTTCCATTTTGTTAGCCGGATTGGTGCTCTGCGCCGCCCCGATGAGCCGGGGCCAGGATGCGGCCACCCAACAGCGTCTCAACGAACTTGAGGGCCAGATCCAGAACCTGCTCGAGACCCAGGAGATGCAGCGCAAGCAGATTGCGGACCTCATGCACCAAGTTGCCCTCCTCCAGGATCAGCAGAACAAGCCCCAGCCCAATTACGCCACCACCGACGATCTGAAAAGCCTCGCCGATGCCGTCCAGCAGGTGGACCGCAAACGGGCGGAGGACTATAAAAAAATCCAGGCCGAGTTGTTCAAGCTGGGAAAGGCACTGGCCGCGCCGCTGGCCGCAGCGCCGCGCAGGTCCGCCAGGCAGGCGGCTGCGGGTGACTCCAGCTCAAGCGACTCAAACAGCGGATACTATTATACTGTCCAGAGCGGGGACTACCTCTCCGCCATTGCCAGGGCCTACCGCGACCAGCAGCATATCAACGTCACCTGGAGAGACATCGTCAAGGCCAATCCAGGCCTGAATCCAAACAAACTGCCGGTCGGCAAGAAGATCTTCATCCCGGCGCCTAAACCCTAAGCTGGCGCACCTCCGGCGCTGTTTGGACCGGGGCTTGGAAGATGCTCCTGACCGTTGCCGCCAGACTGGACGTTATTTCCCGGTTTGTTGCGCGCGTCTCCAGGCCCTTGAGCGCCTCAACGTCTGGCGCGGTGAGAAGAGCGATTATTACCCGAAGGCCGCTGGTCTCGATGTTGAGCCGCTGGCTTAGCCCTCGGGCCAATCCGAACCCAAAGGGCGCCACCGCCACGACGCACGCGGTTCTTTTCTGCCTAATCCTTTCCACAAGGTCCTTCCAGCGCAGGCCGACCGGAGCTATCTCGGCCTCGACGTCATGTTGCCTCAACAACTGGACCAACATCATGGCGGCAACCTTATCGCTCTCCTCCTGAACGGGGACGCAGGCC
This sequence comes from bacterium, assembly GCA_021784555.1. Classification (GTDB taxonomy): domain Bacteria; phylum Verrucomicrobiota; class Verrucomicrobiia; order Limisphaerales; family UBA8199; genus JAJYHY01. The sequence continues at coordinate 3,113 of JAJYHY010000334.1, forward strand.
ACAAGGGGGTGGGATTCGGCGGCGCGGGCGGTGTCCCCCGCTCCGTTCCGGCCCGCGCCGCGCGCTTTCGGTTGCCTGCCGAGAGAGGCCGCGCCAAGTTCCTCGACCAGCGCGCGGGCGTTCTCGAGGGCCTGCGTGCGCCGCTCATCGCTCAATTGGCCTCGCTGATGTTCCAACTCGATGCGAGCCAGGGCTGGAAGGACCACCGCGTCATAAAGGGTTTCCAGAGAACCTTTCTTGAGGAAGCCCCGGGCCAGATCCCGGAGCCCGGTGAGGTTCATTCCCAGCAGCCGCTGGTAGAATCGCGTGGCCGGCTTGAGCGAATTGTCATCGCCCAGAAGCACGTTGAGGAACCGCAGGCTTGGCACGTAATGGCCGATGACCACGATGCAAACGGTCAAAGGAGTTGCCAGCAACAGGCCGACCGGTCCCCAGAGCCAGGTCCAGAACACCGCGGCTAAAAGTATCGCCAGGGGCGAGATCCCCGTCGAGCTCCCGTAAAGAAGCGGTTCAACGCAATTGTACATGAGCAGATCGACTCCAAAATAAAGTCCGAAAATCAGCGGGACCTTCACCCAGCCCGGCTCGACGGCGAAGGCCACTATCGCCGGCAGCGCCGCCGCAATCCAGATGCCCAGGTAGGGCACATAACGGAGAAGGGCCGCCACCATCCCCCACAACAGCGGGTTTGGAACGCCGATAAACCACACACCGACGCCCGCCACGACGCCAAAGCAGACATTGACCAGCAATTGAGCCACAAGGTAGCGGCTGACCCGATGCGCGGCATCGTCTATCAACTCGATGGTTGAGCTGAGTCGCCTCTCTCCCGCCAGGCGAAGCAACCGGTCCCGCAAGTCCTCGCGCTGAATCAGGATGAAGATGACAAACACGACCACGATGGCCGCCATCGCCACAAACAGCAGCACTGAGCCGAGTGTCTCCCGAAGAAGCTGAGGGACGGCAATAAACGGGTGGCGAATCTCAACGGGAACCGGCTCTTCATGGGGAGGGGTTTTAGGGGTGTTGCCGGGAGTGGGCTTTAGTTCATCAGAAATGCTGTGAAGGGCAGAGGAAATGCGCTCGAACAACCCGCCGCCTGATGAGAGGATCGTCTCCACCTTGCGATGGACGTTCTGCTGGTAGCCTGGCAGGCGATGCGCCAAATCGGTTAATTGGGACCCCATTCCCAGCCCAATTGCCCCCAGCAGGGCGAAGGAAAATAACACGACGAGTATTGCGGAGGGTACACGCCCTAGTCCCAAGCGGTGAAGCCGTCTTACCAACGGGGCCAGCAAGAACGCCAGCAGCAACGCCAGGGCAAGCGGCACGAACACCATTCGCGCCACGTAGAGCACCGCCACCCCGATGACTAATGCCAACAGCGTGCCACTCTTCGAGTTGCTCTTCGCCCGACGCTCATCTTCCACGGCCCGATGTCACCTTTCTTTCAATCTATGCCACCGTTTTCCGGCTCTGGACAGGTAGTCAAATCCCCCATTCCCGGGCCTCACCGGCAGGTAAAAAACCTCAAAAATTCTGTTGCGCCTTCATGCGATTACCGCTAAGTAATAAGCGTATCGAAGGTCTATAAGCTGTGGTTGGCGTGTCAAGGCCAGCGCAGCAGCTTCCCAAAAATTCAAATTTCAATAGTTTTCGGGGATTAATTCTAAAGTGCCTTCGAGGACACACAACCTAGTATGAGCACAGTCGCGAATAACAACGTCAAGAACCAAGCCGTCTCCAACGATTACGGCGCCGGTTACCTGGAAATCTCCGAGAAAGGCTTTGGCTTCCTCCGAACCTCCGAGAACCATTTTCACCCCAAGCCGTCGGACATCTTCGTCACGCCCGACACTATCAAGCGCAACTTCCTGCGCGAGGGCAGCTACGTGGCGGGGCCTACTCAACCGCCGCATCGCGGTAACAGCCCTCAGCTTAAGGCGGTGGATAAAGTCAACGAGATGGCCTTCGACGATTACACCAAGTCCGTCCGTTTCGAGAACCTCACCACCATTGATCCCATCGAGAAGTTTAGACTGGAGACCTCCCCCGACCTTATCGAGACGCGCGTCATCGACATGGTCACGCCCCTGGGCAAGGGCACCCGCGGCCTCATCGTGGCGCCGCCGCGCACCGGCAAAACCACCATCCTCAAACAGATAGCCAATGCCATCACCGCCAATCATCCGGAGGTGCATGTTATGGTGCTGCTCATCGATGAGCGACCCGAGGAGGTCACTGATTTCCAGCGCTCGGTCAAGGCCGAGGTGGTCGCCTCCTCCAATGACCAGGACCTCGAAACCCATGTCCGGCTTTCGCGCTTCATGATCGAGCGCTGCCGCCGCATGGTCGAGGCGGGCAAAGACGTGTTTGTCCTCCTGGATTCCATTACCCGTGTTGCTCGCGCCTACAACAGCGTTCATGGCGGCAGCGGCCGCACCATGACCGGCGGTGTCGATGCGCGCGCGCTTGAAATCCCGCGTAAGATGTTCGCCTCGGCGCGCAAGATCGAGGAAGGCGGGTCGCTGACCATCCTGGCCACTGCCTTGGTTGATACCGGTTCGCGCATGGATGAACTCATCTTCCAGGAATTCAAGGGCACCGGCAACATGGAGCTTATCCTTGACCGCAAGCTTTCTGACCGCCGGCTTTTCCCCGCCATCGACATTCCCAAGAGCGGCACGCGCAAGGAGGAAAAACTCTTCCCCAAGAACCAGATCGAAGCGGTCCGCAAGCTCCGGCGCACGATGGTCGATTTGAACCCAGTCGAGGCCATGGAAACCTTGGTGGCCGCCCTCAAGAAGCACAAGACCAACGACGAACTCCTGGCGAAACTGGTCTAAGAGCGTGTTTTGAAAATGGAATCTGAGTCCAAACTCCGCATGGCCCCGGCGCCATCGGCGGAGGAACTGACTCTGCGGACCGAGCGCGAGCAGCGCGCCGCCAACCTCCAGCGCGAAGCGAGCCTTGGCCGGTCGCTAGCCCCTTTCCGGGTCGGGTCGGTGCCCTACCTCAACGCGGTGCCCCTTACCCGGGGCCTGGAGGATGAGATTGTGTTCCGCACGCCCGCAACTCTGGCGGCAATGCTCCAGCGTGACGAGCTGGACGCCGGCCTGGTCAGCGTGGTCGAGGTGTTGTTTCATGATCGCTACGACATTCTTGACGGCGTGGCGATTGCCTCGCTCGGCGAAGTCCGGAGTGTGCTGCTGGCTCACCGTCGCCCCGTTGAAGAGGCGCGCGAGGTCTTCTGCGACCCCGCCTCGCTCACCAGTGTCACTCTCCTGCGCGTGCTCTTGGCCGAGCGTGGCTTGACACCGCAATTCAGAAGACTGGCCACCTACAAAGTCGAGGAGCTTCCCGACTACGCGCTGCTCATTGGCGACCCGGCCTTGGACGTGCTCCGCACGACACGGGAGCACCAGATTTGGGACCTTGGCGCGGCTTGGTTTGAACTGACAACGCTGCCCTTCGTCTATGCCGTTTGGGCGCTCCGCCGAGGCGTGGAAAACGCCCCCCTGCGCCGCCTCCTGCGCGAGGCCCGCCAGTTCGGATTGGACACCCTCGACTCCATCATCCGGGACCGCACGGAATATGATTACGATTTCCGCAAGGATTACCTGGGCTGGCACATCCATTTCCACCTTGGCTCGGATGAGAAACGGGGCCTGGCAAAGTTTATTGAGCTTATCTCTAAGCACCGGCTCGGCAAGGTCTTCCAACCGAGATTCGTGAATTGAAGGTGTCATTCAAGGCATTCATCCTGGTTCCGCGTCGGGGGCGCGGGTAAATCGGTTCCCGGTCCATCCTGAGAGGTGGGGCGCCCAAAAGAAACAGATCGCGCCAAGCGAAGCCCAGGGGAAGAGGAAGCCGAATGGAAGAAGTGGCTGGGGCGTAGGGGAGGTCCCCAAGGGAATGAACTGGGAGCGGATGAGCCGGCTGCTGGACTTCTTCCACCTGCCCAAAGCACGCATCGTACATTCCATCTACGCCGCGAAGCCGTGACTTCGAGGAACCCCATGCGGGAAATCCGCTCGTGCGGGTCTGTGGGGGTGCCGGTGGGCAGCCACCGGCACTACCCGGCGAGCGGGTGGCGGCTCTGCTTGCCCGCCCTACCCGCGTGTGAAACATTCGGGTTAAGGGGCGCGGTGCGGACGGGGCGACGGGTGCGACCTGCCGCGGCGCGTCGTGCTCATCCCGGCAGGATCGCCCGTGGCAAACCGCAACTTGCCCGTCTGGTCGGTGTTATAGTTATCGCAAGACCTAACAACTCAAAAGAATTCATGAAGAGAGCCGCAACCCTGTTCTGGTCCGCCGCTATCTTGACGGCCACTCCAATCGCCCTGGCCGGGACGAACAACCCGAAGGTGGACGGTGCGCCTCCACCTTTGAAGTTAGAGAAGGTGTTGCAGGCGCCAGGTGATGTCCAAGTCAACTGGCCGGCGCTCAAGGGCAAGGTGGTCGTGCTGGAGTTTTGGGCCACCTGGTGCGGGCCGTGCGTGGCGGCCATCCCGCACCTCAACGAGTTGGCCGATCATTTCCGGGACAAACCAGTCCAGTTCATCGCCATTACGGACGAGGGCGAACAAGTCGTCCGCCGGTTTCTGAAGCGGAGGCCCATTCATGCCTGGGTAGGGCTGGATACCGACAAAGCCACGTTCAAGGCTTATGGCATCCAGGCCATTCCGCACACGGTCGTGGTGAATGAGCAAGGAAAGATTGCGGCCATTACCTATCCCACCGTGCTGACGGAGAAGCATCTTGACGATTTGCTGGCGGGCAAGAAACTGGCGCTTCCGCAGCCGGAGCCGTCTGAACAAGAGGCGCTTCGACCGGGAGAACTGCCGGGGCCCGCCGCGTCGGCATCGGCGGACAAGTCCCTCCTCTGGATTCTGGTCAGGCCGAGCCAAGGCCAACACGGGCGCTCCGCATCAGGCGAGGGCGGCATCTCGATCCTGGGTTCGGGAGTGCTCGGCGCGATTGGGTCCGCCTATGGGGTGGCTTCGGCGAGGATCGTCACCAACTGTGCCCTGCCAGAGGGACGATTTGATTTCATCGTCAAAACGCCCGGCAAAAGGGATGAAGTCGCACGGACTTGGCTGCGCCGCGCGGTCGAAGCCACCTTTGGCCTGAGCCTCACGCGCGAGTCCAGAGCGATGGATGTTTATCTGCTCACGGGCGCCCATCCCAACCCGGAGACTCTTACCCCGACCGCTTCGAGAGGAGGATCCAGTTCCCAGTGGGGTCCCGGCCGAATTCAAATGCTAAATGGAACATTGAGCTCGCTGGCCGAGAGTTTGGAGGGCCTCGTTGGCAGGCCGGTCCTGGACAAAACCCATCTGACGAATCACTACGATTTCGAATTAAAATGGAAGCCGGAAGAGGGAGAAGATCCACGTCCGCAGAACTTGATGAATGCGTTGCGCCAACAGCTTGGCCTGGAACTGACGCCCGCGAGACGCTCCGTACAGGTGATCGTCGTGAACAAGGCCGGTAACGGAGCGGAGCACGCCGTGCCGCGCGCGGGTTCGGTCTCACCGCGGGAGGGGGCTTCCGCCGCGCCACCTCACCCTCCCAAGGAGGACTCCTACACCATCACCTCGGTCATGCAGATCCTGAAGCCGTGCAACCCGGCGGACATGAACGACGACTTTCAGGACACGCGCGTGCTCTCGCACGACAAGGACTCTTACACCGTCGAAGTAACCTACTATCCATTCTATGAACCGCCCATCGGCGAAGACCCCAACTGGCGCCAGGACGACGCCGGGATGACGCGGTATCTGAGGCCAACCCCGACCGAGAATTGGGACGATGCCATGCGCCGCGACCTCGTTAAGGAGTTGCTCCAGGATTTAATCAATCCCTGGCGGCTGACCGACAAACAACTAGTCGAGCGGGTCTCCGAATGGGCCATGCGGCGAGCGCACTATACCTCCGCATTTGCAATTTGGGACATCTATTACCCGAACGGGAAGCCAACCGTTTATCCGCCCTTGCGAGAGGCCTTTGACAAGCAGAAGCCGAACTCGAGTTGGTCAGACCAGCAGATGATGGAGCAGGAGGTCCTTGGCCGTTCAATGTTCTACAACAAAGTGCATGGCTCCTGCACCTCGTCGGCGGTGTATTTGGCCACCATCTTGCGCGCCCTGGGCATCCCCACGCGTATCGTGTTCTTCATTCCGCCCTTTGACCCCAACGAGCAGGCTCAAGCGCACATGTTCTATGAGCACGTCCACGATAACGAGGTTCGGGAGACTGTCCGGACGGCGCTGAACGGCACGAGCGGCTTTGACAATCATCTCTTCAACGAGGTCTATGTGGCCCATCATTGGGTCCGTCTTAATTACGATCGGCTGGGGCAGCCGATCTTGGATGTCCACTACCTCGGCTTGCTGACCCACATCTACACCTGCTCGGATTTGAGCCAGGCCTCTCTGGCCCAGACCTGGGGGATGCGCTATTCCAAATATCCGGACGGCCAGCCAACGCTCTCCTCGATCAACCCATACCGCCTCATCTCCGTGTATGACCATTTCGGAACCAACGCCCACCT
>JAJYHY010000019.1 GCA_021784555.1 bacterium
CGGGTCGCGAAGGCGCGCCGCTCCGCTCCCGCGCGGGAGCGTGGACTGAAACGGGCGAGGCAACGAAATAGGGGGGGCGCTTGGCGCGTTCGCTCCCGCGCGGGAGCGTGGATTGAAACCCGTTGGCGTTTTGGTAGATGCTCACTGTCCCTCGTTCGCTCCCGCGCGGGAGCGTGGATTGAAACCATACCCCATGTAGGGGACCGTAAGTGGCTTTGCAGGGTGGGTCAAGGACTGCATTGAGTCCTTGTTCGATGGCAGTCACCCAGTGAAAAGGAGAAGGTCAGCGAGATGCTTGTCGCGATGTACAAGTTCCTGCACCTCGGCCCCCATGAGCAATCAGCCCAACCAAATGTAGCGGCAGACCCTCCAATATTCCGACGCGACACAAGGCTCGCATTGACAACGGCGCACGCGATCCTCGAATACATATCGCCTGGGATTAAGGGGGCTGCGGAACCAAACGGAGGAGTATATTTCTCTCCAACACTTCGGCGAACTATAAGCCCACTCGTGATATCATAAGTTCAAGGACGCTCAAGGGGCAGAATGGGGTGTAATGATGACAATCACTCTCAAACCTGAACAGGAACAGATCATTCGAGCGGAGATTGAAAGCGGTCATTTCCGCAGCGCCGATGAAGTGCTCGATCGTGCCTTGGCCTCATTAAAAGAGAAAGAGCACAAGCGCAAGGGCACAACGCGACGGAAAAATCTAGCGCAGTTCCTGATGGAGTCTCCGCTGGCTGGGGTTGAGTTGAGCTTCGAGAACCGCATGGACCAAGGCCATCCCGCCGGGCTATAACCCCACGTCATTACGGTCACCATCTACAGCAAATTGATCACTACGCGTCGCCCGACCATCGCCGCTGCGCGCTGGAGGCTCGATAGCGTAATGTCATTCTCCGCGTCTAGGATGCGATCAACTTGCGAGCGGCTCGTCTTCAAGAGCGCAGCCATGCGCGCTTTGGATATTTTCTTTTTTTTCATGGCCTGGGAAAGCTGCCAAGCAACGACCTCTTTAATCGCCTGCGCTTGCGACTCCTCAAAGATGCCTTCCTCCTTGAGGAAATCGTCAATGCTCGAACCCATATGTTTCCTGCTCATTGCTCCAACTCCTTCAGACGCTTGCGTGCTAATGCCAAATCCTCATTCGGCGTTTTTCGCGTCTTTTTGATAAACCCGTGCAGGGCTACAAGGTGCTCCCGGTAAAGACACAGCAGCACGCGCGCTATTCGTCTTGTGTGCATGTCCGTTCGAACTTCCCATAACCCGCTTCCGAGCGGCCGGCAGAGCGGCATGCCTACCGGCCACCGCCATTGCGCACGCAATAGGTCTTTGCCAATCGCTCGGCGCTCAGTTTCGGGCAATCCCTTGAGCCACTCCCGGACGGGCTCAACTCCAGCCTCGGTACGGAAGAAAACAAGCGGGGTTTTCTGTGGCTGCGGAGCATCCGTCATCTAGCACCTTATAAAGTACATGTACCATAACACGTACGCTTTTGCAACTTTTTTTGAACAAGAGCCGCGGGAACAAGTGCAATGGAACATCCAAACACTGACGTGACCGGATCGGAGAACTAATCGTTACCAACATCAATTCGAAGGTCTGATTGGAGCGCGCACGGCGGACCGAACCGGGCAGGTCTGACCGTCGAAACATCGTCTACCAAGCGGTCTACCAAGCGATCCAAACGAGTACATGACCGGTACAACCTGAGCGTCCCGAAAGAGATTTTCAATAACTTAGGGTTGCCAACCGTGCCGCAAAATCAACGAGATACCCTTACTTGTCTAGCTTCGGGACCAAGAGGTCCGCGGTTCAAATCCGCGCGCCCCGACCAACTGTCCTATTGATAATCATTGGGTTAGTCTGGGTACCCCCTCCTGCTAATTCAGGTCGGCGGGAACATTAGGGAACAAAATCCCGGCCAATTTCTCTACTGCGCCTCTTTGAGCGTCTTCGCGGGGATGCGCGTAGATCGTTGTCGTCTCAGTGCTGGTGTGGCCGAGAAGCGACTGCAAAACGGGCATCGGCACTCCGCTGATCCCATGTATGTGCTGAACGTGTGGCGCAGCGCGCGCCAACCGAATTTGGGAATGCCATCCTAGCTCGATTATCGAGCCACACAATCGCACATAGCGGAGATCTGGAATTTCCGGCGCCGAGCTCTCCAGTTCGTCCATCTTTGCCCCGCCCTCCGTCTCTAGCCAAATTTCTGCCCCCTAGGTTCACCTCTTCGGCGAGTTGGCCCCGCGCGGATGTTCCGGAGCCGGGGCGGCGGGCCGCGGAGGAAGCTGCCCGCCGGGCGGAGGATAGCGACGAAGGAAGGTTCCGATATCCGGCACGGACTCGGGAATGTTCACTGACGGCGAGTAAACGCAAGGCCCCGGCCACGGCGGCGGCGCGGGAAGTTTCGCCGGAATCGCAAGGAGGTGAGGCGGATTCGGCGTCTGGTCGAAGTTGAAGCAATCGAACATGGGGTCGGCGCGGTCATCGCGGGCGGTCAGATGGCCGAGTCCGTACCGCAGCTCGATAAATTTCAGCATGGACGTAAAGTCGTAAGTGTGATGCGAAATATAGCCGGGCTTAGCAAACGGCGAAATCACCAGCGTCGGCACGCGCGGGCCGTAGCCGTAAGCGTCCACCAGCGGCGGGGGCACGTGGTCATAAAACCCGCCGTAATCATCCCAGGTTAGAAAGACCACAGTGTTCTTCCAGGAGGAACTCTCCATCAAGGCGTTGAGCAAGTGCGTGACGTACCACATCCCCGTTGAGGGGAACGCCGGCGGATGTTCGCTGTCGATGCCCATCGGAACAATCCAACAAACCTCGGGCAACGTCCCGTTCTTGAGGTCGTCAAAATATTCGTTGAGCGACACCAGATGCGCCATGTCCGCGGGGTTGTCACGGATGGCCTTGAAGCCCGGCAGCGGGTTCCAGAGCGAATAGTGCTTGGGGTCAGGGTCGGCCAAGTAGTTGCGACCCTTGCCGGGAGGATTGACCCTCTGGGTTTCTTCGTAATACTTCCAGGAAACCTTCGCTTTGGTAAACAAGTTCACCATGGTGGCGAAACTGTAGCCGCCCGGCGTGTCGAGAACCTCTTCAATTTCCTTGATGGAAAACAGATTGTTGATGACGCCGCCCGACTGCGCCGCGACCGTATAGAGATGGTTCGGCAGGCTCGCGCCCATCAGCGAGGAAAAGAAGCGGTCGCAGAGGGTGTAGTGGCGGGCGTACGACCAGTAGTTCGGAATGTCGCGCTGGTCGTAATAGCCCATCGTGTAAGGCGTGCCTTCGGCCCACACAAAACCATCCATCGCCCCGTGGTCGTAAGCGGCGTGCGCAATCACCCAGCGATGCGCCAAGTCGCAGGGAGGCATGTTCGCGGGCATATGGAACGGAGCGATGCAGCGATGCGCCCCCGGCATCACGGGAAGGCAGGTTCCCGGCGGAGTGCCGTCGGCGCCGGGATAGGTGCCGAAATAATTGTCAAAGGAACGGTTCTCCTGGATGATCCAGACGATGTGCTTCACCTTGTCGAGACCGCGCGGCAAGCGCATCGCTCGGCCGGGCCGTTGCGCCGCAGCCGCGATGGCCCCGCCTGCGCCCAGCGATCCCGTCAGACTGAATACCACACTCAGTGCCAGCAGATAGGCTTTCATAACTCCCTCCTCGGCAGTCCGTTTTCTAAAAATTGAACCCCACGCAGCGGCGCGCCCCCTTGGCCCCGAGTGGGGCGACCCCGCTATTGAATCCGCTGACTTGAAGAGCGCTCCGTCGAACCCGCGTGAATCGTGCTCCGGTCGCCGCTCGCCGAACTTTCAATTGGATACCCTATCCATGGGTTGCGGACTATCGCGAGCGGCACAAACAACCGCGCTCAAGGATAGAGACGACGCTGTTTAATCGTCGCCCTCGGCTCGCCCGCTTCCTCCATTCGCGCGAGGAGCCGTCGGCGCAAGTGCGCGGCCACTTCAACGTCCACGCGCTCGCCCAGATAATGGACCAGCGAGGGCACGTCGCGGCGGCCCGCCAAATTGACTAATTGATGCGGATCGGCAGCCAGGTTGTACATCTGATATTCAACATAATGGCTGCTTGAGGGATACTTTCCTCCCGGTAAATCCGGGTCGGCCACGCAGTAGGTCCATTGGTCGGTCCGCAAGGCGCGCGCCACCATGGATTGGCTGATCTGGATGAACACTTCCTGTCGCCAAGCCTTACGAGCTTCCGGCTGGTTGATCATGGGCATCAGGCTCTGACCCACCATCGAAGCGGGGACCTTGACCCCCACCGCGTCGAGTAGGGTGGGCGTCACATCAATCATGCTGACCAGCTCTCGCACCATCCGAGCCTGATTGAATCCGGGCCCTTGGAACAGCAGCGGGATGTGAATGGAGCTCTCGTGCGGGCTTCGCTTGTACTCCTGATTGCGCGTCCGGAAATGGCAGCCGTGGTCGCTCACGAACATGAAGATCGTGTTGTCGGTCAGACCCCGTTCGTCGAGGGTCTTCAGGATCGTTCCCACCGAATCATCAATACTCTTGATGTCGCCGTAATAGTTGGCCAATTGGCGGTCCCAATCGCCGGGGAAAAAGCGCAAGTCCTGCGGCACAAAAGGATTGGCATACCGCTTTCCATAGCCCGTGGGCGGCGCAAAAGCTTGCAGGTCATTTTGGAAATGCGGCTCCAACTGCGAAATGACCAAAAGAAACGGTTTCCCGTGCTTCTGCTGGAGGAACTTCACAGCCAGTTGGGTGATGTAGTCCACGCGATAGATGCCCTTGAAGCGCATGGGTTCGCCGTCGCCGTTCCAGAGCGTGCCGTGATAGGGATGCGAGGTGAGTTCGAGGACGTTCGAGGCCTCCCACAAATCCAAAAAGCCGCCACGATACTCGCGCGGGACAAAACCCAACGTGCTGAGCTTCGAATGGCTTCCTGGGGCCAAGTGCCACTTACCGATATAGTTGGCGGTGTATCCTTTTGCGCGAAGAACTGTGGCCAAGGTGATCGCGTCCGGCTTTAGACCCACGCCAGAATCGGTCAGCGTCCACACTCCGCTTTGCGTTGCGTAAAGGCCGGTGAACAGGCAGGCTCGGGAAGGCGAGCAGAGCGGCTGATTGGTGACCGCATTCTGGAACGCCACGCCCCGCGCCGCCACGCCGTCCAGGTTGGGCGTGACCTCCATCGGATTCAAACCGTAAGCGCTCACGCAGTCCCAGCGAAATTGGTCGGCGATATAGACGATGATGTTGGGCGAACGCTCCTCGGCAGCGTCAGGTGAGCGGGACTCCGCCAGCGGCGCGCCGGCCACCGGCAACGCCGCGACTGCCGAAGAATGCTTGATGAATTCCCTTCGCGTCATCGGCGAGGAAAACGAACCGGATTTTTGAGAGTCGCCCACCGGAATGCCCCTCCGGGTTGATTTAGCGCCAGCGCCCCGTGCCTAAGCCCAGACCAGCGCGACCTCTCGCTTTATTGGGTTGGCCGCCGCCGCGAATCCTAGGGCAAAATCAAGTTCCCGTCCCGCAACACCTTTTGAATTTCTTCCCGCTGCCGCACGGGCATGGATCGTTGCGGCCGGGCGGCTGTTTCTGGGCGTTGGCCACGTCGCGCTGGCGCGCCCACTGCATAACGTTCGCGGGCGGTCGCTGATGCCGGAGCTCATCCGCCATCACGCGCAGATATGGATCAATATGGTGGAAGAAAGCCTTGTAGCCGGCGCAAAGATAATTGAGCCCTTCCTCGCCGTCAGGTGTTCGTAGAAACCGGTGTTTGGGGCACTCACCGTTGCAGGCGAATCGCACATCGCACTCGCGGCAATACCGGGGAAGCATATCGCGCTTGTCCAGTCCAAACCTTCTCTGCGCGGCCGAGTTCACCAGCGACTCAAGGGGCTGCTCCATGATGTTGCCGAGCCGGTTCTCCGGATAAACAAAATGGTCGCAGGAATAAAGATCTCCGTTGTGCTCAAGCGCCATGGCGGCGCCGCAGGTCTCGCGGAAGACGCAAAGGCTCTGGCCCATGCCCAGCCAGCTTTCGAGGGCTACATCAAAAATCTGGACAAAATATTTGCCGACGTCCTCCCGGACCCATTCATCAAAGACCGCGCAGAGGAACTTGCCGAACTGAAGCGGCTCGACGGACCAGGTGGAGATCCGAGCCTCCCGCGCTTGGCCGGGACCGATCAGAACGAGACCGTCCGAGTTGGCCTTTGCCGCGGTCCGCTCGACGATGGGAATGAACTGCATGAACCCGCTGCCGATTTCCTTCAGAAACCGATAGACCTTGAGCGGATGCTGCGAATTCTTCCGATGCAGAACGCTCAGGGTGTTGAATTCCACGCCGTGTTTTTTTAGAAAGGTGAGGCCGCGCAGGACACGGTCGAAAGTGGGCGCGCCGCCCTTATCCACCCGGAAGCAATCGTGCAATTCTCGCGGCCCGTCAATGGAAAGGCCAAGCAAGAAATTATTTTCCGCGAAGAACTCCCCCCATTCATCATCCAACAAGATGCCGTTGGTTTGGAAAGCGTTCTCGATGCGTTTCCCATTCGCGTATTTCTTCTGGAGAGCGACCACTTTGCGAAAATAATCAACGCCGAGAATCGTCGGCTCGCCGCCCTGCCAGGCGAAGCTGACGGCGGGAACGTCTTGCGCCTCGATGTACTGGCGGACGTAGCTTTCCAGAACATCGTCGGGCATCGCCCAATCGGATTTCTCAGGATAGAGGTTCTCTTTCTCCAGGTAAAAGCAATACTTGCAGTCCAGATTGCAGATCGGCCCCACCGGCTTCGTCATGACATGGAAGGCCGCGAGCTGGTTCGGGGTGTAGGTCGGGGGCTCGCTCATCTTCGTGAATAGGGTAACGGTACTTGATCCCATCTTCGGATGTCAATCCGATCGTAGCTCCCGATCCTCCGGTAAGCACTAAGCACGGTTCGGAGGGTGAGCGCGCTGGGCGGGGCGCGGGCCGAGGCGCTCGGAATGCAGGGCGGCGGACGATCCTGCGCTTCAAGGCCGGCTGCACCGCTCATCGAGCCGGAATTTGCGCGGCGCTGGCGCTGCATTGGGCGCGCCTCGATGGTGTCGTGGACTTCCGCCGAAACCCTTCACCCACGGATTTCGCCCCCTCCACTCCTCCAAGGTCTTAACTCCTTGCGGTTCGCCGCTTGGTTCAAACAAAGCAAAGCACATGAGGAAAGCCCCGCCAACTGGAAAGTTGCGCAATCCCTCAAGGTATCTGCCCTGGGCGCGGTTGGAAGCCCCTTCCTCTTCGCTTTTCTAACGACTCTTCAACTCCGCTACACGAGGCGACATACCAGATCCGTTCTACTTTGCAACATTGCGATCTATTCTGATATTTGATATATTAGAACGCAGGATCATGGAGCTTCTCTTTCGATACGGCGAAGGGACGAGGTCGCTTCGCCTGGCCGACGGGTTCAGGTGTGAAGCGTTGGCGGCGAATCACCAGGCGTCTTTGGAAGACCCCGAGGGGGCCGTCAGGGCCGCGTTGCGAAATCCCATCGGAACGCCGCCGCTCTCGAAGCTGGTCAACGTGGGTGAGCGGGTGGCGATTGTTGTCAATGACATCACGCGCCTGGTGCATAGCGAGATTTTCCTTCCCGTCTTAATCAATGAGCTGAATTCCGCGGGCATTCCGGACCGCGATATGTTTATTGTTTTTGCGCTGGGTATTCACCGCAGGCAATCCCTAGCGGAGCAGCGCCGGATCGTGGGCGAGCAAGTCGCGCGCCGCATGGCTCTGTTCGACCACGACGGTTATGATAGGAAGAATCTGGTGCGCGCCGGGCGGACGAGCCGTGGTAACGAGGTTTGGATCAATCGCCGGGTGCATGAAGCCGACCGGGTCATCCTGACGGGAGAAATCATTTATCACCTGATCGCAGGATACAGCGGGGGGCGAAAGGGGCTGGTCCCGGGCGTAGCCGGCGCTGAGACGATCACATTCAATCACAAATTGATTCTCGATCCGCGCTGCCGGGCCGGCAAACTCGATGGAAATCCGGCCCATGAGGACCTCCTGGAAGCCGCACGGATGTTCGATCCAGATTTCTTGCTGAATGTTGTTCTCAGTCCTACAGGCGAATTAGTTCAGGTTGTGGCGGGCCATTACGAGCAGGCGCATCGCGCGGGTTGCAAAACCGCTGACCAAATGTATCAAGCCCCATTCGACGAACCCTATGATATGGTCTTGGCGAGCGCCGGAGGCTTCCCGTTTGACATCGATCTGAGACAGGCGCATAAAGGGATGGAGAATGCGGCCAGGGCGTTGCGACCGGGCGGAACGCTCATCTATTTTGCGGAGTGCCGGGACGGCGCCGGGCACCCGGCTTTTGAGGACTGGGTAACGAGATTCGCGAATTCATCAGAGATGGAGCACGCACTGCGTTCCCAATTCATCGTGGGTGGGCATAAGGCGTATTGGGTCGCGCGGCTGGGCGAGCGGGTGCGCATTCTTCTGGTTTCCGGGTTGCCCGAACCATTCGTTCGGCGCTGCCACCTGCACCCCGCGCCCGACCCGCAATCCGCAATTGAGAGGGAGCTCGAAAAAATGCCAAAAGGGGGTCGGATGGCGTACATCCCGCACGCGGGCTTTACTCTTCCCGTTCCGGCTTGCGAGCGAATGGCGCTTGGGGATTGAACCAGCAAGTGGTCGTAGGGATGAGGGGAATTCTCTTGGCCGACGTTCTGCAATCGAAGATCGGCGGCCCCACTCCGCCTGACGTTCTTCCTCGCCACGGTGCATCCGTTCCAGGGAGGGGTACCGCCTTTCCGTTGTGATCTATAATGCGGGCTGCCATAGGCGTGCCGTTACGGAAGCCTGAGAGACAAAAGTGAAATTGAGAATTCCAGAAAACCTGACCCAACAGGCCTATCGTTCCATTCGCGACGAGATTATCAAAGGGAAGATTGACGGCCAGCAGCATTTTACTGAAGCCTTCTTTGCGAACCGCTATGGAATCAGCAAGTCCCCCATTCGCGAGGCCTTGAACCGCCTTGAGACTGAAGGACTGATTACGATCATTCCCCGCCGTGGCGCGTTCGTTCGAAATTTTTTAATTCACGATGTCGAGGAGATCTACGAGCTGCGGGAAGCGCTGGAAACACTCGTCGTGCGCAATGCGGTGCTTGACGCGAAAACGCTGGCTCGCTTGCGCGAACTCGTTTCCTCCGCCCAATCCTCCCTTGAAAAGAAAGACAAGCCCAATTACATCCAAATGGATATGGCGTTTCATACCACCCTGGCCATGGCGAGCAGTAATTTACGCCTGCGAAGGATGCTCGAGAGCATGCATAACCAGATGCTGATCCTGCGGCGCCAGACGTTTCAACTGACGAGTCACACCTCGGTCAAACAGCACTTGGAGATTCTAAAGGCCCTCGAAAAGGGGCAACGCAACCGTGCGGCCAAGCTGATGGCGGAGCATATCCGAGCAGTGCGGAAAAGGCTGATCGACCACATCCAGAAGCAGGAACCCCCCCCCGGAACACAATGAGAAGGCGGGTTCTCTTTCCGGGCCCTAGGACACCGCGGTCGAACCCCTTACGGGCCCTCGAGAGCCGCCAGTGAAGGCGCCGTCTTGAGTTGGGATTCGCCTTCGACCGCCCGCCGCTCGCAGTTCAACGCTTCTGCTACCTGCTCGAAGCCGGGTGATGTGGGCGGTGTCAGCAGGCTGACGATAACATGAGAGATAATTCCTGCCAGGGTGGGAACGATCGCATTATTCAGAAATCCCACTTGTGACGGGACAAGCGTGACGGCCAGCGACACGACGGGAGTTGCTATCAAGGCGGCCAGCGCGCCTTGCCAGGTTCCCCGCCTCCAGAAGCGCCCCATCAGGATGATAATAGCCAGACCGCTCATGGTGATGGGGAGGAATTTGACAACAAACCCGACAATCGTGCCGGCATGAAGGGCCACGACGGTGGCAACGGCAAAGGCGCAGACCAGGGCGCCCCGCACAGCCACCAGCGGCCGTTTGGGATACCGGCGAGTCACCAGCGGATAGATATGGCGCACGAAGAAGGTGCCGGCTGCTATGGCATCCCAGTTGGCGCAAGAGATAATTCCAGAAGTCACTGAAACCACCACCATGGCGGCAAGCCAGGCCGGCAGAACGTTCATGACCAGCCAAACCAGGGACTCATCGGCGTTGACCAGGTGGGGGTTCAGATGGAAAGTGTACATGCCGGTGATCGCGATGACCGCCGAAAACGCGACGACGATCATTCCTGCGATCACCATGGCCCATCGCGCGCCGCGTTCGCTTCGCGCACTGTACATGCTGAGGCGCCGTCCGGGATCGGCAATCACGGCGAGCACCAGCGCTACCATCAGACCTGCGGTCTTCCACTTGCCGTAAGAAGCCACGCCCAGGAATGAGAAGTAGGCAGGCGGCATGGAGTGCCGCAGCCCGCCCCATCCTCCGATATGATCCAGCGCTGAATACGTGAGGAGAGCGAACCCGGACAGCAGAATGGCCGTCTGTAAAAAGTCCGTGTAAACCACGCTCTTCAAGCCGCCGGGAATAGCGATGCCTGCGGTGATGAGGGCTGCCGCCACAATGCATAAACCGCGCGGCAACGGCGTGACCGCTGCCAAAACTGCGGCGCCGCCCATGATCTGCACGGTCAGCCAGCACAACTGCGAAAAGAACAACGTGATATTGGAGAACTCGACGACGATAGGATTGCCGCCGTAGTAGGACGCAACTTCTTCACTCAGGGTCATGAACCTGTAGCGGCGCATGACGGCGAAGATCAGGCCCGCCAGAGCTGTCCCAACCCCCAATCCGATCGGATAGGCAGACCCCGCCCACCCATGCCGATAGGCCAAGCCGGAGGCTCCGACGGTTACGCCGGTTCCGATGCAGGCAGCGGTGATGCTGCCGATCAGCACCCAAAAAGGAAAGCTGCGCCCGCCGACCAGGTAGTCCGCAGGTTTGGCGATTTTCTTCATCCAGAACGAGGAAAAGGCCAGCATCACGCTGGCGTAGAGGACCAACCCTATGGCAATCGCGGTATGTGTGCCCATTCACCAACCCGTGCGCTCGAGCGCAGTCTGTTGTGAGGAATCAATGCGAACGCCAAAGATCACGTTCCAGGAGGATTTCAGCGACTTGAAAATTTGAATGGCTTACGATCCCAGCCCGAGCGATACGTGCTTCGTCTCGACAAAAGCATCCAGTCCTTCGATTCCAAGTTCACGACCCCAGCCGCTTTGCTTGACCCCACCGAAGGGACATTGGCTGGTCGAAGGAACGCCGTCGTTAATCGCGATTGTACCGGCCTCCAACGATTCCATCAGCCGCCACGCCCTGCTCAGGTCACGTGTAAAAGCGTATGCGCTCAGGCCGTAGGGCGAGCTGTTGGCCTGTTTGACCGCTTCGGATTCCGTATCAAAGGGACATACGGCGGCGACGGGGGCAAACGTTTCCTCCGACATGCACATCGCATCCGGCGGGACGTCCGCGAGGACGGTTGGTTCAAGGAACCATCCTTGGCCTTCGATGCGCTTGCCTCCACACAACAGCCGGGCGCCGCGCCGAACCGCGTCCTCGATGTGCTCGGCGGCCTTGGCCACGCCTTCCTGATTAATGAGCGGACCGATCTCGACACCGTCCTTCATCCCGTCGCCCACTTTCATGGCGCGCGTCCGCTCTGTGAAGAGTTGAAGGAACTTCTCGTAGATCGGCCGCTGGACGTAGATACGGTTGGCAGCAATGCAGGATTGTCCCGTATTGCGGAATTTGGCCATCATGGCGCCTTCGACCGCCGCTCTCAGATCGGCGTCATCAAAAACCAGGACCGGAGCGTGGCCGCCGAGTTCGAGGGAAAGCGGTTTGATATCGGCGGCAGCGCCCCGGATCAGCGTTCGCCCGACTTCGGTGGATCCGGTGAACGTAATCTTGCGGCAAAGAGGATTGTCCAGAAATTCCTGGGCTATCTCGGCCGAGCGCCCCAGCACAAGTTGGAAGACTCCTGCCGGCGCTTTGGCGACTTCCGCGCATTCGGCCAGCGCGACAGCGCTCAAGGGCGTGGCGCTGGCCGGTTTCAGAATCACGGTGCAGCCGGCGGCAAGCGCCGGGGCTACTTTGCGCGCCGCCAGCAGCAGCGGGAAGTTCCAGGGGCTGATTGCGCCGACCACTCCCATGGGCGTTTTTATAACCACGTGCCGCTTGGAGTCCACCTGGTTCGGGATCGTGCGGCCATAGACCCGGCGTGCCTCCTCGGCGAACCAGCGGAGGTGGTCCGCTGACATCGCGACTTCCCCACGGCTTTGCGCGAGCGGCTTGCCATTTTCGAGTGTGATGATGCGGGCGATATCCTCGGCGCGCCGCTCCATCTCATCGGCAACAGCTTTAAGATACACCCCGCGCGCTTTGCCCGTGAGCTGGCGCCAGTTCTGAAAGGCCGCATGGGCATCGCGCACAGCTTCGGCCACACGCCTTCTATCCACTGTGCAGGCTTCGGCAAACCGCTCTGCTGTGGCCGGATTCACAACGGGAAGGACCGTCTGGGTCGTCACCCATTGGCCGTTCAGGTAAAGTGGATAAGTCTTCATCCTTTCAGTTCCTCCATCATCTAACCCAGCCACGCCCGCGGCCTTTGGAAGTGGGGGCGGGGTTTCGCCGTCACAAAGGACGCAACTTGGTGAGCCCGCTGGAAGGCGACGCTGCCCGGGCTGGTCTTGGACATGCTCGGTCTCACAAACGCCGCCATAGAGGTGCCCTTCGGGCGCTGGTTCATGCAGGCCACTGTGGCAACCATCTGTGGCTGTTGGTTAGCGGCGGAGCGCCGTTCTCTCCTCGCTCAAAGCATTCCTGGATACGCCGTTCGGCGGTGATCACAAGGCCGCCGCGCTGGGTGGCAGCTCGAAAGACGGGGGTAACCCCCAAAGGTGAAAGGACCCGGCGGCGCATGGGAGCCCCATCGTTCACCGAGAGCTCGATCAACGGCTGTTTACGCGCTGCGGTAAAGCTTCGTCATCACGAACTCGCGGTGGCCCAGCGCCTCATTTGCGGTCAGCCGACCGTTCGCGGTTCGCACCATCAGGTTGAGCAGTTTGTCCCCAGCTTGATCGAAAGTCAACTCTCCGGTCAGAATTCCGGACACGTCCAGATCAATGTGCTCCCGCATGGTGGAGCAAGTGAGAGGATTGCCCGAAAGCTTGATGACCGGCATGATAGGATTTCCGCAAATGTTGCCCTGGCCCGTTGGAAACAGATGCAGAACGGCCCCCGAAGCGGCCCATAGAGTTAAAGCCTCGGCGGCGGCTGAGGAGGTGTCCATGAACCATAATCCATTGCCGGCAGGCGCTTCAGCCGGCTTAAGGCATCCTACAAACTTCGTCCGTTTGCCGAGCTTTTCGATATTGCCGAAAGCCTTTTCCTCGATGGTTGTCAGCCCCCCGCGGATGTTTCCTTTGGTGGGTTGCGACTCGGAGAGGTCGTCAACCTTATTCTGAAGAATGAATTCGTTGTATTGGTTGTAGATTTTCATGAACTGTTCGGCGACTTCCGGCGTTGCCGCCTTGGCTTTGACAACGTGTTCGCCGCCGGTCAGTTCCGACGTCTCGCCAAACGATGCTGTTCCTTTGAGCGCCATCAAACGATCCATCACATTGCCAACCGTGGGGCAGGACGCCAGCCCCGTGGTCGTGTCTGACTCCCCGCACTTGACGGAGACGTAAAGCTCGTTCATCGCGCATTCCTGGCGTTGCAATTCGGAAGCCCATTGAACGAATTCGAACGCCTTGCGGGATGCCTCGGCAATGGTTTTCAAATCTCCGCTGCGCTCGATCGAAAAGCCGGCCACCGGCTTGCCCGTTTTGGCGATCCCCTGCACGATGCGGTCTGTCCACCCCGGCTCGATCCCAATCACGACGGCTGCCGCCACGTTCGGGTTTGAGCCGAAGCCTATCATCGTCCGGAAGAACAGCTCCAGGTCTTCGCCAAACTGCAGCCGCCCATAAGCGTGGGGAAGCGCCAGGGTCCCCTGGATAATCCGGCCAACCCCCTCGGCTGCAGCGTTTGAAATGTCGTCCACCGGAAGGATCACCACATGATTTCGGATACCCACCCGGCCATTCTCCCGGCGATAGCCCATGATGCGCGGTGCTTCCATGATGCTCACCACCTTTTCGTCTTGAGATTGTGAATGTGAACGTGCTCGCCAGCGCGAATCGGAGCGACGACCTTGCCGATATCCTCGCCATACTTAATCACCGTATCGCCCACTTTGAAGTCCTTAAGCGCGATCTTGTGGCCGAGAGGAATATCCTGGCGCGCTGTCAGCCGGAACCCATCGCGCTTATCAATAGTTTCCCCCGCCAGGGTTTCCCCCGGCTTCACATCTCTGGCGACGACTCCGACATTATCTTGGCTGTTGTGGATCAGGAAGTCTCTCATAGCAGGCTCTCCAAGAAATAGTTACATCAGCCGTGTTCGGTTTCTCTCCAAACGCGGACATCTAAAACATCAAGAAGGTTCTTGACAGCGGATATATAATATGTCGCATATTAGCTGGAGTCAAGCATCCGGGTTGACTGGCAGTCTGTAACGATGAGCTAAGGGGGGTCTTCGGACTGAATGCCCATGAATCCTGAAGGGCCAGGGCAAAAAGTTGAAAAGGGTCCAGGCGGCGCCGTCCCCAAAAACGTTCCTCTCGAAATCGCAAGAGCAGGAGGGAGTTTATGAAAAGCAAAGAAAGCGGAGAGCCGCAAATGGCTTGCGCCAAGGGAAGGCGGACGCTTCTTAAAGAAGCGATCAGCCCGTCATTTTGTTCGCCCGGCTGTGTGGCTGCAGACCGGAGACAATCGAACGGGCGGAGGAAGAATTGGTCCGCGGGCGCGCGCGGCGTGTCGGTGGTTCTTGGCTGGATGATGCTCTTGGCGCTCTCCACCGCGCCGGCCTTTGGCCAAGCCTTCGGAACGATCAGCGGGACCGTGACCGATCCGAGCGGGGCCGGAGTGCCGGGCGCCAAAGTGACTGCGACGGAGACTCTCACCGGCTTTTCGCGCCGCATCACTTCCGGCTCGACCGGGGAGTATGTGATTCCGAATCTGCGCCCGACCGAATACACGCTGACCGTTGAGGCAAAAGGTTTCAAGAAAGCGATCCGTAAAGGCATTACGTTGCTCGCCAATCAAGCGGCCACAGTGGACATCCGCCTCCAGCTCGGCTCGACTGTCCAGACGGTGTCCGTGGTAGGAGCCGCGCCGTTGGTGAATACCACCACGCAGACTTTGAGCGACGTCGTGGGGCGGGATCGGATGGTGGACTTGCCGTTGAACGGCCGCGACGCCGTTGAGTTGATGAACCTTGTGGCCGGAGCCAGCGGAGTGTCGCCAGCGACCACCACCAGCCAATCCACGCTGCCCGGAGCCGCGCACGCCAATATCAACGGCTCCAGGGACAACCAGACGAGCTACTCGCTGGACGGGGCCAATTTTCTGGATCAATACTACAACGTCAACGTCCCCTTTCCCTTCCCGGACGCTTTGCAGGAATTCAGCGTGCAGACCGATAATTACAGCGCTCGCTACGGCGAAAATGCCGGCGGCGTGGTCAACGTAGTCACCAAGAGCGGGACGAATCAATTTCACGGTGACCTGTTTGAGTTCGTGCGAAACCCGGTCTTTAACGCCCGCAATTTCTTTGCGGCGAACCGCGACCAGATCAAACGAAACCAGTTCGGCGGCACGATCGGCGGCCCGGTCATCATTCCTCACGTGTACAACGGTCACGACCGCACTTTCTTCTTCTTCGGCTACCAGGGTGAACGATACCGCGATGTGAGCTCGGCTCACGCCTTTATTCCGACCGCCGACGAACTCCAGGGAAATTTCTCGGCATTGCTCAGCGCCACCAATCCCGATAACCCCTTCGGCAAAGCGGAGAAAATCGTCAATCCATTCCCGTACGCGGTCGGGACGACCGGCCCCCGCCAGGCCTTTCCGGGCAACATCATTCCGGCGAGCGGCCTTGATCCCGCCGCGCTCAAGCTGGCAGAAAACTATCTTCCGCACGTTGGCGGAACGGGCGAAGTCTTTTACACCCACCCCACCGTCCAGAATATCAACCAACTCATCCTTCGCGTGGACCAGAAGCTGGGCGATAAAGACACTCTGACCGGCCGGTGGTATAAGGACCACGTTCTCCTCGAGCCGCAAAACCCCGCCGGCAACCTCCTAGGCTACGGGGCCGGATTTGACCAGCCAGTGAACAACCTCATGATCCAGGAGACACACACCTTCCGGTCGAACTTGCTGAACCAGGCCAGCTTCACCTTTTCGAATGTCCCGACCGCAAAGACGTTTGCGACCAACTCACCGAACGCAGCAACGTTCGGGGTCAAGGGTCTGTGGCTGCCCGCCACGCCCTGGATTCAGAATATCAGTGCTGCCGGCGCCTTCTCCATTTTCGGCGGCGCCTTGGGCCCTTTTAACAACAAGGACTACGGCGTCGAGGACAATCTGAGCTGGGTCGTCGGCCGGCACAACATTGATCTGGGGGCAAGTTTTGACCACTCCATCGTCAACCTGGGCGACCAGTTCCTGTCCCAGGGGTCTTTCAACTTCAACGCCAGCGTGACCAATAATCCCCTCGCCAGCTTCTTGCTCGGCTACATGCAAAACTTCCGCCAAGGTTATGGCGAGTATAAAAACAATCGAGACAATTTCTGGGCGTTTTACTTTAACGATAGCTTCCACGCCACGCCGCGCCTGACGCTGAACTACGGCCTGCGCTACGAACCTTATTTCCCCTGGAAGGAGATTAAAGGCCGCGCAGAGCAGTTCAGCCCGGCGAACTATTACGCCCACGTGAAGTCCGTCAAGTTCCCGAACGCCCCGCCCGGTTTGCTTTTCCCTGGCGACCCGGGCGTTCCCTTTGCCGGGGTACGAGGCAATTACGCGGACTTCGCGCCGCGCGCGGGCTTCGCTTACGACCTCACCGGCAAGGGCAAGATGAGCCTTCGCGGCGGCGCGGGCTTCTTCTACGACTCCGGAACGGCGGGCGTGATCAACAACCGATTTGCGGATATTTCTCCTTTCAGCCCGCAGGTTTCGCTGACGCCATCGCCCGGGCCGTTCAGCGATCCGCTTCAAGGTTATACCGGCTTTTACCCGTTTCCGTTCACCTATCCTCCCGCCAGCAATACTCAATTCTCGTTACCGGACCTGGTCATTACTTACGACCCCTCCACCAAATACCTGGTGCCGGTGACCTACCAATGGGACCTCGTGCTGGAGCGCGAACTCGCTCGTAACTGGATGCTCCAAGTCGCTTACGTCGGCTCCGCAGCGCGCCATGAAAAGGAAACCATTGAGCTCGATCCGGCGCGATATATTCCCGGCAGCAAGCTGGGAACCGACGCGCGAAGGCTGTTTGCGCCGTATTACGGCTCGATCTCGATGGACGGCCAGGACGTCAATGCCAACTTCAATGCCCTGGAAGTCACGCTCAAAAAGCGCCTCGCGCGCCATCTTAGCCTCACCGCCGCTTACACCTATTCCAAAGCCCTCGACGATGTGCCGAATGGCGGCGGCAACAACGACATTGGAGCGGATTCGCCTTCTGCTCTTCCCTGGTACTTCCCGGGTCGGCACCAATTCGACTATGGGCCGTCGGGCTTCGATCAGACCCATCGGCTGGTAGTTTCCTACGTGTGGATGCTGCCTCAATTCTCCAACCGCAACCGCTTCACGCACGATGTCTTGGGCAACTGGCAGTGGACTGGCATCGTGACCGCCCAAACCGGAGGGCCTTTCACCATCACTGCCGGCAAAGATCAATCTCAAACCGGCTTGAACCAAGACCGCGGCGTGGAACTGCCCGGCGTTCCTGCTTTCGCGTCCAACAAATTCGGCGCTTGTGTCAATCGCGCCCCCTGTGTGGATTATCTGAATCCCGCGGCTTTCACCGAGCCGGCCATCGGGACGTTTGGGACGCTAGGCAAGGATAGTTTCCGAGGCCCGGCCTTCTTTGGTTGGGACATGGGCCTGTTCAAGGAGGTCCCGCTCACCGAGCGTTTCCGACTCCAGTTTCGCGCGGAATTCTTCAACGTATTCAACACCGTCAACTTCAATAACCCGACCGCCAGCGTGAGCGGCTCCGGCTTTGGAACCATCAATGGAGCGGGCGGGCCTAGAATTGGCCAATTGGCGGTGAAGCTGATTTTCTAAATTCGTAGCTCCGGCATCGGCCAGCCGGGTGCTGCGCAGCGCAATCGTCTCACTTAGGCTGCGCGTCGCGGTCGGCGCTTGGACCCGGAGCATTGAGACCAGCTCTCTGAAAGCTGCGACTTATCGGACCTGGCGCCCCGAACCGGTCGCGGGTGAAGGGCTGCGCGGGGGGGAAACCCACGGCCAGTCGAGGAGGAGGAATGATTCATCGAATGCGGCACGGCCTCGCGGCGGTAGTAACGGCGCTGGCGTGCGCCGGGCCGGTTTTTGCGCCGGCGCCTACCGGGGCGTCAACGCTCAAGAAACCATCCTCCGAGTTCCCGCGCTCTGTTCTCTTGCTGGATAACGGTTGGATGTTCCATCCGATGCCGGACTTCCGGTCGTGGCCCGCCCTGCCCCAGCTTTCTACGGCCCAACTCAAGCAGTTGCATTGCCCGTGGCCCGGCGACAACTGGCAGCCCGTCCAACTTCCCGATGATTACGTCGTGCGAGGAAGCTTTTCCCGCCAGCCCAATCCAGCGCTGCTGGCTGATGGCGCGCAATGCCTTCCGGGCGGCCGTGAGTGTCGCCTACACGCCTCGGGAAGCGCGCTTGCATCCGCCCGCCGGCTGGCTAAGATGAAGCACCTTCCTCGACATGGCCGCTCGGCCTATGGCGGGCACGGGTACTTGCCCCTCTATCCAGCTTGGTATCGGCGCACGTTCTTTCTCCCAACCTCCGACCGCGGCAAAAGCGTTTGGCTCAACTTTGGAGGGGTGTACCGCGATGCTGTGGTTTTTGTTGATGGGCGCCTCATGGCGCAGCATCCCAGCGGGTACACAGGGTTTCGGCTGAACATCACGTCGGTCGTCCGTTACGGAAAGCAAAACGATGTTGCTGTCTTTGTTGATCCACGCTGGTTCGAAGGTTGGTGGTATGAAGGCGGAGGAATCTATCGTCACGTGCGTTTAATCGTCACGGGCAAACTCCATGTGGCGCCGTGGGGGACGTTTGTCATCTCCAAGGTTCCTGGCCCCATCCAATACGGCTCGCCGGGTGGAGATCGCGCGGCGGCCCAACTGACCATTCAAACCACGGTTCGCAACGATCATGAGACCGGCCAAAGGTTCGTTTTGGCGTCGCGGGTCATTGACCCCACAGGAAAGGTTGTTGCTTCAGCCGCCAGCGAGGAAATGCTGTCCGCCGGGCAACAAGCCACGTTTAGCCAGAGCGCGACAGTGCGGAACGCACTCCTGTGGTCGTTGCGCCATTGCAATCTCTACCGGCTGCTTACCACACTGCATGTGGGCCACGCGGCGGTTGACCGCAAGCTCACGACATTCGGCATTCGGACGCTTCGGTTTGACCCAGATCGCGGCTTCTTTCTCGACGGCAAGCACGTGGAAATCCGTGGGGTTGCTAACCACCAGGACTTTCCGGGAGTGGGCATCGGCGCGCCCGACAATCTCTGGGCGTGGCGAATTGCCAAGCTCAAGGCGATGGGCGCCAACGCTTATCGCTGCTCGCATAACCCCCTCGCCTCAGCCTTTTATCGGGCCTGCGACCGCATGGGCATGCTGGTCATGGATGAGAACCGGCATCTCGGAGACACCTACTACCCGAAGTCGGCCGCGGGGACGCCCTTTTCCGACCTGTCGGACCTCAACGCCATGGTCCTCCAACATCGGAACCATCCCTCGATCATCATGTGGTCCATGTGCAACGAGGAGGGACTGCAAAAGACAGCTTACGGCGCCAAGCTGTTTGCCGCCATGAAGGCCGACGTAAAAAAGATCGATCCAACTCGTCCCGTCACCAGCGCCATGAACGGCGGCTACACGAAAGTCGGATTCCTTTCCGTGGAAGACATTTTCGGGATGAACTATCACAACCCAGAGTTCGCTCAACTACACCGAGAGTATCCACATTTGATGATTTTTGGCAGTGAAGACGTGAATGCTTACAGCTCCCGCGGCGCGTATGAATCGCGCCGAGCCACTGCGCGCTGCTCCGAATACGGTCTCGGCTACGGCCCCGCTGCCAAAGCCGCCAAAGGCTTTTTCCACGGCCACGAGCCTTGGCTTTCCTGGGCGCCAGTGATGGCGCATCCTTTTGTGGCCGGGGAATTTGTGTGGACCGGCTTCGATTATCGTGGCGAACCCAATCCTTACAGTTGGCCGGCGGTCACCAGCCAGACCGGGTCGTTGGACCTTTCCGGGTTCTCCAAACCCGTCTATTACTATTGGAAAGCCTGGTGGGGAACAAAACCCTCAGTTTATATCTTCCCGAGTTGGAATCTTTCCAAGGCCATGATCGGTAAAACCGTTCTTGTCCGGTGCTTTTCAAATTGCGATCGCGTCAAACTCTTGCTGAATGGCAAAAGTCTAGGGACAAAGGACATGCCCCGCGACCAATACCTGGACTGGCAGGTTCCATATGAGCCCGGCGTCGTAACCGCTCGCGGGTACGATCATGGCCGGCTTGTGGCGTCGTACACTGTCCGCGCCGCCGGCCACCCGGTGGCTTTGCGCCTCGTTTCAGAGGTTAAGGGCATAACGGCCAATGGGGAGGATATCGCGCCGATCAGTGTAGAGATCATTGATAGTCACGGGGAGGTCGTGCCCAGCGCAAACAACTTGGTTCATTTCACCGTTACGGGCGCTGGGACGCTGGCCGGCGTTGGCAACGGCAATCCCTCCAGCCACGAGCCGAATTTTGCGAGCTACCGCCACGCCTTCCGAGGGCTGTGCATGGTTCTGGTTCGCGCGGCGGATCATCCGGGAACCATCACGGTGAGCGCGCAAGCCTCGCGACTGCCCCCGGCGCATATCACCATTCACACTGCGCCCGCCGCGCCGCTCCAACGAGCAGCCAATTGAGAAGCTACCAGCGCCCGGCCGCCATCTTCGCTTTCAGAAAGGATCCGGTTTATGGCTCTGAAACCATACCGATTGTTTATCTTGGCCCTTATTTTCTCTTGGCTTGCCGGGGTAGCTTTCGCAAAAGGACCCGAGCTGGCTCGCACCCCGCCGATGGGATGGAACAGTTGGAATCATTTTCATTTGAACATCAATGAGGCCGTCATTCGCGCCCAGGCAAAAGCCATGGTCACCAGCGGCATGAGGGCCGCTGGCTACCGTTACGTCGTCATTGATGGCGGCTGGGAAGGCTACCATAACGCTCGAGGAGTCTTCCGGCCTGACATTCTCAAGTTCCCGCACATGAAGGCGTTGTGCGACTACATCCATAGCCTTGGCCTGAAAGTAGGCATTCACGACAGCCCCGGACCGGTCACTTGCGCCGGCCGCGCTGCCAGTTACGGCCATGAGCGCCAGGATGCGGAGACTTTCGCTCGCTGGGGCATTGATTATGTCAAGTACGACTGGTGTAGTGGCAGCTTGGTTTATAAGCCTGACCAGATGAAGGCAGCCTACGAAAAATTCCATCGAGATTTGCTGCGGACCGGCCGGCCCATTCTTTATAGTTTGTGCCAGTACGGCATGCAGGACGTCTGGAAATGGGGAGCCTCGGTTGGCGGCAACATGTGGCGGACCACGGGCGATATCACTGACAACTACTATCGCATGGCCTATATCGGCTTCGAGCAAAACGGCCTGCAAAAGTACGCTGGGCCGGGCCATTGGAACGATCCCGACATGCTCGAGGTGGGCAATGGCGGGATGACGAATGAAGAATACCGCACGCAGATGAGCTTGTGGTGCATCCTGGCCGCTCCCTTGATTGCCGGCAACGACTTGACCAAAATGACCCCGCAAACTCTGGCCATCTTGACTAACCGGGAGGTCATTGCGGTGGACCAGGACCCGGACGGAATCCAGGGACATCGGGTGTGGGCAGAGGGCCCGCTGGAAATCTGGATGAAACCGCTGGCGGACGGCGGTAAAGCCGTGGGAATGTTCAACCGTGACGAACATGAAATGACCATCACTTTGAGGTTCAAAGATATCGGCATCACCGGGCCCGCGCAGTTGCGCGATCTGTGGGCGCATCAGGACCTGGGAACTTTCAACAGGGCCTATACGGCCATCGTGCCCAAACACGGCGTGGTTCTGCTCAGGGTGAAACAATAACCCCAAACGGCCAGGCTCCTGCTGATACGCCTTCATGGCGCCGGGGAGGCTTGTGGTATCTGATATAATTGTGAACTCTGAGATGGAGTTCCGATGTCGCGAACGGCAAGCGTGGTGATCGCGCAGGGTGGCGGGCCAACGCCGGTGATCAACGCCAGCTTATTGGGCGTCGTGCGCCAGGCGGCCCGCGAGCTGGGAGCCGGCGGCGAAATCTGGGGCGCGCGGAACGGCATCACGGGTGTCCTTCAAAACTGCTGGCTCGACTTGCGGAAAGTGAGCGGCCAATGGTGGGACCAGATTGCCGCTTCGCCAGGTTCCGCTTTGGGCTCTTGCCGAAAGATGTTGAACGCCGAGGAGGCTGCCAGAGCCGTCTCGACCCTGAAACAAAAGGACGTTCGGTACTTCTTTTACATCGGCGGCAACGACTCGATGGACACCGCTCTGAAAATGAATTTAGCGGCTTTGGAATTGCGCTATGAAATGGTATGCTGCGGAATTCCAAAAACGATCGACAACGATCTTCCCTTGACGGACCACTGCCCCGGGTTCGCGTCCGCGGCGCGCTTTATCGCTCAGTCCGCGGCCGATCTGGGAATGGACATCCGCAGCCTTCCCACGCCCGTATCGGTCCTCGAAGTCATGGGGCGTGACGCCGGCTGGCTCGTCGCGGCGACCCTGCTGGCGAGGAAGGACCCTGACGACGCGCCGCATCTGATTTATGTTCCCGAGATTCCTTTAATCCTCGAGAAGTTTTTAAGCGACGTGCAAACCGTTTATGACAGGCTCGGGTGGGTTGTAGTCGCAGTCTCCGAGGGGGTCCGGGACGAAGGGGGACAAAGCTGGAGCGGACGGCGTGACGAAAAAACCACCGATGATTTCGGGCACCGATTGCCGGGCGACGTTGCCGCCACGCTGGCGAGTCTGGTCACCTCAGAATTAGGACTCCGCGCCCGCAGCGAAAAGCCGGGGCTGCTGGGGCGGTCGTCGGCGATGATGGTCTCCTCCGTGGACCGCCGCGAGGCCGAAGAAGTGGGCGCTTTTGGTTTTGCATGGGCCAGGAAAGGCAATACTGGCTTTATGGCGTCCATCGAGCGGCAGCCCGGCCCCGCTTACCGCGTCAGCTACGGCGCGGTTCCTCTGCAAGAGGTCGAGGGTCAGACGCGCCTTTTGCCTTTAGATTACATTGCCGACAACCAGAATGACATCCGGCCCGAATACCGTGCCTACGTGGAGCCGCTGATTGGCGGCCCACTCGCGCCGTATGCCCGCCTGGACACCGCGCCATTCGGGTGCAACAATCTCACTACCCGAGGACAATGACATGGCAACCCCTGTTTATCACATCGGCGAATATCGCTTTTCCCCCGAAGAATTTCTCCCCGGGAAACTGTTTGAAGCTATCACCGATGTGCGCGTTGACAGGCCGGAGATCATTCTCGAGGAGGCTCGAAAGCGCCGCAAGCGGCCGCGGCTGACGCTGGACGGGAAACTGGTGATTCTCGCCACCGACCACCCGGGGCGCCGGGTCACGGGCCTGGGCGCCGACGACCCTCTGGGCATGGGTGACCGTCACAGCTATCTGGCGCGCGCGCTGCGCGTGCTGACCACGCCCGGATGCGACGGCATTATGGGAACCACGGACTTCATGGAGGACTTGCTAATTGTCAGCGTGCTCGTTCGCGAATCCGGAGGGGCATCTTTCATTGATGATAAGGTGCTCGTCGGGTGTATGAATCGTGGCGGGCAGGCTGGCGTGGCGGGCGAAATTGACGACCGATTCACCTCCTTCACTGCCCGGCAACTGAAGCGCATGAATTTCGACGGCGGCAAACTGATGTACCGGCTGGACCCGGAAGACGACCGTACCATCAAGGCCATCAGCGATTGCGCCCAGGCGGTCACCGAACTTTATCGCGAAGACCTGTACGCCTTCCTCGAACCCATGAGCGTGCGAAGAAAGAAGGATGGCGGTTACGAGACCGTCAAGACCATCGAAGCGCTGGTGCGCGACGCCGGTGCAGCCGCGGCCCTGGGAGAGTCTTCCGGGCGAACATTCCTCAAGCTTTCCTACACGGAAGGCTACGACCGCGTGGCCCGCGCCACAACCTTGCCGATTCTCATGCTGGGTGGCCCGCCGAGAGAGGACCCTACTTCGATTCTCAGGGACTTCACGGCCGGCATGAAGGCGGGCGCCAACGTTCGCGGAGTGATGGTCGGACGCAACGTTTCCTTCGCTGCAACAGAGGATCCCCGCGCGCTTGCCGCAGCCGTTTGTGGAATTGTCCATGACAACCTGACGACGGATGCCTCGCTCGATCGGCTTGCCGCAGAGCGCGGAAATCAAATGGATCTTTTCGCGCCCTGGCGCTGAGAGTGGCGTGCGGGGCGCCACGGTCACTCCGGCTTCGATGGATCGTGGCTTCTCGCGTGTTCAATGGGCCGCGGTGGGGAGGGCGCTGTCTCGAGCCAGCGGCATCTTGGGAGTGGGAGCCCGATATGAGCGCGCCAAACAAGCCCATCGCAAGCAGCCCGGCAGCCGGTCCTGCCTCTACCGCGGGGAATGACCAATCGCTGACCGTCGGTGTTATTTTCCTCGGACGCCGCCGCCCCGGTTTTGACATGGAATGGGGCCGGCAGATGGAAGACGGGGCGCGCCGCGCGCTTCAGCAGACAGGTTTCGCCCTCTTTGAGTCGCCCGAAAAAGCCATTGATGACGCTTCATTCCGCCGGGCACTGGCCGCCTGCGAACAGAACGGCGCCAACGCCATCGTGTTGCTCCAGACAACGCTGGCCGACGGCCGCCTGGCCCCGACGCTCGCGCAACTTTGGCCGGATCCGCCGGTGCTTTGGGCGACGCCGGAAAAGCCCGAGGGCGACATGATCAGCTCAAACTCGCTGGTCGGCACCCACATCTGGGCCTCGAACCTGCGGCAGATGGGCCATTCCTTCGAACTGGTGTATGGCGATCCCGATGCGGCCCTGACGCGCCAGCAACTCGTTGAGGCGGTGCGGGTGGCCGCCACGGTGCGGCGGCTCCGTTCAGCCCGCCTAGGCCTGGTTGGCGGGCCGGCACCCGGCTACTTCGCCATGAGCGCCGATCCGTTTGCCATCCATCGCGGCCTGGGGGTCCAAATCCAGACGTTTAGCTTGCTGGAGTTTGCTAAGGTCGTTGAGAGTTTCAATGAAGAAGCGGTAGCCGCTGACGTCGCAAAAGTCAAGGCTCTCGGCATGCCGCACAAAGACACGACCGACGACGACCTGCCGATGGCGTCCCGCCTCTATCTCGCCATGCGGTCATTTCTGGACAATGAAAGCCTCGATGCCCTGGCGGTACGCTGCTGGCCGGAGATGCCGAACGTTTTTGGCCAGTGGCCCTATCTTGGGATTGCCCGCCTGGTGAACGAGGGCCGCGCCGTTACCTGCGAGGGCGATGCCGATGGCGCGCTCCTGGCCTGGGCCGGCGAAAGCCTGGGCCTGGGACCCGGCCACCTTTCGGATTGGCTAGAGCACGACCGCGAGACCATCACTTTGTGGCACACGGGTCTTGCGCCGATGTCCCTTTCTCCGCCCCCCGGCGAGCCCGGAGGTCCGCGCATCGCTCGCCATTTCAACATCAGAAAGCCTGCCGTGGTGGAAGCGACGATTCAGGAAAACTTGCCGGTGACCGTTGCGCGTTTCTGGCGGCTCGATGGAAACTACTATCTGACGGCCCGCGAAGGCTGCACGGTCAAACCCAAACGGGAGCTGATGGGCACCAATGCGTTGGTGCGGCTTCAGAACCAGGACCCGCGAGAGTGGTTTGAAGACCTTTGCCACCAGGGCATGCCCCATCACGTCACCATGTTTCGGGGCCATCACGCCGCGTTGCTGCGCCGCTTCGCCCGCACCCTCCCCATGCAATTCATCTGACAGACTGCCCGCGGCGAACGAAAAACAGCAGCGCGCCAAGGACTCCCAAAGGCATAAGCGCCGCCACTGAAAGCGCCGAGATCCAGATGTCATCAATTTTCAAGTCATGTATATTCTATAACTTGAGAAGAGCCTGGGTTTGGAGACCGCCCTAACCTTCCCCCCAAAGCCCGCGTCGCCCACATACCAACGGCAAGCCGGCGTAGCGCGGACCGCCGCTTTTTGCGGCCCGCGTCTTTTCGGTGGCCGTCGGCTCCACGGTGCTCCTCCCAGAGGTGGCCGAGCGACTGGTAGGCGAGCACATCTTGCATCTCGGCGTTCAGCTCGTCAGCAAAGCGGTTGATTTTCTCCGCGTCGCGGGCGTTGGCGGCGGCGCGTTCGCGGTGCGATAGATACCCGCGCAGCACATCGTCAACCACCGCCGACCGAGAACGCCTTTTCCCCGCCATGCGGTCGATGCCTTTAACGACTTCGCGGGATAAGGTGAGTGAGGTTTTCACTTTCGTTTTCATGCTACCGTTATACTACCTTGGGAAAACCGGAACACGCTTTCACCTGCGGAGGTTGCAGGTTACGCTGAGCGCAGCTAAATTAGTTGCGAGAGTTGGAGGTGACCATGAAAAGGCCCGGGGAATCCGCCTCTCGATTAATCGCCGAGAAGATCAAGGAACTCGGGGACTGGCGCGGGAAGACGCTCGCGAAAGTGCGCGAAATCATCCGCGCGGCAGACCCTGAGATCGTCGAAGAGTGGAAGTGGGCGAAGCCGAAATCGCCGGGGACGCCCGTCTGGTCCCACGGCGGCATCGTCTGCACGGGAGAGACGTACAAGAACGTCGTCAAGATGACATTTGCCAAGGGCGCTCGGTTGAAGGACCCTTCATGTCTATTCAACTCCAGCCTCGAGGGGAAGGCCCGGCGCGCCATCGACATCCACGAAGGCGACAAGCTCGATGAAGCGGCCCTGAAGGATCTCATCCGCGCTGCCGTGGCGCTCAATCTCGTGGGCAAGGGCAAGCCAAAGCCCCGGCGAGCGAGCAGCAAGCGGGCCGACTAGTGTTGTGCGTCCCCAAGTGGCTTTACCGTGTAGTATTTGTGGCACGGCCATCCTGGCCGTGTTCTGGGACGGGGGGACGCCCGTGCCACATCGCGGCACTGCAAAGAGGTGTTAGACGGGCCAAGCTAGCCCCGTCGCAGGTCCCGGCCATATCTCGCTTACAGCGGAAGAGCTTCCGCGCGTGCCTCATGCGCCCAGCAGTTCGGTATTGAAACAGCCAACTGGGCGCCTCAGACGGCTCAAAAGTCGTGAATCGCGGGATCACAAAACAATGCACCAACCACGCTCGCGGTGATCGTCCGCTATTGGCGCGGTGGGCTAGCCGACCATGCTTCTTATACGCCGCAGTCTGAATCGGATTCGTGCCGATCGCCTTGCGCGGTGAGGGTTTTCGAGAAAGCCGGATGGACAGGTGTCGGCCACCTAGGCGGTAGGCAAGAGATTAAGGAACTTTGCGCCGTTTTCCGGCGCCTGGAGCTCCGGCGCGTCCATTCAACAAGGCTTCAGCGTACAATCAGACTGAGCGGGCCGAGCAAGCCGGAGGGCAGCGGCTTGATCGAGCCGAGATCCTGCGGCCTGAACCTGCGGCGATAGAGGCTGTCGAGGAGGCGACTAGCGGGCAAAGACTCCCCTGCCATCCGATTGATGGCGAGGTTTGCGACCACAATGCGGAACGTGTTCCGGCCGGAGCGTAACCACGGTGTGAGCTCAAGTTCGTAGGGGGGATGCCAGACGGAGCCGGCGCGCCGGTCATTCAGATACACGACGGCGGCCTCTCGCACTGGCCCTTCCAGCCAGGCGCGCAGCCCGCGGGTGCCGTGCCTCGAGGTTTTCACAGGAGTGCCTTCGCCGAACCTCAGGATAATCTTCCTCGTGCCCCGCCCAAACGAGGCGGGAAGATTAATCGTCTTTTCATACGTCGCCTGCCCGGAAAAGAACCGGAGCGACTTGTACTCCGTCCACGAGCGCAGGCGATTCATTGGGATTGTCTTGCCGAGCTCGGGGAACGTCACGGTCCAACCCGCGCTGACATCGAGCGGCTCGGGCACCGACGCGGCAGAGACGCGCTTTGCGGCTCGAATGGCTGGCGAGGGCGCAAAGACGACCATTACGGATTCGTAAGGCGCAAGATGGAAGGGCACGGTGACGCGCCCGTCCCTCACCGCACTCGGCTCGAGAGCCTGCCTCGCGCCGCTGAAGAGGTCCCAGCGTTCCGGCGAGAGATTCTTGGCGCGGAAGGTAATCTGCACGGACTGCGGCGTGTTGGACGTGTTCACCACAAAGTAGATTTCTTTCGACCCAAGCTGACGGTGAACAAATCCGATGAGAGGCGTCTTAGGCGCAACCTCGATATCGGGGACAAGTTTGCCGGCGAGCGCGCTCCCCACGTCCGACGC
Organism: bacterium; assembly: GCA_021784555.1. Lineage (GTDB taxonomy): Bacteria > Verrucomicrobiota > Verrucomicrobiia > Limisphaerales > UBA8199 > JAJYHY01. The sequence continues at coordinate 28,644 of JAJYHY010000019.1, forward strand.
ATCATTGAGAAAGGCGCCCACGCCGGTGGGAGATTCAAAAAGCTCCCGGGTCAGCACCTGGACCTGCGCGTTGTCTCGTTCCCCTTCGAGAAGGCCAGGGGCGAGAGCCGGCCTGCGGCCGGTGGCCACGAGCAGGCCACCATGCTGCGCAAACTCCCTCAGCTTCTGGTAAGCCGCGAGGGGGATGCGCTCGACGTTCGGGAGAACAACTGCCCGGTAAGGGATGCCCACTCGGCTGATTGCCTCATCATCCATGAAGTCGAAATTGAAGCCCGCGTCGAGAATGCTCCCAAGCACGGTTGGGCCCAAAAGGAACGCCAGCGCCTCGTTCACCGAAGGGCTGCGTCCTGCCCTAAATTGTTCCCAAGCGTCGCTATTCGAGAGGTAAACGGCCACATCGCTTACGGGTATTCCCTGGCGCAGGATGAACGAGACCCGTTGAAGGTAGAGCGTGAGATCGGGCATCACCATCCACCACGGGTTGTGGTCGTTTAGCGCGCCCGCTGCGTAAAAGGCCCAGCCGGGCTCGCCAGCGGCAGGAGACGAATAGGGCCAGCCGTGGCCGACGATCTGATTCGAGCCTTCCAGAAAGTAGAGGTCGGCCAGGGCTTTCAGGTCGAGGGGGGTCGCGCGGAAAACGGGCGAATGAACCCAAGTCCACGTTTCTGAGGAAGTGATCGGCCGGCCGTACAGATGGCAGGCGGAAGATGCCCAGCGAACAGGACTCAACCCTCTCCAGTTGGGGGCTTCGCCTTCCGGCAGGTCCACCCGTCGGTTGCTCGAGAGCGTAACCGGAGGAGTGCCGTAAACCTGGGCGCGGAAGCGCGTGTGGTGGCGCTCCGCCCACTGTTGCACGGTGGTGAGATAGTTTTCGTTGACTAGCTCGGTAAGTGTGTGACCCCAGTCGCACCGCACGGCAGCGCTTTGGGGGCCTGTGTCGCCCACCAGGGCGAGCAGGTGCGGCTTGAGGTCGTAGCCTCGGCGCCGCTCGAATTCCGTGAGAAGGTTGGGCGTCCAGTCGGAGGCAAAGACCTCAAGGCTGTCGCTAAACAGGGCGTAAGGGGCCTCGGAGCCGAGCGCGCGCAACATGGGGCCGACCGTCGAGTCAAGATAAGCCTCGACGGAGGCGCGGTCGTAATGGTCCACGACAAACCCTTCGTTGCCCACGGCGGCCCGTTTGACGAGCTGGCCGGTACGGCTGGAAACGAAAAATAGGACGACGTGAGCGTCCGGCGATCCGGCAACACTCACCCTTGGGCCGTGGAAGCCGGTCAGCTCGTGAACACCCGACGCGAAGTTCGCTTCGTCCCGGACGGCCCAAGCTGCGATCAGTGATTCTCCGGCTTCGAGGGCGGGCGTGGGCACGGAGTCGTCTCCCGCAGCGATGCGAACTCGCGCCACGCGCAACATGCCTGCCGCCTGAATAACGGGCACGCGCGCGCCGCCATAAGGCCAACCGGTGGTCCCCGTCAAGTCGAAGCGCAGTCCGAGCTGTTGAGCTTTCTTTGCCACGAACTGTAGGGCATCCAGAAAACCATCCGAAAGGTAGGGGAGATTGCGAATGCCCTCATCCGGATTGTCCAGCGAGAGCGCATAAACGGGTTGAACCTCGAAGCCTCCGACGCCCGCCGCCTTCATCGCCCGCATCTCCCGCTCGAGCTCTTCAGGCGTTACGGCCGGGCCGAACCACCACCAGCGGAACATGATGCGCGCGTCGTCCGGCGGTTTCAGAAACGACCGCCAGAGCGGGTCCGCGGGATCTTCTTCGGCTCGCGCAGCGTCGGAGAGCCAAGCGCCGGCGGACAGCCCCAGGCCGGCAAGCGAAGTCCGGCGAACAAATTCTCGTCGGGAATAACGCCGACTCACGCCGAGCGCCTTTCGCCGCTTGCCTTCGGAATCTCGCATCAACCCCTCCGCCACTCTTCCGGCAGGTAATCGGGCCCCACCGATTGCTCAACCAGTTTCCTCGACTCGTCGTAAAGCTCTTTCATCACCGGCATCGGATCGCCGAGATCCGGTTTGCGCGGCAGCTCCCCCAGCACGGTTTCGTAACAACTGAGCCTCAGCTTCGGATCATACCGGAATAAAAGCTTTCCGTGGGCGGCGACCTGGTCGTAGGCTTCCGCCAGATATTTCATCTGCTCAGGTTCGGTCGTGAGCTGTGTCGCCAGGTAGCGCAGATAGCGATATCGCCACAGGCTGATGTCATGATACTTGCGGCAGATGGCAAATTCCTTAAACCAATTGAAACGAGTCTCCAGCTCCGCACCTTGCGCCGGGGTCAAGTAGGGCTTGGCGAATTCCAGCTCCTGGAACATCTGCTGGATCCCGCCCATGCACTTTTCCTTTTCGGCGATAACTAGGGCGATGTTTTCCTTGGTCGGCTCAAGATACTTCGCATATTGCGGCAGGTCGTAACGATTGGTATAGCGCAGCAAGGTTTCCTTGCGGGCGATGCTGCCGACAAAATTCGAATTAGTGCTGCTGCCAAGGCCAAGCACTGAGAATGTCAGGTTGACAGCCTCCTCGGAAAGTTGGAGCGCCCGAATGATATGCGGAGCGGCTTTGGGGCCGTAGATCGGTATCGCCCAGTTCTTCCAGAGGGTATCGAGATCAGCCTCGACGTTCCATGAAAGCTCGCGCGCGGCGTAAAGGTTGATGCCATTGACGATGTCATCGAGGAGGGAGAAGTCGGGCTGCATCGTCGCGCCGTAGCCCAGGGCGACGCCGCCCGTCGGTCCGATGAGGCCTTGGGATTTCTTCATTGTCCAGGCTGTGTAGCTCACCGAAGATGCTGGGAAATAGTAGCGGCCAGTTGTTTGCCCGATGATTTGATATTCCGCGACTTGATTGTGCGGCTTTACCGCGCCGATCAACGGGCTGAAGGGCGGGTTCGGCTCAACGTCGCAATTGTACACCTTGGTTTGAAGCATGATGTCGGCGGGCAGCTCCTGGATCACTCTTCCCCAAAGCTGCTCCTCGCTCCCGCCAAAACCCCCGTAGCCGGGCGCGTGGACGTACTCGTCGCCCAGCCAGTGAGGGCAACCGGACGACCAGGTTCGAACGATCAATCCCTTGCCCATCGAACCCACGACGGTGTCGTAGAGGTGCTGCACGTTGACGTAAACCTCATTCGGGAATTTGTTCAACCCGTCGCGGACGCACCGCTCGTTCTGGCAAAACATGCCGTACTGATCCCAGAAGGTAGCGACAAAACCGTCGGCGCCGCTGCGCTCCATCAGCTCGCGGATGTACGCGTCAATGATCTTCCACGTCATGGGATCGGAAGGGCAAAGCGGCGCCTTTTCCCACGAGTGCGGCGCCGGCTTGCCCTGGGTCGAGGGATAGGCGTGGATCACCGCTTGGTAGAGCGCCGGCGACCAGCGCTCAAAATTGTTGCCGTAAATGGAGGTGTAAACGGGCACGTCGGCGTCGCGGCACTCTTGAAGGGCGGCGTGGCTCCGCTCGGCCATCATGCTTTGGAATCGTTCCAAGCGCTCCTGGTCTTCGCGGCTGAGAAGATTGAAGACGTTGGGAAAACTGTCTTTGAGCGTGGCCACGGCCGGATCGCCCTGCATGAGGTTGGCGCCGACCGCCGCGACGACTTCTGCGATGCTTTTGCCGCGGCTGCCGTGGGAGACGCGCAGCGCGAAACTAGGCTGGCGTCGAAATACGCCCGCGCCTTTGTCTCGCCATCGCGGGCAGTCGCCGGCGGCGTAGAGAAGCGAACGCGGGCGATTGCCGAAAATCAACGCTGCCCCATTTTTGAATGCAATCATGTAGCCATCAAACAGAACCGGCTTGGCGTCCCCGAACCACCGGAGATGCTCCGGAGCGCCGGGGGCGGTGATCAGAGCCACTTCATGCTCTTGGGGGAGCGCGCGGGGCGAGACGGACTTGATGTTGGACTCGGAAACTCCCAGCTTGCCAGCCAGAATTTTGGCGGCCGAGGTGACGGCCGGATGGCAATCCCTCACGGTTAAAATGCGCTGATAGTGAACGTCCGAACCCCTCGCGGCGGATGGTGCTTGCGCCGCCGCGGCCTCGGGCTGAGCCAGAATATCAGCCGGCATGGCCAGTCCCGCTCCGATTCCCAGCATCTTTTCGAGCGTTCGCCGCCGGCTCAAGTTGATGCTTTCTTCTGCATCGCGGGCCATGATGCTAAACCTCCTTTGGTGATTTTATCTCCGCGCGGAGCCGGCGTCGTCCCAAACCGGGCACCTTTCATGAGGCGGGCTTTCCGGGGGGGGGCGGGAGCTTGCGAACCCACGGCATCAACGAGATGCGGTGGCTATCGGCGGGGGCGATCAGGCGCGCTCACTTTTGAGACCCCTCCTTTTCTGAAACGCATTTGTTTCCTCAGATTCTGGATTGACCCCGACCGGAAGCGCGTCGCTCTCGCCTCGAGCAAATTCCTCGGCAAAGCCGCCTCCCGCGCGGGCGATTTTCGATGTGCTGGAGTATGCCACAAGAGCTGGATGCTGTCACCGCGATGATGGTGACCCTGAAAGCAGGGCGGGGCCGTTCACGCGGCCCTGCCGGACGCTAGAAAAGGAGCTTCAGCGAAACCTGCATGATCCTCGGGAAATTCTGCTGGAACAGCCTAACAGTGCCAAAGCCCTGCCATTGGGTGCACCTCGCGCCGGGTAGGGCGGGATCGCAAATGGCATCGTTGGCATTTCCGTCCGGCCCCGGGAAGAGCGGCGTATTCATGGAGTTAAAATCGTCCCATCGGAATTGAAGCCGCTTCGACTCCGTCAAGTGGAAATCCTTCTGGAGCGACAGGTCGAGGTTAGGGATATACGGCGCGCGCAAGTAGCCGACGCGGTCGGGCAAGTTGCCTTGTCCGCTCGGGGGAACGTTAGTCCAGCAGGTTCGGGCGCTAATCTGATTCGTGGGGGTCCAGCCGCAGTTATAAATCCACTGTGAGAACGTCGGCCCGCCGTTCGGCACGTAACTGTGGCCGCCGACATACCAACCGCCGGGGACGCCTTGCGGGAAGCCGGACTCGTCGGAGAAAATCCAGTCCAATCTCCAGTTATTCACCACCCCGCCCCACAGGCCGGAAGCGGATGAGAAGATGTACTTCGCGCCACGTCCCACGGGCAGGTCCCATTCCCCGGCGAGGGTAAAGATGTTCGTGCGGTCATCGCTCGCCGGGTCATAGATGGGATGGGGGTCCTGCCAGGGCCAGCCGTTGCGATAGTTCGTGAGATTCATCGCCTTTGAATAGGTATAGGCGAGCTGGTAGCTCAATCCGCGGCCCGCGCCGTAGAGCCGCTTGTCCACCTTCACTTGCAGGGAATCGTACCAGCTCTTGCCGTAGGGGTTGGTGTAATCTCCGACGGGTCCAGCTCCAAACTCGCTGAAGGGTGTCAGCAAGCCGATAGCGCCCACCGAGGTTCTGGGTCCTATGCCGCTGGTGACGGGCACCGAGCCGTAGTACGGGTTGGGGACCGCTTCACCCAGCAGGCTGGCGATGTCGCCTCCGATCGTTCCCCCCTTGCCATCGCTCTGATAGTAAGTGTTCTGCTGCAACTGGGGATAACCCCACGTCAGGGGCAGAGTGCCATTGACCCAGGTGTGGACGCCCTGGGTGCGCAGCGCTCTGCCGTAGTTCCCGGCGTACTTCACGCTCAGGACCGTGTGTCCGGGTAGTTGCCGCTGAATCCCGAGCGACATCACCGTCGCGCGCGGAATCTTGCGCTCAGGAAAATCGAGATTCTGGCCGCTGCCCACGCCGGTCAGCAGCCCCAGGGATGAGCCGACGGGCTGCTGCGCGCCGTTCGGGAATGGCGTGCCGCTCAGGAAAAGATCGGTCGGCGTAATGCCGTCGCTCTCCGTGGACTGATAGCCCGTCCCGATGCTGAAGCCTTCGGTTGTGCCACCTTCGATTCCATAGCCGAATACCCAGCCCCATCCACCGCGAAGAACCGTCTTATTGTTAAGCGCGTACGCGAATCCGAGCCGGGGCGCCAGGTTGCCCCAGTCAATGTTGTAAGCATTGCGCGGCTGGCCGCCCACGCCTGGGAATTGGATCCCGCCATAGACGGTGCCGGGGTTAATCTTTGGACCGGAAGAGCCGATGAGGGCGTCAAGCTGCGAGACGACGGATTGCCATTTGGAGATGTTGCTGCTGTTCGCTATCGCCGCTTGATAGGTTGGATCGTTTGTGATGGGGTTGACGCAGGTCAGGCAGAGGCCGCGGTTGAGGCCATTAAAGCGGTCCACCACGCCCCCCTCCACATCGTATCGCACCCCGATGTTCAGCGTCAGCCGATGGGTAACCCTCCAATTATCCTGCCCGTAAATGGCATATTCGGGAATGGTCTCATACACCGTATGCTGCCAGTTCAGGCCGCCGTTTGGATACCCCAGCAGCATGGTGGCGATGACGTTCCCATCGGTTATGCCCGTGAGAGTGTTCCGTCGCGTCGGGTTATATTGCGTCGGTTGGGTGCCGAAACCGAAACTTCCGTTCGGCTGTCCGCTGTTGAACGGATCGGCAAAGTTCCACCGGTTAATCTCCCCTCCAAATTCGAAGGTATGGTTGCCGTGGATTTTGGTGAAGTCCACATTCAGCGTCATGGCCTGATTCATCTGCGTGCTGACCGTGTTGCCGATGATGCCGGGGTAGATCTCGCCGAAGCCGATCTGGGGCAGCAGGTCCTTCGACTGGCCCGCGAAGGGCATGTTGAGTCCGAAGGACTGTGGAGTCGGCATGGAAGTCGCGCCATTCGGGAAGCGTTGCATGTAACGGGTAAAAGAGAGCTTGAAGTCTCCGACCATGCTGGGCGAGAAAGTGTGGGTCATGTCCTGAGTGGCGACAACGTTTTCCCGCATCGAGTGGATGTCGCCAGTTTCTGCTGGCCCCGTGAAGCCGCTCGAATCGCGGAATTCGTGCCCCTTTTGCCATTCGAAGAAGCTGTACCAGCGCGTTCGATCGCTGGTGGTGTAGTCCACGCGGCCCATTGGCTGGTAGTATCGGTAGGCGTCCGGGGTGGTCGCGATATAGTTGTTTCTGTCGGAGCTGCCGTTGGTGTTGGGCATCGGAAAGAGGTTCAGGAACTTTACGGCAATCGGGCTGATGCGGTTATACGGAATGGTGTCATTGGGGAATTCCGTGCGGGCGTAATTGTTTCCTTTGCAGTTGCCAAGCGTTCCCCCGGCCGATTTGCAGACTGTGGTCAAGGGATCGTAAACGGTGTAGCCGCTCTGAGTGAAATTAACGCCCTGGCCGGCCTGCGGACGCATGTAGGCGGGCGGCACGCTGGTCAGCGTCGTAAAGGGAATGCTTTCCCAATAACCCTCGAAGCTCCCAAAGAAAAAGATCTTATTGTGCTTGATCGGCCCGCCGAAAGTCCCTCCGTACTGGTGCTGGATGGTGTTCTGCCGTGGGACGCCGGCGGTGTTGTTCTCAAAGTTGTTGGCGTCCAGGGACCCATTTTCCAGGTATTCGTACAGGTCGCCATGGTACTGATTGGTCCCGGACTTGGTGACGATATTCACCGAGCCGCCCATGCTGTGCCCGTATCGGGCATCGTAGGTATTGCTCATCACGTTGACTTCTTGAACGGCATCGGGGTTCGGCGCCACGATCCAGGTGCCTTCCTCGCCGAAACCGCCCATCTCCGTGATGTTCGTGCCATCCAGTGTGAAACTGTTGTAACTCTGAACGCCGCCGCCCAAGCTGTAGTTATTTGACACATCCCAGCCCCTCGTTCCTGAGTATCCCGAGGCTCCGAATTGCGTCTGGAGAAACTGCGAGCCTGGCGTCGTTCCGATGAGCATGTAAATCTGGCGCCCGTTGAGCGGAAGGTTTTGAATCTCGCGCCCCGTCAGCATGTTGGCGCTGGAACCGCTGGCCGTGTTGATCAGTGGCGCGGCGCTGGTGACCGTGACCGACTGGGTGGTCGCGCCGATCTGGAGCTTGGAATTCAGCCCGTACTGTTGCGATGCCTGCAGAAGAACTTTTTCCTGCGCCTGGGTCTTGAACCCCTTGGCGTTGACCGTGACAGTGTAGAGGCCCGGAAGCATGTAGGGGATCGTATAAACGCCCGCGCCGTTCGTTTTGGCTGTATAGGTTTGGTGTGTGTCGTTCTTTACGGCCGTGATCGCGGCGCCCGGGACAACGCCGCCCGAAGGATCCGTGACGCGGCCCGTCAGCGTCGAGCCGAATCCCTGCGCGTGGATCGCGCCGCTGCTGAGAACCATCATGACAATTCCGCTGACCAGCAATTCCCCCAAGGGGCGAAAATGTTGCCTCTGCATACGCATCCTCCCGTCTCAAATATAAGGTTGTTTAGCCCCTGACCCACCGACCCACGGGGCGCAGGCGCCGCGCCCCCAATGACCAATTCTACTGTGCTTCGTTCTCCATATTACCCCTCTGTCGCTAACTTGTCAACAAGTTTTTTGCGCAGTTTTTTGCGCAACGGGCGGATATTATATGCCACTCATAGTGATGTGATGTAGTGACACTAATCAAAAGAGTTTTGCGTGTTCCCAAAAGGCCGTGACCAGCGTCGCGCGTCGCCGCATCCGACGCAGGGCTAGCCGAGCGTAGCGGTCACGTTCGCCGCGGCGACAGTCGCGGAACCCCTCCTTCGCACTGTGCGAAACGGTTGAACATGGGCCACGCGTATTGTCCGCCATTCAGGCCAGCGATTCTGATCCCACAGGGCGGGAGAGGCATCCCGGTAGTTGGTTTTGATGCTTGTGAATTCAAATACAGGGATTTTTCGTTTAGCTCAAAATGACAGAGCGGGCGAGGAATCCCCTATTGCTCTTCCAGCACGCCCCTAAGCCCGGAAAACGAAGAGCGGAAATTGTTCGACCGCAGCCTGCGCCAGCCGCCGCGCCTCATAGACGCCCTACTCGCTCGGTTCAGTCTCGCCAAATCTTCCCGGCCCGTTCCGTCGAGTTCGAAGTGCATGACGTCGTTGCGTATGCGCGCGACCCGGACAAGTTCCTCGACGAAATTGTTTTGTCCACCCGGACGCCGAGCTTCGCCCAGCGACTTCGCTTCTCAAGAAACCTTATGACTGGAGAGTCAGGCCAAAGCTGACGCTTGATTTGGCCCTCCGCTCCGCTCCGCGCCTCGCGTTAGCTTTGCCTATCAGGCCGCCAAAAAGACGGCGGCTCGCGCCGCTTATGCCATCTTCGATTACGAGCGTTCGGACCCCAGCGCACCTGGCACGATGGGAACCTCCGGCCGGAGGGCTGGCACTTCCTACGGCGAGATCTCGGGCCAGGCGAATTCGCCCCGGCAGATACAATTTGCGCTCAAGGTGCTATTCTAACCTGACTTTACGGAGTGGTTTTAAGAAGACGCCGGCCCAAGGCGGCGGGCTAGCAAACGGAAGGAAATAGTGGTTAAATTCCCCTGACACTTTCAACCGCACGTTGGAGGACCATGGAACAGGAGACCAACAAGACATCTCGACGATCGTTTTTGAAAGCCGGGGCCGGTGCGGTGGGCTCAATGGCTCTCAGCGCGAATACCCTGCCCCTATTGGGAGAGCCAGCGGGCGACCCTCCACGGCCCAACCTTGTCTTCTTTCTTCAGGAAGGCGTGCGACCGGATGAATACAGCTCGTGGAAAATGGCGGACTGGGACAGCCACGGGCTCAGCGCCATGGAGAACCGGATCATTTCCACACCCCACCTGGACCGCATCGTTAAAGAAGGCATCAGCTTTCCCAACGCCTTCGTGACCAATGCGCTCTGTCTGCCTTCGCGAGCCTCCATACTCACGGGGCTCTATTCCCACGAGACTGGCTGCATTGACAACCGCAACCGGACGATCCCCAACGATATTCCTACCATCGCGGATTTGCTGCGGCAGGCGGGCTATGAAGTCGCCTTTTTCGGCAAAATCCACGTCAATCACCAGGCTCAACGCAATTGGGATTACTATTTCGGGATTGAGGCTGCCGGGGCAGACTACTATCATCCCGTCATCACGGAAAGTGAGCGCGGGATTGCCAGGCCTCCCCGCAGATACCACGGCTACGTGGATGATATTGTCACGGCTCGCGCCCTCGCTTGGCTCAGTCAAAAGCGCGAGAAGCCGTTTTGCCTGTTTCTGTGGTTCATTGCTCCTCACGCGCCCTTTTATCGGGCGCGCCGTTACTTGGATCTGTATAACGGCGCCCCAATCCCCAAGCCGATTACCTTCGACGACGACCTGAAGGGCTATCCCGGCAAACCGCTGGCGTTTAAGCGCGCCGACAACAAGATCGGAACCACCATCCTGGGTAACGACGACCCGCGCTCCCTTGAAGAGCTGGTGAAAGACCATTACGCCGGCGTCGTCAGCAACGACGATCATGCGGGACAAGTTATGGCGGCGCTAGAAAGAGCGGGCATCCTCGACGACACAGCAATCGTCATCAGCGCCGATCACGGTTTTTTCCTGGGCGAATGGCGCTTCTACGACAAGCGGTTTATGCACGAGCCTTCGATCCGCGTGCCGATGGCGATTCGATACCCGCGCCTTATCCGGCCAGGGCTGGCGCCCAGTGAAATGGCGCTCAACATAGATCTCTCTCCAACCGTTCTGGAATTGGCGGGGATCAAAGTTCCGGATTGGATGCAGGGCCAAAGTTTGGTCGCGTTCATGAAAGGCGCACCGCCGGCGAGCTGGCGCAAGGACTGGCTGTATGAATACTACGAGTATCCGGGCGTGGAACAGGTCAGGCCTCAGCGGGGGGTCCGCACGGTGCGGTACAAATTGATTCATTACTTCTTGCCGCCGCAGGAATTCGAACTCTACGACCTGCAGGAAGACCCCGGCGAGCTTCACAATCTTGCGGACGACCCCAGCTACGCCAAGCTCAAGAACGACCTGATCAACCGGATCGCGGAGCTACGCAGAGAAACCGGTGACGTTTATCAGTATCAGGAGCCGAATGTCTTTGAATTTGAGCGAGAGAAAGTTGAGACGCCGCCCCGCCGCTCCCCGGAACGATGACCCAAAGTCCAGGCGAGCAACAGGCATCACCCGAATGCCACCGTTGCGAGCGAACCCCACCTTTCGATGAGAGGAGGTGCGCTCCATCCTTGTTACAAAGAAAGGACAGTTTTCACCAAATAGTAGAGGAGGGTGACTGAACCCTGCCTGAGCGGATCGTTCACCTGGAATCAGTTTGGCACGAGCTTTTATGGTTGCTGCCGTCCGGGTGCGCGGCGCATCTCCAAATCAACGTCCTACTGCCGTTGGACCGGCGCTCCCGACTTGCATGGGGCGATTGAAACATGTTTTTAAGCTCCGAACGCATCCCACCGCGCGACAAACGCATCGTACAAACAGTTTGCGAAGAATGGGCTACCGCTGACCGGCGGCTCGTGTTATAGTCGGACTTATGCGGGGTGCTGAGGAGCTGAAAAGGATGAAACCGGTGGGTCGGTCAACGTGGTTTGTGATTTCAACGGTTTTGGTTTGCGCGCTGTTGGGGGGCCTTTACGGCCGTCAGGTCGAGGCGACCACCGACACCCAGACCAGTTCCGGAATCAGGGCGAGTCTGAAAAAATTTACCCGGGTCTATGGCGTCATCGAAGCCAATTACGCCGACCCCATCAACCCCAACAAGGCAATTTACGGGCCGCTGCCGACCGGTCGGCTCGGGGCAATCCCGGGAATGCTGAGCACCCTCGATCCTCACTCAACTTTTTTTGACCCCCGGGCTTTCGCGCACCTCCAACAGGATCAGGAAGGGCACTATTTCGGAGTTGGGATGCAAATCATCGGGAAGCCCGGCAAGATGGGGCAACTTGAAACCTATGTGCTCGCGCCCATTCCCGGGTCGCCGGCCTTCCGCGCTGGCATTCGGCCCGGCGACATGATCGCCGCGGTCAACGACAAATCCACCTCCGGGATGAGCGTGGACCAAGTGGCGCACATGCTACTCGGACCCAAAGGCACCTTGGTGCAAATCACGATCGTGCGCCAAGGCTGGAACAGACCCCTCCAATTCAACATTACGCGCGAGGAGATCTCGCAGCAGAGCGTGGACGCAGCCTTCCTCCTGGAACCCCACATCGCCTACATCCACATCAATAAATTCAACGAAACCACCAACCGGGAGCTCACCCGCGCCCTCAAAAATCTGGATGAGGACCATCTTCGCGGGCTGATCCTTGATCTGCGTGACAACCCCGGCGGGCTGTTGCAGCAGGCAGTCGAGGTTGCCGATCACTTCCTCAAGAAAGGGCAGTTGATCGTTTATCATTACGGGCGCGCGTCGAAGGAGAAACGCTATTACGCCGTCCATGGCGACAGCGGGAACAAGTATCCGATTGTAGTTTTGATTGATCACATGACGGCCAGCGCAGCGGAGATTGTGACGGGGGCTCTTCAGGACCATGACCGCGCCTTAGTGATAGGGCAAACGAGCTTCGGCAAAGGGCTCGTCCAAACCGTCTTCCCGCTCAGCGACCACACTGGACTGGCGCTGACCACCGCTCATTACTACACGCCAAGCGGCCGATTGATCCAGCGGCCTTACAACGACATGTCCCTGTACGACTACTACTACTATCCGCAGCGCGAGCCGCTCAAAGACCGTGAAATCCGTTACACGGACGGCGGCCGACCGGTTTACGGGGGCGGAGGCATCACGCCCGATGTGAAAGTGCCTCCTCTCAAGCTCACCCCGGCGGAGCAAATGCTGGCGGACTCCAACGCCTTTTTCGATTTCGCGCAGTATTATCTCGGCATTCATAAAACCGTTGCCGAAGGCTTCCAAGTCAACAGCGGCGTCATGGAAGAGTTTTACCATTTCCTGGCGGACAAGAAAATTCCCGTCACGCCGGCGTCCCTCGCCGGCAGCCTCAGCTATGTTCAGGAGCAAATCCGGGTTCAGCTCGTGGGGATGATTTACGGTCAAAACGTGGCGGAGAAAATTGAAGTCGAGAACGACCCGCTGGTTCAAGACGCCATCGGCGATCTCGGCCAAGCGCAAGCTCTGATGGAGAATCCCAGGAAATACATGGCCAGCATGGCCAGTCATCCGGGACATTAGCTCATGTCCTGGCGCGGGCCACGCGGCGCGCCTTCACCGCAAGGGGGCGGTCCTTCGCCGCCCGTCCGCCTAATGTTCCTGTCCTTTCTTCAAAAGGTACTTCAAGAGCGACCAACCCCCCGTGATGGGTAGCAGCACGAGTTGCTTGACCATTGAGTTCCGGTTCTTCATCCGCTCGCGCTCTTTTTGAACCTGAGTCTTGTTCTGAAAGATCATGTATGAGGCGTACTTCATAAAATCCACGCCGCACTGATCGCATTGGCCTCCGTGGTCCTGCACGTGGCGGCATGCCGGGCAGACAAAGCTCAAAGGATGGTGGCACTTCAAGCAGAACTGCGCTGCTTCGGGGCTCTCCTGTTCGCACTTAGGACAACGCATAATGCATTATAAGCTGCTTTCGGCGACTTTAGGCGAGGGGTTGCGGGGACCGGCAAATGCTGAATCTTTCGGCCGGGGCTGGTGGACGCGAAGGGATTCGAACCCTCGACCTCAGCGTTGCGAACGCCGCGCTCTCCCAACTGAGCTACGCGCCCCGCCTCACTTGCGCTTCCCCAATATACCATGCGAGGCTAGCCCTGCCAATTTCTGTCCGAACCCTAACCCGCCGCCCCCTCGAGCCGCCACAGTTGACACGGTCGGGGCAAGGGAGTACGAATGGGAATTAGGATGAAAGCCTGGAGCGACCTGGCAGAAATCGTCCGTGGTGACCTGACACGAAATCTACGGCGGACGTTCCTGACCATGTTCGGTCTGATCGTCGGCTCAGCCGCGGTAGTGAGCGTGACGTCAATCGGGTTGGCGGGAAGAGCGTATGCCGTCAACGAGCTGGAGAGCCTGGGGTCGAACCTCGTTTACGCTCTTTACGACGGACCCACGCCTTCGCCGAATGACTTGAATGAGCAGGATTTCCGAGACGTCCGGGCGCGCGCTACAGCCTTGGCCATCGTCTCGAGGGTGGTTCACGATTACGCCATGCTAGAGATTCGGGGAGAGCCCTACGACGTTTCCCTGGTCGGCACAGACGGCAACTATGCCCGCGTTCGGAACATTGTGATGCGCCAGGGCCGCTTCATCAACGTTTTTGACGCGCAAGACCGCCGCAAGGTCTGCGTGATCTCGCAATCGTTGGCCCAGAAACTCTATGGGCAAGGACGGCAGCTTGATAGGCTTTTGCAGATCGAGAGCCTTGATTTCAAGGTCATTGGCGTGTTCCGCGACGTCCAGAGCTTCAGCATCCCCACCGAACTCACCAAGAACGCTGTCATCATCCCGCTGACCGTGCTGAGCGGCATGGATGGCAGTAGCCGCGTGGACCGAATCTACGGGCAAGCCAAAAGCCGCGCCCTCGTTGGCCTCGCCACGCGCCAAATCATCCATATCCTGGCCGCCAACCACGGCCCGGGAGTCATCTACCGGGTCACCAATCTCAATTCCGTCCTCAAGGTGATTCACCGTGTGTCGCGCGGGTTGATTATGGTGGTGGTGGTGGTCTCCGCGATTTCACTCTTGGTCGGCGGCGTCGGCATTATGAACATCATGCTGGTCACGGTGCGCGAACGACGACCTGAAATCGGCATCCGCAAAGCTGTCGGAGCTCGCTCAAGCCAAATCCTGGACGCTTTCCTGATGGAGTCGCTCGGGATCAGCCTGCTCGGGGGCTTGCTCGGGATTCTTCTGGGCGCCGGAATCCCCTTTGCGCTCAGCGCCGCCTTTGGGGTGGAGATCCCGATTTCTCCGGTTTCCGCCGCTTTTGCGTTGGCCGTTTCCGCGACCGTCGGCGTGGCTTTCGGTTATTATCCCGCCCGGCGCGCGGCGCGCCTTGATCCGGTCGTCTGCCTCCGCGAAGATTGAAGCCGAAAGTGCCGTGAGACGTGGCGCGCTCTGGGGCTCCGCCGCTATGGCCTTGGCAAGATCATCGGAACGTACTCCGCCAAGGCTTCCGGCCACGGACGCGGCAAGGTAAAACCTGCCTGCTCGAGCGCTCTCATTTCCATGACGGCATATTTCAGCCGCGCAGCAGGGCGACCCATTTCGGCCGAAGCTGCGCCACGAATCTTCCCCGCATCCAGGCCGGCCAGATCAACCGCGCGCCGCACCAGTTCGAAGCGGCTGCACGATCCCTGGTTCGCCAAATGGTAGAGGCCGCAACGCCCGGACCCGACCACCTCGGCGATTTTTCGGGCTGCATCGGGTGTGTAGGTGGCGTTGGCCGTTTGGTCTCTCGGAGCGAGGACCTCGCCGCCCTCGCCCACCGTTCTGACGGCATCCGCCACGAGGTTCGCTTTGCCCGGGCCGAAAAGAATCGAAACGCGAAAAACCCAGAAAGACGGCAGGGTCTTTACGACCTCTTCGGCTCGCAGCTTGGCGCGGCCGTACACGGTGGGAGGGTTGGCGATGTCTGATTCGGTGTAAGGCCTTTCACTTTTGCCGTCAAAGACAGCATCCGTCGAAATGTGAGCGACAGCAGCGCCCGTCCGGCGCGCGGCCTCCACCACGTGCCGGGTTCCGTGAAAGTTCACCAGAAAAGCGCGTGCTGGATCGGTTTCGCAAATGTCCAGGTCCCGCACGGCCGCCGTCAGGGTGATTCTGTTCAGCCCCTCAAGTTCTGCAAGATCTTGATGATTGTGCCGCGCTCTGGACAACTTCGCGCCGATGATGTATCCTCCCAGATGTGGAAAGCCTTAACTTTACCTTGCTGCGGGA
>JAJYHY010000335.1 GCA_021784555.1 bacterium
GCCATCGATGATCCTCACCACCACGTGGCGGTCCAGATGGACGTCGATCCCAAGCTTGATGGTCTTTGCTTTGGTTCCGGGCGTGCCGGTGTTTGCTTGCTTTTGGCTCTGCTCTGTGTTGGTCTTGCTTTCGTTTGTATTCATAGGGAGTCAGGTGTACTGGATTTTCCCGCACCTGACTACCCATGTTATCTTCAAGGTGGGAGTTGGCGGGCAGGTCACTGGCGGGTGGCACCAGGGCTGCGGGCACGTTGAAGGCAACCGTCCTGCTGGACGAAGCCCGGCGTGGGGCCGCCAATCCCTGGGCGGTGGCGTGGACACCGGAGGGGCACTGGCTGCTTGTGACCCACGCTGGCACGCACGAACTGAGCATCATCGACGCCCGCGCGCTGGAAGAGAAGCTCGCCAAGGTTCCGTTGGGGGCTTTCGTAACCGATTTCGGGTTTCTCGACGGCATTCGAACGCGGGTAGAGCTGCCCGGCGACGGCCCCCGGGCCTTGGCCGTAAGCGGCGGGCAGGCATACGTGGCCGAGTTCTTCCGGGATACGATTGCCGTGGTGGACCTGCGAAGCCGGAGCGTTATCGGAGAAATCCCACTTGCCGAACATTCTTCGGCTCCGAACCTGGAGGCACTGCTAAATTCGCGCGAGCGTCGTGGAGTGCGGTTGTCCTCTACCGCTTTTCCACCGGGCGGCCCGGCGCGCTCGGGACCCTCGGGCGGCTCGAATGGAAAGCGGCAGGGACTGCCGCACTCCAAAAGCTGGCGCCAGGTTCGCGCGTGCCGCTCGCGCTCCCGCCAGGCTGCGGTCGGCGACTGCGACCTGGTGCGGAAGGGGGAACGCTTGTTCAACGACGCCACGCTCTGTCACCAAGGGTGGCAAAGCTGCGCCTCCTGCCATCCGGACGGGCGCGCGGACGGCCTGAACTGGGACTTGCTCAACGACGGCATCGGCAATCCCAAGAACACCAGGAGCCTGCTGCTCGCGGCAGAAACACCCCCGGAGATGAGCCTGGGCGTGCGCCCCACCTTTGACGGGGCCGTCCGAGCCGGGCTGCGCCACGTCCTTTACACCGAGCCGCGGCCGGAGACCGTCAAGGCCATCGAGGCTTACCTGCGCTCGCTCAAGCCCGTGCCAAGCCCGTACTTGGCCGGCGCCGGGGGCAGTCCTCACTTTTTCCGCGGGAGTGGAAGGCGAAGTGGCGGAAAGAGGCGCAGGACTGACCCCGGCGACGGCAAGCTCTCCGAGGCGGCGCGACGAGGCAGGCGCATCTTCGGCCTGGCCGGTTGCGCCGACTGCCACACGCCGCCGCTGTTTACCGACCGGCGGCCGCACGATGTCGGCACGCGCCGCTCCTTCGACAAGCCCAACGACCTCTTCTACACGCCCACCCTCATCGAGTGCTGGCGCACCGCGCCCTACCTGCACGACGGCTCGGCGGTCACGGTGCGCGGCGTCCTTACCCGCAACAACCCGCACGACGCGCATGGCCGGACCTCCCACCTTTCGGAGGAGGAACTGGACAACCTGGTCGAATACGTGCTTTCGCTCTGACATCCGCCGTTCCGCCTCCCACCAGGCGAGGTAGCCAGGAGGCGGCGGCGGGTCAGCAGTCTGAGATCATCATTGACTGCTGTCGCAGCCGCTCCGCGAGCCGCTTTTCTCGTGTTGCGACCCATTGTCACCCAACATGGAACCTTCGCGCAGCCATCACATTCCCCACGACCCGGGCCTGAGCGTGCTGTTCATGGGCTTGTTCAACCTGCTGCTCCACGTCTTCGAGGGCTGGTTATGCCGCCGGTGGGAACGGGTCTTGGCGGCCCGGGGAGATGGCTCCTCTCGATTCCGCTGGCGGTGTGGACGGCGGCGCCCTCTTTGGGTGAGCGACTCATCCGCCTGGGCCTGTTTCCAGACCTCCTCAAATTTGACCCTGTTGCCGTTGGATATGCGGCAGGAAGTATTCGCGCTAAATCACGACCTCGGTTCCCACTCCTTCGTCGGTGAAGATCTCAAGCAGGACGGCGTGGGGCACGCGTCCATCGACAAAGGACACCTTTTCCACGCCCGACTCGATGGCGGCGATGGCGCTATCCACCTTTGGAATCATGCCCTTGTCAATGATGCCCGCCTTCTTGAGGTCGTGCGCCCGGCCCACTTTGAGCTGGGAAATAACGCTGTCGGGCCGGTTCGGATTTTCAAGCAAGCCTGGGACGTCGCTCATGAACACCAGCCGCCTGGCTTTGAGGGCGATGGCGGCGTGGGCGGCCGCGACATCGGCGTTGCAGTTGTAAATGCGGCCATCCTCGCCGCGCGCGGTGGGGCTGATGACGGGCGTGATGCCGTCCCGAATGCATTCCAGCAACGGCGCGGTGTTCACGGCGGTTACCTCGCCGACAAAGCCGATGTCCAGCGGTTGGCCGTCCGGACCCGGAATGCGGCTGCGCCGGCAGGTGAAGATGTCCGGTCCGGTAAATCCCTTGGCCACGCCCCCCAGGTCATTAATAGTGGCCACCACTTCGGGATTGATTTGGCGGGAGAGGACCTCATCGACGAGGCTCACCACCTCTTCGTCGGTGACTCGCAGGCCCTGCACAAAGCGCGGCTGGATCCCCGCCGCCTCCATCGCGCGGTTTATGGCTTTGCCGCCGCCATGGACCACTACCGGGTTGATCTCGACCGCTTCCAGAAAAACAATGTCCCGGGCCACGCTTTGACGCACTGCCGGGTCCGGCGAATCCATGAAGCTGCCGCCATATTTCACCACAAAGGT
Organism: bacterium; assembly: GCA_021784555.1. Classification (GTDB taxonomy): domain Bacteria; phylum Verrucomicrobiota; class Verrucomicrobiia; order Limisphaerales; family UBA8199; genus JAJYHY01. The sequence continues at coordinate 2,770 of JAJYHY010000335.1, forward strand.
GGCGCCGCTGAACCGCTGGATGTAGGGCAGCGCCTCCAGCAATGTCGCGGCCTTGGCAATGAGGTCCTGCATCATCGGGCGCGATTAAAAGCGTGGGGCCGCGCCGGGGTCAGTCCTCACTTTTTCCGCGGGGATGGAAGGCGAAGTGGCGGAAAAAGGTGCAGGACTGACCCCGACGCTTCTGCGCTGCCCTGCATGCCCGACGGATTTGATCAAACCCTGCATCATCCCCCCAATGAATCCGGGTCGTTCACATCGCCCATATTGAATTCCACGTAGTTCTCCGTGAGGTCTGCCGCATAGATGAGCGCGCCGGACTTGCCCACGTTTAAGTTGACGTGCAGATCAAATTCCGCAAACCCAACCGCGGCGTACAGCGCCTCGAAACTCGCCTTCGTTGGCTGGCCGCGGCGCAAGCTCCAGAGCACCTTCTTGCTTCCGGGCGCGCTGTAGCCGATATCCACTTTTTCCTCGACGATGCGCGCCGGGCTGTAGCCAAGGGCATCGATGACGCGCCCCCAATTCGGGTCGCCACCATGCCAACTGGTCTTGACCAGGGCGCTGTTGGCCACGGCGCGGGCGGCCGCATCCGCTTCCGCAAAGGACCTGGCGCCGTTCACCTTGACGGTGACAAAGCGCGAAGCGCCCTCGCCATCGCGGACGATCATCTGCGCCAGCGTGAGGCACACGTGATTCAGGGCCTCTTGGAATATCAGAAAGTCCTTCGACTTCGGTTTCGAGAGTTGGGGTTTGGAGTTTTGGGCCAGGCCATTGGCCAGAATCAGAACCGTATCGTTGGTGCTCATGTCGCCATCGACGGTGATGCGGTTGAAACTGCCGGCAACGGCGTGGTTCAAAGCGGTTTGAAGCGGCTTGGCGTCGATGGCGGCGTCCGTCGTCAGGAAGCAGAGCATCGTGGCGTGCAAGGGGATGGCGGCCGGGCGGCGGCCCGTGGCGCTCATGCCGGGCTGAATCATGCCTGCGCCTTTGCAGATGCCCCCGATGCGCACCCGGCGGTCTCCGAGAGCGAATTCCACCGCCATCTCCTTGCGCCTCGTGTCGCTGGTCAGAATCGCTTCGGCGGCACGGGCAGCGTGGTCCGGCGTTGAGCCGAGCTCCACCGCGGCCTCGACAATCCCGGCCCGCACATTGTCCATGGGCAGCGAAAGCCCGATACGGCCGGTGGACCCAACCAGGGCAGACCCGTCAGGCAGGTCCAGCGCCTGCTCGGTGAACCGCGCCATCTCCAGGGCGTCTTTCATGCCCTGCTTTCCAGTGCAGGCATTGGCGTTGCCGGAGTTTGCCACGATCGCCTGCACGGGTCCCTTCCCCATCCGCGCCAGGCACACCTTCACCGGCGCGGCACAGACCTGGTTGGTTGTGAAGAGACCGGCGACCGTCGCCGGCGCGTCGGAGACAATGAGCGCCAGGTCCGGCTTGTGGCCTCTTGCGGAGCCCTTGCCCGTGCCCAGGCGCTTGATATCACAGAAGACCCCCGCGCTTCTGAAACCCTGCGGCGCGGTTACGGAGCCGGGAATCGTGTTGAATGACGCCTTCATTCCTTTGTTTTCCATTGGCGGTCGGCGAAGTCCAGAAAGATGCCCCAATCAGAGGCGGTCATGGAGTGATGGCCGGGGCGGATATAATAACCAAGCCGGTCGCCAACAAGCTTGCCCATCGGCGGCATCTGTGATACTCCGCCCAAGCCCTTCACACCGAGGAACCGATAGACCGGGTCCGCCGCCTTGAGCACGTCAAACTGGCCGGCGGGGTTGGCCCACTGGTCGCCTTGCGCCGCCGAGAAGAGGACGGGCCGGGGCGCGCAGAGGGCCACGAGGCAGTTCTGGTCGAATGGGAGGCGTTGCGGGTCGTCGTTGAACTTCTTGAATTCCGCGTCGAACCAATGAGGGAAATGGTCGTTGATGCTCTTGACTGATTCGCCGACGTGGCTGCGGCTCGGAGCGGAGCCGCCACAGCCGGCCTGGTGCGGGAATGCAATGGCAATCCGCTCATCATAAGCGGCGGCGAGCAGCGCCGTCTTGCCATTCCTGGAGTGGCCCAGGGCGGCGAGGCGGTGCGGGTCGATATCGTGGTCGGTGACCAGGTAATCGACACAGCGCTCGAATCCCCACGCCCAGGCGGCAATCGTGCCGCGGTCATGGGGCTTGTTCCTGGCCGGGTCGTCATGCGCCAGCCAAGCATACACGCCTTCACTCACGTTGGCGCGGTCGGGGTCGATGTCGCCATTGTAAAACGCCGCCAGGGCGTAACCCCGCCGCACAATCTCATCGAGAGGCCAATCGGCCGCCTGGCACCCGCGCGAGGCGTCGGTGGCGATGTTGTGCTTGCAACCTGGATACGAACCGGGCACCCAGCCCCGAGGCAGCGGCACTCGGGGATCATCCGTGATGGCCTGGTTGCCGCAGAAGTCCAAAGCCAAAAAGACGGGCGCCGGCCCCTTGCGTTCATTCGGCACCACCATCATCAAGTCGATTCGCGGCGCGTCGCCAACCCCGCATTTCAATGTTACCAACTTGAGTGTCGCCTTTCCCTTGAGAAAGTCGTGGTATTCGCCCTCGATTGAAACCTGCGTATGGGCCGGCTTGGGCGGGATGCGCCCATACATATAATGGGCGAAAAGGGCCTTGAGCTCCGGACGGCGCTCTTTGAACCACTGTTCGCGGGAAGTGACGCGCTGGCCGTCGAACATCACCAGCGGGTCCGGCATCGCCGCTTGCGGTTTCAACTCACTAGGGTCGGGAAACGACATAGGCTCGGAAGCGGCAGCGCGATCAGCGGCCAGGCTGGTGAAGGCGGCGGCGAAAATCAGGACAAGATAATGGGTGTTCATTGGGAATTTCATGGCACCGGACTGAATTGGTGTTGACACTTTGGTTTTCAGACATCGGTTCACAGTTTTATCGTCTCCGCCAACACCGTCAACAACATCCGGTTCAGCGCGCTTTGCGAGAAGATTACGCAAGGCCGCGCCTTGCGCATTTCTGCGCCGCGCGCGGTGCCAATATCCTTCTTGACCATGCGCTCCCACCCCATCTGTCTCCGCGTCAAAGGCCCTTTCGCCTGCTTCACCCGCCCGGAATTCCACGTCGAGCGCGTCAGCTACCCGGTCATCACACCGTCCGCCGCCCGTACCGCCTCCACCTCCTTAGAGACTGTTTTGAAAATGGTAGCGCGACCGTCTCGGTTGCCGGTTTAAGCACCGTCCCGGTGCGTTTTGGGCGGGCATGCCCGGCGGGACGCCGGCAACACCCGCAGGTGGGGACGCCTGCGCCACATTTTCAAGACACGCTCCTGGAGGGGCCCGCCTGTGTAGAACTGGACCGCGCCGCCCTGTCCGTCTCCAACAACGTCGCCGAGGGATTCGAGCGGGGCACCGCCAGCGCGGATGATTCCGGCAGAGCCAACCCCGGCTGCACGGGTGAGGCGGCCTTCCACCCCAACCGCCCCAACGGTTTGCGAACCGCGTTCTCCCCGACACCGATCCAGCGCGCGGTCTCGCGTTGCGCCACGCCTTTGGACTTAAGCCGCTGCGCCAGCCGTTGTCGCGTCCCGGTCAGGCGCGTCCGAGCGCGCGGATCGCCGCTGCTCTGCCCCAGCGCCGCCAGTCCGCTCTGTTCGAACCGTTGCTGATGCCGGCGCACGGTACGCACGGTGCAGCCAAAGGCCCTCGCCACCTCCCGTTGCGTCGCCCAGCGTCGCGTAATCGGTGTGCATCGCCAGCCCGAGCGACAACCGCGGCGTGAGCTGGTAGGCCAGCGCGGGCGCAAACTTCATGATTTGCAGGCTCGTGTATCCGCCGGCCGCCAGTGGGAATTTTCCTTGCGGGCCGAAATCGAAATACTGCGGCTGATCCAAGGCCGTGCTCCGGTAATCCACGCCCAGACCGGTCACCCCGTAGGCGGCAAGGCCGAAACGCCAGCGCCGAGTCGCCGGGTCAATCGGCACCGACAGGCCGATGGCCGGGATGGCATAGACCTGCGCCGCGCTGTCGGCGCCGTAGGTGGCACTCGAACTGGCGACCCGGCCGGTGATATGAGGCATAAACAGTGTGCCCGCAAAATTGACTTCCGAATACGCACAGCCAGGCGTGAAACACATTGCCGACGGATTGGCAAACACCGCGCTGATGGCGTCCTGCGGGATGGCCACGCCCACGCCGCCCATGGCGCGGGCGTTTGGCCCCACCGCAATCAAGTCGTCGCCACTGGTGGCGAGAGCGGCGGTGGCCAACAACAGACAGGACGAGGCGAGGACGATTTTCGTGATTAGGGGCTTCATTGAGGTTCGTGTGGTTCGATGGTCATAGGTTTGGGCCGGTGGCCGGCCGTTGCTTTCGTTTGGTGCGTGGCACGAAGGAATCTCAGGTGAAGATGATCTGCGCCCCGGCGGACAGTTCGTAGAATTCGCCCACCGTCAGGACCCGGTCCATTTGGGGGCAAAAGTCCTGCGTCGTCAGATGGAACATGTCCACGGTGGCTTTACAGGCGTAGATCTTGCCGCCCGCGTCGTGGATCATCTCGACGAACTCCGGAACCGGGGGGATGTCCAGCTTGGCCATTTCCTTGTTCATCATGCGCGTGGCGAAGGCCGACATGCCGGGGATGGCGCCCAGGAATGTCGGCAGCGGGAAGCCCTTGGCGTCAGGTACTCGCATGGCCGGGTTGCCCACCGTCGAGATGCGGATGCTGCCCATGTACCGCTTCAGGATGCCGTAGAGGCCGAAGAAGGTGAAGAACAGGTTGGCCTCGATCCCTTCCATGCGGGCGCCGTTGGCCATGATGAGGCCGGGGTAAATGCCCTCCAGCGACCCGCGCGAGACGATGATTGAGACCTTCTTGATTTTGCCATTGCTGTTATCCATAAGATCCTCCCTCCGCTATACGCAGCTTGCCGGCTTTGGATAGCCCGCTATCTTTGCCGCCTTCTTAATCGGGCCGTCGGGGAACAGGGCGTAGAGTTCCTTGGTCGGGATGCCGCCGACTTTGTTCATGCGGCGCATTCCCGCCACGACCCCCTTCTCTTTGAAGTCCTTGTCGATAAAGCCCAGCACGCGCCAATGGGCGTCCGTGAGGGTGATGCCTGCTTCCTGGGCCAGCGCGGCAGCTACTTCCCGGTTCCACTGGGCGTGGTTGGTCATGTACCCTTCGTCGTTGATGTCAATGTTGAATCCGTTGATCTGTTTCTGTGGCATGGAATGTCCTTTGGTTGATTGGTTCAGGCGGCCGCCCCGGCTTGCAGGGCTTCCGCAGGGAGCTGTTTTCCCGCGCGGCTCATCCGGTGGCCGATGCCCGGCATCGGCGCGGCTTTGAGCAGCACGTTCCAGTAAATCCACCTGAAAGCGAGCTTGCCCCAATGGTTAAGCCGGCTCTCCTTCAGGAGGGAAAAGGGTCCGAGACCGGGCAGGGGAAACGTTCCCTGTACGGGCTGCACCTCGTAGTTGAAGTCGATCAGGACGGCCTTGCCGTAGCCGGTTTCAATGAAGCAGTTGGCATGGCCGTCGAAGTCCTTTTCCAAAGGTTCCTCCCGCATTGCGTGCAAGAGGTTCTTCGTGAGCACTTCGGCCTCGAAATGCGCCACCGAACCGGCCTTGGAGGCGGGCAGGTCGGTTGCATCGCCAATGGCGAACACGTTCGGGTGCTCTTTGGACTGCAGGGTGTGGCGATCGGTCGGAATGAAATTCAACTCGTCCCCCAGCCCGGAGCGTTCGATGACCGCATCGCCCATATTCGTCGGCACGGTGACCAGCAAATCGTAAGGGACCTCTTTCTCGTCCCAGGAGACAATCCGGTGGCGCTCATTGTCCACGCGGGCGATATTGAAATCGGTGACGACCTGGATCCGCTTTTGCCTGAGCAGGTGTCCGAGCACCTCGGAGCAGATCGGCTTGGTGAACGCGCTCGACAGGGGCGTCACATAGGTCAGTTCCGTCTTCTCCCGCAATCCGCGCTGCGCCAGCCACCAGTCCGCCAGAAACGAAAACTCCAGCGGCGCCACCGGGCACTTGATCGGCATCTCGGAAATGTGAACGACCAGGCGCCCGCCCTGCCAATCCCGCAAGGCCCGGCGCAGGGCGGTGGCGCCCTCGAAGGTGTAGAAATCGAAGACCCGCTTGCGCCAGTCGCCCTCGGTCATCCCTTCGGTCTGGTCCGGCGCGGTCTTGGCCCCGGTGGCAACAATGAGCAGGTCGTAATCCAAGGAGCCGCCTGAAGCCAGGCGCACCCGGTTCTTTTCGGCATCGATCCGCTCGACCTTGCCCTCCACGTAATCCAGGCCGCGCGGGATGAAGTCGCGCTTGGGCCGGACCACGTCGGCCTCCGAGTAGAGGCCGAAGGGCATGAACAGGAAGCCGGGCTGGTAGTAATGCTTGGGGTATTGGTCGATGAGCGTCATCCGCCAATCCGCCGGGTTGACCCTCTTGCGCAGATGGTTGGCCATCATCGTGCCGGCCGTGCCGGCGCCTAGAATCAGGAGTCGTTTCATTTCGCTTATTCGTTCAAGAATTGTTTTTGGAGAAATTCGATCATCTTCCGGACCCGCTCATCTTTAAGACTGTACAGAATTCGCTGATTCTCCCGCCGCCGCTCGACGACCCCCGAGAGGGTCAGATACTTCAGGTGCTGCGAGATGCCGGACAGTTTGCCCTCGCTGACCACCTCGGTGATCTCCTTGACGCAAAACTCGCCGCGGGCCAGCAGGCAG
>JAJYHY010000336.1 GCA_021784555.1 bacterium
GGTGAAAGTAGTCACGCGCAAGAAAATCAACAAGGTGCGCAAGAGCCGCGTAAAATAAGGCTCAAATCCACTTTTTACCCCCGAAAAGTCATGGAAGTTCCGTTCCAAAGCTGTTTGCGGGAGTAGAGCATATCCTCCACGCCGGGGACATCGGCCTGCCTCGGATTATCCTTGAGCTGGAGCAGATCGCGCCCGTGACTTATGTCGCCGGCAACACTGATGAGCCCGGATTCCATTTCCGCGAGACGGAGGTGGTGGCGCTGGCGGGGCGAAAGTTTCTCGTCCACCACGTCGTGAACCCGCGTCGGTTAACGGATTCGCTCCAGGAGCGCATCGAGCGGGAGAGGCCCGACGCGGTGGTCTTCGGCCACACCCATAAGCCGTTCAAGGAGGTGGTTGACGGGATTCTGTTCTTCAACCCCGGTTACGCCGGCAAATCCCGCTTTGGCCTGGCGCGCAGCGTCGCAATCCTTCAATCCGATAAGCACGGGATTACAGGAGAGATTGCGTGGCTTTAATCGATGGTTAGGCGGCGGGAGCGCGGCCGCTTCATCGACGTGGGTATCGAACATCGGTTTGTGAGACAACCCGCCCTGGCCCAGGCCGTAGCGGGTCATATCAATCCGGGTCCCCCGGGGATATTTTGCCTTGGACCAGCGTCTGAATCTTAGTAGTCCAAGAGACATGACCGGCCGGTTTGACTCAATTTACTCCCACGGGTTCATTCGGGCGGCGGTGTGCATTCCGTCGCTGCGGGTGGCCGACCCGTTGTTCAACCTGGAGCGGACGCTGGAGTTGGCCGGGCGCGCTTCGGCCGCCAATGTTGCCGTGGCGCTGTTTCCCGAGTTGGGCCTTTCGGCTTATTCCAATGAAGACCTCTTCCACCAGGACGCCCTGCTGGAGACCACCCGCTCCGCCCTGGCGCGCCTGCTGGAGGAGAGCCGGGGCCTGACCCCAGTCTTGATTGTCGGCGCGCCGCTGCAATTCGATTCCAAGCTGTTCAATTGCGGGGTTGTTCTGTACCGGGGACAAATCCTGGGTGTGGCGCCGAAAAGTTACTTACCCAACTACCGCGAGTTTTACGAGAAGCGCCAGTTCACCTCCGGACGGCACGCCTTGAGCCGGGAGATTGAGTTGCTAGGGCGGCGGGCGCCTTTCGGCAACGACCTTATCTTCGAGGCGAGCAACGTGGAGGGGTTCAAGCTGCACGTCGAAATCTGCGAAGACGTTTGGACTCCTATTCCGCCGAGCAGCCTCGCGGCAATGGCCGGGGCGACGGTTTTGGCCAACCTCTCCGCGAGCAACATCACTATCGGCAAGGCCGAATACCGGCGCACGCTCTGCGCCGCCCAATCGGGTAAGTGCATCGCCGCCTACCTGTATTCGGCCGCCGGGCCGGGTGAATCCACCACGGATTTAGCCTGGGACGGTCACGCGCTGATTTATGAAGACGGCGACTTGCTGGCGGAGGCGGAGCGCTTCGCCGCTCGCGAGCAGATGATTGTGGCGGATATCGACCTGGAACGGCTGCGGCAAGACCGAATGCGGAGCACGAGCTTTAACGATTCCGCCGCTGAACATCGCGAGCGCGTACAGGGCGTCCGCCGTGTTCAGTTCAATTTCCAGGTCCCCGCCGGACAGGTGAACTTGCAGCGCGTGGTGCCGCGTTTTCCTTACGTTCCCAGCAATCCGGCGGAGCGCGATCAACGCTGCTTCGAGGCCTACAACATCCAGGTCCACAGCCTGGTTAAGAGGCTCTCCAGCAGCGGCCTCAAATGCATCATCATCGGGGTCTCCGGCGGGCTCGATTCTACCCAGGCCCTGATCGTCGCCGCCAAGACCATGGACCACGTGGGCCTGCCCCGGACGAACATCCGGGCCTACACCATGCCGGGATTCGCCACCAGCGAATTGACCCTCTCCAACGCCCACAAGCTCATGGCGGCGCTGGGGGTCACGGCGGGAGAACTCGACATCCGCCCCTCTTGCCAGCAGATGTTTGCCGATATTGGTCATCCCTTTGCCCGCGGCGAGCCGGTCTATGACCTGACCTTTGAAAACGTCCAGGCCGGTGAGCGTACCTCCCATCTCTTCCGCCTGGCCAATTTGCACCGCGGGCTGGTGCTGGGCACCGGCGATTTGAGCGAACTGGCCTTGGGCTGGATGACCTACGGCGTCGGCGACCAGATGTCCCATTACAACGTGAACGTCTCCGTGCCCAAGACGCTGATCCAGCACCTCATTCGCTGGGTCATCGCTTCGGGCCAATTTGACGCCCCTGCCAGCGCCACTTTGCAGGCCATCCTCGATACCGAGATTTCACCCGAACTGGTTCCCCATGCCAATGGCGACTCGACGCGCCCGGCCCAGAAGACCGCGGAGATGGTCGGGCCTTATGAGCTCCAGGACTTTAACCTTTATTACATCACCCGCTACGGCTTCCGGCCAAGCAAAGTCGCCTTTCTCGCCTGCCATGCCTGGGCCGATAAAAACCGCGGAGACTGGTCGGACCTGTTGCCCCCTGAAAAGCGGACCCAATACGACCTGCCGGCCATTCGCAAATGGCTGGAGGTCTTCCTCCGCCGCTTCTTTAAGCTGAGCCAATTCAAGCGCTCGGCCATTCCCAACGGGCCGAAAGTCGGCTCCGGCGGTTCGCTCTCGCCCCGGGGCGATTGGCGCGCGCCGAGCGATTCGGAAGCGGAAGTCTGGCTGAAGGAACTGAAGGATAATGTCCCCACGGAGGAATGAAGAAACCAAGTCTATTAGTCCTGGCCGCGGGAGCCGGCAGCCGTTATGGCGGCCTCAAACAGATCGATCCGGTCGGCCCTAACGGCGAGACCATCATCGATTATTCGGTCTTCGACGCCATCCGCGCCGGATTTGGCAAGCTGGTGTTTGTCATTCGACGCGATTTCGAGGCGGCGTTCAGGCAGGGGGTCGGCTCACGCTTCGAGCGGCGCCTTCCGGTTGAATATGTTTTTCAGGAATTGGGCAAGCTGCCACCGGGCCTTGCTTTCAACTCGACCCGGAAAAAGCCCTGGGGCACCGGCCATGCCGTGCTGATGGGCGCCGACACCATCGCGGAGCCCTTTGGGGTCATTAATGGAGATGACTTCTACGGCGCGCATTCGTTCCAATCGCTGGGTCGGCAGCTTCAAAGCGGCAACTCGGACTTCGCCATGGTGGGTTTTGTTCTCAAGAACACCCTTTCCGAATTCGGCTCGGTGGCGCGGGGCGTGTGCCAGACCACACCCGACGGCTTTCTGCAAAGCGTGGTGGAGTTGACCCGGATTACGTCCGACGGGAGCTCGATAAAACACTTCGACGAGGCAGGCCACGAGCACCCGCTTGAAGGCACCGAAACGGTGTCGCTCAATATGTGGGGGTTCACGCCCGCCATTTTCCCTTATCTCAATGAGCAGATGGTCTTGTTTCTGCAGACGCGCGGTCAAAACGACCAAGCGGAGTTCTTCATCCCCTCCGTCGTCAACACACTCATTGCATCCCAAGCTGTCCGGGTGAAGGTCCTCCCCACCCCGGATTCCTGGTTCGGGATTACGTATCGACAAGACCGCCCGCGCGTGCTCGCTAACATTCGCCGCCTCATCAGCCAGGGCGAATATCCGGAAAGGCTGTGGGGTGATTTACAAGGCGCTTTGCCCGGTAGTACCACCGTGCCGCAGGCGGGACAAATGCCTCCCACCTATTCCCCAGATCAATGCGTGGGTGTCCCAAAGGTGCTTCACGAGGGTGCCTCACCTTCCCATGCCTCGCCTGTTGAGTAGAGCAACTCGGGTTTCGACTGGCTCTGGAGCGCGCCCTTGGCGGCCCCCAGGAACCCGCCCTTGCGGTGAACGAGTTCAAAGCGAAACACTGAGGCCCCGTCGTGAACCCGTAGCCTAGCCCCGCCCCTGGCCAACTTCTTCATCTCCGCAAATTGGCGGGTGAACTCTCGCGTGGATACCTCGATCGTGTCTGCCATGTGTCTGACAATAAGCCTGCTTGGGGGCGGAATCAAAGCCCAAAACCAAGCGCGCGGCGCCCCCGTTTACGATCCGGTTGTTCTCAATGCGGCTGCATTAGTCCCAATCGAGCTTAAAGGCGAGAATTGGGCGCTGCTGAGTGGGATGGCCGGTGAGCCAATGGGCGGGAAGGTCCTCGAGTGGGGAGGCGCGGTTCTCGCGGGAGGGGATTTGATCGGCGGGAAACCGGCTGGGCGTTTGCCAGTTGGAGCGGCGGAGGATGTCGTCAAAGCCGGCCTTCGCCTCGGCTGGCGAGAGCGCGGCTACGCGCCAATGGTTTCCGGCGGTGGTGTGGACAACGTCGTGGCCGGCGCAGACGGCGGCGATAATGCCCGGAGCCTGAGCGGAGGATGCTGCCGGAGCGCATACGATGAGAAGTGTGTTTTCGCCCGCGGAGTCTGCCGGTTCGAAACCGTCGATGGGCTGTGACCAACCGCTGGACGAGCCTATTGCGTGGCCATTGAGCCACACGGCGCACGCCCCGGAAGACGCGGCGGTCACATAGACAGCCGGTGGGCCAGACGCGGACCCGACGGAGGAAGACGCCGCTTGCGAAGCCTCGTGGAAGACAAACCAGCATCGGTGCGGGAAGTCGCCGTTGCGCTGGCGCATTGGGGCCAATTCCAGTTGGTGCCACGAGGAAAGGCTGGCGGCATCGCCGCTCGCTCGCCGGGCCAGGACGCGCAGGGGCCAACTCAGCTCCTCGCGCGCAGTAGAACCAGGCGACACAACGATGGGGAGATGCTCAAGCTTCCGCTCGAACAGCCAGGCGTTTGCGGGAACGGCGTGCGCGACGAGCAGGTCATCCCCGGCCAAAAACACCGTGCCGCCGCCCGGAGCAGGCTCACTGCGCAGATGAGACGGCCAGCGCAATTGGAGGGTCTCCGTCCCATTCCACCGGCCTCGGACGGCCCACTGGTTGGCGGCGTGTTTCACGCTCAGGGCCGCGCCTGTCTGAACCTGGGCGGCGCCAGCCCAGGCGGGTCTGCGCAAGTGGAGCGTGGCGTCGGTGGGCGCTTCGGGCGTAACCTGGATGCGCAGACCGTTGGGGATCTCCCGGGTAGAGATGCGCCACGTTGTCCCGGCGGATTGGATGGTGGCTTTGGCATCGAGGAAAAGGTTCACCCGCAAGCCATCCGGTGCGGCGGTCATGGCCAGGCGGGCGGCGTCGATCATGGCGCGGGGCCAATGTTCACAGCAGCACCAGTAGGCCTCGGTGCCGCCGCTGCAAAAGGCGGCGGGAGCGCCGTTGATGATTTGCATGACGCGATGTCCGGAACCGCCGGAGGCGAACTGGTTGTAGAGGAAATGGTTGTCCAGACACCGCTGGGCTTCATCGAGATACATCTCTTTACCCGTAACACGCCATAGGCCGAGATTGAGCCGGAGCCAGTCCGCCTCGGCGCAACCCTCATCGCGCTGGTCGTCGCGCGAAAACCGCTCGGTGATGCCGCCGGTTGGCAGGCGGTATTTGGCAAAGATGGTGCGCCAATCCCGCTCGACGCCCCGCAGCCACTGTGAATTGCCGGTCAGTTCGTAAAGCGCCAGGATGCCGCGCAGGGCGGTCAGCCGTCCATGGCTGTGGAGGTTGTCGAAGGTCTTGACGGTTAAGGCGAGGGTGGCGATGCGCTCGGCCTGCTTTCGATAAAGCGCGCCGCCGGTATCTCTGGCCAGAGCCACCAGCCCCTCGATACACGAGAAATAACAGGTTGAAAACGCATCGGCATAAGTGCCGCCAACGCTTGTCAGGTTCTCCGCCCGGCAATAGACCGGGTCGGTGTTGACGAAGTAATCACCCAGCTTGCGCGCGACAGCCAGGGCGGTGGGATTGCCCGTTTGTTCATAAGCCTCCATCAGGCCGATAAGGAGCCGGCCATTGCCCCAGAGGATCGGCATGTCCGTAGCGCGGTTGATCTTGGGCAGGGCCTGTTCCGCCCCGAAATGGCCGTCGGGCTTTTGCAGGGCGGGAATCCTGGAAATGAGAGCGCGAAGGTAAGCGGCCTCCGCACTTGAGCGTCGGGCGAGAAAGGCCTCGACGCCGATGGTGCGTCCGGAGATGTCGCCGCTGTACTCGGTGAAGATGCGTTTGCGGTCCAGGGCGAGATCGGCCAGGACGTAGCCAATGTCATTGAGGGGCGGCTTGTGGAGCCGGGCGGCGGCCCGGTCAAAGCGCGCGCCCCAGTCTCCCTGAAGCTGGACATGTTCGAGCGGTGTCCAGGCTGGAGGCTGCCAGGCTTGAGAAGCTGTGGTATGCGTCGCGGCCAACGGGCCTGAAAGGGCCAAAAGGCCAAGGCAGGCGCTCAACGGCCTTATTATGTTCATGCGATCCGAGGACATGGTTCGATCTCTAATGATCTGCACGGGCTGATAGTAACCGTGAAGGATCTGAAACGTCAATGTCCGCCCGCCTCGGAACCAGGTGCGGTTCTTCTTGCGCAGAGGCGGCCTAAACTGGTAGAATGCCGCCCGCATAGGTTCAATCGGTTCTTTGGGGGGTGAAGTGGACAAGAACGGATGCGTTCCTGGCAACGTACGGAAGGCCCGCTCTGCATCGGGAAAGGAAGTCTCTCTGCAAGCGGGCCGCACACGTCCCTGCTGCTGCGGCCGGCAGCCCTGAAGGACAAACCATGAGCAACGGCGCGGATCCGAATAGAGGGTTGGCAGACCAGTTTACTCCGGAGAACACCTCTGGCGGCGGACTCCATTCTGAGTCCCGGCGCTACGGCATCGTGCTGGCCGCGTTGATGCTCGCCGCTTGTAGCGCCCTATCCCTTGCAGGTTATTTCTATTGTTCCGATCGCCAAGCCGAAGTGCGTGCCGGCGCTCAGCGCGAATTAAACGCGATTGCGGACATGAAGCTGCGCCAGATCCTGGAGTGGAGGAGGGAAAGGCTGGCGGATGGGCTTTTCTTCTCCCGCGCCGGTTTCGTGGCTAGGGACATCGAGCGCCTGAGCCGGGAGCCAGGCTCGGCGGAGGCCGGCTCCCAGGTGCTGAGCTGGCTCACCCCCTTGAAGGGAGCCGACCGGTACTCAGCCGTGACGGTCTTCGACGCGGCGCTGAACCGCCTTGCCGCTGTTCCCGGTTCCACGCCGATGCCGGACGCTATTGACCGCCGTTACTTCCAAGAGGCGATGCGAACCCGAGCGGTCGTTCTAACTGACCTGCATCAAGATCCGCCAGGCCGGCGATTGCACCTTGAGCTTGTCGTCCCCATCTTCGCCGCCCCGAATCCGAAACAGGGCAAGCCGGTGGGTGTGCTGGCATTCAAGATCGACCCGCGACTCTTCCTGTTTCCGCTCATGCAGACCTGGCCCACGTTAACCCAGGCAGCGGAGACGTTGCTCTTCGAGCGCCGCGGCAATGAGGTGCTCTACTGGAACGTCCAGCATCGGCGAAGCCGGGGCAGTTCCTGTCTGCGCGTCCCATGGACCACCCCCGGCCTGGTCGCCACCAGATTTCTCAACGGAGAGCATGGAGTCATTGAGGGGGCGGACTATCGCGGGGTGCGGGTGGTGGCGGTCGGACGGCGGGTCGCGGGAACCGGGTGGGTGATGGAGACCAAGATCGACAGAGCGGAGCTGTATAGCGCGCTTTGGCGGGAGATGCGCACGGCTATCCTGCTTCCCAGCACCATTTTGCTGGCCATTGCGCTGCTGGTGGTGGTGCTCTGGCGGCGCAGGAATACCCGGTTCATGCAGCGCGAATTGGCTCTGGAGAGAGCGGCACAGGACCGGGCGCGCCTCCAGGTCACCGCCCTTCACGCGGCGGCCAATGCCATCCTGATTACCGACCGGGAGGGCGTGGTCCGATGGGTCAACGATGCCTTCACGCGGCTGACCGGCTATGGCGCCTCCGAGGTGCTCGGCCAGTCCCCGCGCCTGCTCAAGTCCGGCAAGCAACCAGCCTCCTTTTATGAAACGATGTGGAAAACCGTTCAGGCGGGGAATGTCTGGCGCGGGGAAGTGGTTAACAAGCGCAAGAACGGCACCCTCTATACCGAGGACATGACCATCACGCCGGTGGCCGACGCCACAGGGGCGATCAGCCATTTCATTGCCATCAAACAGGACGTTACGGACCGCAAGAAGGCGGAAGAAGCGCTGCTCCGGGCACAGGAGGCCCTCCGGCAGAATAATGAGGCGCTCGAGCAAAAGGTCGCCGCCCGCACCGCCGAGCTGCGCCGGAGCAACGAGGCCTTGGAATGCACCATTGCCGAGCGCGCCCGGCACGCCCACGAGATCCAAAGACTCAATGAGGAACTGACCTTGCGCCTGGCGCAGCTGCAAACCGCCAATAAAGAGTTGGAATCCTTCGCCTACTCCGTCTCGCACGACTTGCGCGCGCCACTCCGGAGCATTGACGGCTTCAGCCGCGCGCTCCTGGAAGATTACTGGGATAAGCTCGATGAGGAGGGCAGGGACCACCTGGAATGTGTCCGGGCGGGCAGTCAGCGCATGGGCCAGCTCATCGACGACCTGCTGGGTCTTTCTCGCGTCACCCGAACCGAACTTCGGCTCAGAACCGTGGACCTTGCCGCTATGGCCCTATCCATCGTCAGCAACCTCAAGACGGAAGACCCCGAACGGCAGATTGCCTTCGTCGTTCCCGCATCCTTACCCGCCAATGGGGACTCGAATCTCCTCCGCATCGCTCTGGAGAACCTCCTTTCGAACGCTTGGAAGTTCACCTCTCGCACGGCTCAAGCGCGCGTCGAGCTCGGCCAAGCTCAGAAGCAGGGCGAAGCGATCTATTTCGTGCGCGATAACGGCGCCGGCTTCGATATGGCGTATGCGGACAAGCTTTTCGGCGCCTTCCAGCGCCTGCATACCACTGAGGAATTCCCCGGAACCGGAGTCGGGCTCGCCACCGTGCAGCGCATTATCCATCGGCACGGAGGGCGGGTATGGGCGGAGGCCAGGCCGGAAGAGGGGGCTTGCTTTTATTTCACTCTGGCAGCGACCACTGAACCATCTAATAATGAACCACCACTTACCTCGCAAGTACATTCTCCTGGTTGAAGACAGCCTCGACGACGTTAAACTCACCCGTCGCGCCCTCAAACGGGGGAACATCACCAACGATGTCGTCGTCGCCCGAGACGGCGCCGAGGCATTGCGGCATCTCCTGGATGGGCGCCATGATTCGGCTCCCGCCGAGACGTCCTCAAAATTGGCCGTGATTTTATTGGACGTAAACCTCCCCAGGGTCGATGGTCTGGAAGTTTTGCGGCGCTTGCGAGCCGACCAGCGGCACCGGCGCACACCGGTTGTGATGCTGACTTCCTCACGAGAGGAGAAGGATGTCGTGAGAAGTTACGACCTGGGCGCCAACAGTTACATCCGCAAGCCGGTGGACTTTGAGCAGTTCGCCGAGATGATGCGGGTGCTGGGGACCTACTGGTTGGCGCTTAACGAGCTGCCGCCCAATGGAGAAACGTGCCGTGTCGAAGAAACT
>JAJYHY010000337.1 GCA_021784555.1 bacterium
GGCCGAAGGTCTCGTCAACGCGATCCAGCCCGACCCCCTGTATTACGAACTGCAGACGTTCCGCAGCGAGCAATTCCAGTGGCGGCGCCTAAACGCGCAGATCCAAAGTGAAACCGAGCAAATCCACAGCGAGGAAACGGACCTTCCATTGCAGGAGCGCCATCTCGTGGACCTGCTCCTGACCCCTGGGCCGTTGTCGGATTATGCGAGCGCCGATCGCGCCTTCTCTGGCAACTGCGAGGAGTTGGACCGGCAACGGAAGGAAGTCCAGAGCCAAATCAAACAAATGCGTGCCATAGAGGCTCGCGTCCGCGGTCACGGTGTGTTTTCCGTGCGCGATTTGGGCTCCCCAGGCGGCAATTCCCCGTAGAGGGGACGCGCCCACAGTCAACAATGACATCACCAAAGATAGATAAGCCGACCATTCTCACCCTCGTCCGGGGTGTTCCGCGTGCAGTTTCCGCTCTGGCGGGTACGGCGGTGTTGATGCTGCTATGTGATTCCGCGCTTTCCGCTGACAAAAATGGCGTCTCGCCGGACGCGATTTCTGTACCTAAAGGCCCGGGCTCCATCGAAGGGCTGGGCGAGTCCTTCCAGCCAGCCCTGAACACGGGCACGGCCAAATATGCCATCGGCTTCAAGCTGCCGCCGGGTGTGGCGGGCAACACGCCCAGCCTGGGACTGAGCTACGAGGGCGGGAGCGGTAACGGGCCGCTGGGTTACGGATGGAGTTTGCCCACCACCTTCATTCAGCGGCGCAGCGACCACGGCATCCCGACTTATGGCGAGAATGTCGGCTTTCCGCGTCAGGATACCTTCATCAACGAAATGAGGGAGGAATTAGTGCCGCAGACCAACGGGTTCTACTTCTGCCAAAACGAAGGGGCCTTTATCCGCTATCAACCGGTGGGCGATCATTGGGAGGGAACGCTGCCGGATGGGAGCCGAATGGAATTTGGATTGACCGACAACGGCCGAATCGAGGACAGCACGTCGAATCACGTCTTCTCCTGGCTGCTCGAACGCCAGACCGACACTCATGGGAATGTGATTCTCTACACTTACAGCTCCTTTCCCGGCCAGAACAACCTGAACCAGAAGTATCTCACCGGCATCCAATACGGCCCCGGCGCCCCGCCCTGGACAAATTACCATTTCGTGCGACTGGAATACGAAGACCGTCCGGATTGGTTCGAGGATTGCCGGGCTGGGTTCATCGTCCGCACGGGAGAACGGCTGAAGGACATTGTCATGGGCACGCAAGGGCCGGCACTCCCGGGCCATCTCCAGGGCGACTTCGACGGCGACGGCGTGCCGGATTGTCTGGACCGAAAGTACGAATTGGGCTACCTGGACTACGCCGGCACCAATTCCTATTGGTCATTGCTGGGCAGCGTGACCGTTCTCGGCGCCGATGGCGTCAGCACACTGCCTCCCTCGACCTTCGGCTACGACGTGTGCAATCCCCCCGACGTGCTCTCCGCCAGCGGTCATATCATCGGCTCGACCAATGAACCGCCGCAGGTCATGGACAACGACCTCGTTGAGCTGATCGATCTCAACGGGGACGGCTTGCCGGACATCCTCAAAACCGATTTGAGCGGCGGCGCCCACCGGGTCTGGCTCAATCGCGGTGAAGTCCAGGCCGGCGGCTCACGGGTCATTCAATGGGCCCCGCCCATGGACGTGGACCCCAGCGGCGGCACGGCCTGGAACTACAACCTCAGCTCCACCAGCACGCATCTGGCCGACATGGACGGAGACGGCCTGGCGGACCTGGTCAACAAATCGGCGGACGGCAGCGTATTCTATTTTCGCAACCTGGGGCACAGCGCCTGGAGCACGCGGCAGAACATGTCCATCCAGGATTCGCCCCCGCCCGCCCCCTTTGGCCAGAGCGACGTGCGGACGGCGGACGTGGATTTCGACAAGCGGATGGATGTCGTGCAGAGCATCTCGGGCGGCCTAGCTTACCGCATCTGGTTCAATCTCGGCAACCAGACCTATTCGCCTCCGGTCACGGTCGATCAGGATACGGGCTTTGCTTTCGACGGCCCCGGCGTCCAGATCGCCGATTGCAACGGCGACCGGGGGCCGGACATTGCCCAGGTGCGCCCTATCGGCGTGATAGTCACCGCCGGCCTGGGCTACGGCCATTTCGCCCCGCCCGTGACGATGCTCTTGCCGGATACCACCCTCGATGACACCCAGGTCGCGCGGGCCAAGCTCACCGACATGAACGGCAATGGCCTCGCCGATCTCGTGATTGAGCGGGCGGAGCCGGGCCAGTGCTGGTATTGGCTAAACCTGGGCAATTACACCTTCACCTCGCGCAAGATTATCACCGGCCTGCCGTCCGGCCTGAGCGCAACCGCCGTGGTGCGCTGGGCGGACATCAATGGCAACGGCAGCACGGACTTGATCTACGCCGACGGGGAATCCAGCCCGCGAATCCAAGCGGTGGACCTCGGTGAATTGCTGGCCTGCGGGGCCACGCCGAACGTCCTGACCAGCATTAACAATGGCATCGGGCGCTTGACCACGATTGAATATCAGCCCTCCACCGCGTTTGCCTTGGCTGACGCGGCGGCCGGCGCCCCTTGGCCCAACGTGATGCCGATGCCCGTGAGTGTGGTCTCCGCCGTCATCACTTCCGATTCCCTGGGACATCAATATGTGACTCAATACCGCTACCACGACGGCTATTACGACCCGGCTGAGAAACAGTTCCGCGGGTTTGCCCGGGTGGAACAGATCGATGAAGGGGACGCGAGCGCGCCGACGCTGGTCACCGTTTCCTACTTCGACACCGGCGCTCAATATGAGGCGATGAAGGGCAAACTGCTCCGGCTGACCACCGAACAGGAGGATGGCCAGGTGTTTCGCGACGTCACCACCACCTGGACAATCCCGCCCATCGTCCTGATGACCGGCACCAACGGCACCAATGTGAGCTACGCCCATCCGCTGGCCTCTCGGACCGAAATTGATGAGCTGGGCCAGGGCACGCCGCGGACATTGGAATCGGAGATGAGCTACGACAACTACGGCAACCAAACCCGCCTGGCCGATTACGGCATCGTCACCAATGGCGACCGGTCGGCCTTCAACGATGAGCGCGTCACCGTGACCGATTATGCCCTCAATACCAATGCCTGGATATTGCGCCATCCCGCCAAAAAGGAAATCCGGGATGAAAACGGGAACGTCATCTCGCGCATGGAGTATTTCTACGACGACGAGACCTTCAGCGGAAACAACCTCGGACAGGTGACGGTTGGCAACCTCACCATGACGCGGGCTTGGATTGATCCTGCCCAGCCCGACGATTATATTACCGCGTCGCGCTCAAAATACGATGCCTATGGGAACGCCGTCATGACGCTCGATCCCCTGGCCGTGGCCCCGGGCGGCACGCCGGACCTGACCAAAGGCCACGTCCGGCAGATCGAATACGACGACTTGTTCCACACCCATCCCGTCCAGGAAACCATCTACATTGGCAATGGCAGCGCGCCCCTCGTGTTCCAGGCCGGCTATGATCTGGGTTTCGGCACGATGAGCCGCTCCATCGATTTCAACCAAAATCAGACCAGTTACGGCTACGACGCCTTCGCCCGCCTCATCCATGTGATCAAACCGGGCGATACCGAGGATTTTCCCACCACCGAATACGACTATTCTCTCGCCGTGCCCTTCGGCGCCGATGGTCTGGTGAACTATGTCGAGACCCGCCAACTGGACAAACCACCGGGCTCACTTGGGACGAACAAACGCGATTATTATCTCGTCAGCCGCGCCTTCAGCGACGGCCTGGGCCGCATGTTGATGACCAAGCAGGAGGCCGAACCGGCGCCCGGCACCACCACGCCCCGTGTCGTGGTCAGCGGCGCGGTCTTGTTCAACGCGCGCCAGAAACCGAGCCGGACGCTTAGCCCGTATTTCACCCTGATGCCCGGAACCACGCTGGAGGAGTTGCTGGCTTACGAAAGCATCGAAGACCCTGGCTGGAAAGGCGCCTTTCACCAAGACGGCCAACTGGTGGACCTGGACCTCGCCTCCGCGCAGCAGACGACAATGACCTACGACGCGACATTGCGCACGATCGGGGTCACCAACGCCGACGGCACCTTCCGCCATACCGTCTATGAGCCGCTGGTCACCGGAAGCTTCGATGAGAACGATTCCGATCCGGCCTCGCCGGACTATAACACGCCGACCATCGAGTTCTCCGATGGCCTCGGACGCGTCATCCGCACCGATGAAACCACGCGGTTGAACGATGATGGCACGCCGGGCACGGCGCTCAAGACTTGGAGCACCTTGTACCAATATGATTTGAATGACCGGCTTACCCGCGTCACCGACTCGCAGGGTAACGTCAAGACCATGCTCTATGACGGACTGAAACGAAAGACGTTCATGAACGACCCGGACTGCGGCACCGTCACCAACACTTACGACGCCGCCTCAAACCTGAAGGAGACCATCGATGCCAAGGGTCAGCGAACCACGTTCACATACGACGGCGCCAACCGTCTCCTCACCGAAGACTACCACGACGAGGGCCTGCCCTTCTCGGCCAACTTCGCCTACGATCCCTCCCAGCCCATCAGCCGCGCCAACCGCCCCGACGTCGCCTATTTCTACGACACGCCGGTTCCTGATCTGCCGATTGGCGACGGCACCACCGCCACGGCACAGAACACCAAAGGCGCCCTCGCTTACGTTTGGGACCTCTCCGGGGAAGAACACACCTCCTACGACACCCGCGGCCGGATCGCCTGGACCGTCAAGCGCATCCCCGACCCGCAGTTTGGTTCCATCCGCAATCCGCAGGCCAGCCCTCTCGTTTCCTACGAGACCGCTTTTCAATACGATTCCTTTGACCGCGTCACCAATATGGTCTATCCCGACAACGACCGGGTCAGCTACCAATACAACGACCGCGGGTCGCTGGCCCGGATCACTGGCGGCCCGTCCGGTGACATCATTTCCAACCTGGTCTATACCCCGTCGGGTCAGCAGCGGGAGATTGACTACGGCAACGGCGTGCGCACCACCTACGCTTATGACAAGCGCCAGCGCCTGGATCATCTGCTCACCATTTCTTCCCCCTCAGCCGGCAACCAGCAACTCATCAACTTCAGCTACACCTTCGACGGTGTCTCCGACATCAAGGCCATCGGAGACCAGCGCGACCTCTCGTCCCTCCCCGCCAACGACCCGCGCCGCAATACCCAGGTCTTCGCCTACGACGACCTCTACCGCCTCACCCGCGCTCAATACAATCCCCCCACCCTCGACTCTCTGTCCGGCACCAACCTCATCAGTTACCGCTATGACCGGCTGGGCAATATGCTCGCCCAGACCTCCGACATTCAGCAACTCGAAAAGGGCCTCCCCGTGGCCGACCTCGGCGCCATGAGCTACGGCGCCGCCTCCGGCGCCTCCGGCCGCATTGGCCGCGGTCCCAATGACCCGCCGGGTCCTCACGCCTTAACGGAAATCCGCGATCCGCAATCCGCAATCCGCAGTTACGGTTACGATGCCAACGGCAACATGACCAATATCGACGGCCTCATCTGCACCTGGGATTTCAAGAACCGCCTCGTCATCGTTGAAGACAACGCCATGCGAGCTGAATACACCTACGACTACACCGATCGCCGCATCACCAAGCGCGTCGTATGGAAGCCAGGCTTTCAGCCCCCGCCCGCCGGAACCACGAACGCGGCCCTCAGCAGCCCTCAGACCTCGACCACGAGCTATATCAGCAGGAGCTTTGAGGTCCGCGACTACGATCAGCCCACCAAGTACGTCTTTAACGGCCCAACCCGCGTCGCCTTCATCACCGGCTCGCTGTCCGCCAACGCCTGCATCCAGCGCCTCCGGCTTTCATTGCTCGCTCGCTCCTGTTTCTCGCTCATCCCCTTGCCCCTTTTCCTCCGGAAGTCCATGGTAGGCTATAGTAACCCATAGTCACCTGTAGTCGCCTACAGTCACCCCGTTTTCTCTGAGGTCTCAGGTCCTCTCTCCTTGCTCCCCGCCACAAAATGTAGCCTGCTGAAACTTGCTGAAGCCCAGCGAAACCCGCGGAAGTTTCAACCCGGCTCTGATTCCTCATTCCCCTTGACTCAATGTCTCCTGCGGACAGTTCAAACCCATGCCCGCGAGCCTTTGGCCGGTGCCATGCGGCGGAGAAACTGCCGCCTGCATTTCTGCTTTTTGCTTTCTGCTTTTCAGACGAAGCCGCCCTCACCCATAGTCGCCATTGGCAGCCGCCGGTAGCCCAACTTCGCGGATTCGGGGGGCCCGCGCTGTAAACCGTTGGAAATCAACGGAGGCGTCTCAAAGGTCTGCAGGCCTCGGACGCTAAACCGTTAATCCGCAAAGGCCTCGAGTTCGGCGCAGGAGGAGAAGGCCTGAGCGGGGTTGTCGCCGCAGGCGGGTTTGCCGATGACGCGCACGGCGCAGGCTTTCATCGCGGTTGGCAGTTCAACGGCAAACGAAGGGTGGGAACCCTTGGCCAAGGAGGCGCTGGAGGTGGCGGTTGTGGCGGGATAATCCGCAAACTCGCCAACCGTCTCCCATTTGGAGTCCAGGCTCGGCCTGATTTGCAAATATGGCTTGCCGGCGCTGGCGTCGAACCAGCCGCCATCATGAAACACCTTCCCCGAAACGAACACGACCCGGCGGATGGTCTCCGGCTTGTCGAGCGTGACGGCAAACCAGTCCCACGCCCGTTTGCGCCCGTCGAACGTGACGACGAAGGAATCGAGGTCGCCGTCGTTGATGGAACCTTGGACGTTGCCTTTGCGCGAGCGGCTTTCTACTCCCGCGGAGAGCAGCGAGATGTTGGTCGAGAAGGAAGTCCCGGGAGCGGGCAGCCAGACCCGGTAACGCTTCCCATCGGCGCCCGCATCGGCAAAGGGGAGGAAAATGGCCGGCTTGGTGCCGGAAAACCGGGGGGAGCGGACATTGCCGGCGAGTTGAACGGCCGCGCCATGACCCGGCCGGAGATGGAAGGAGTTGGTATCGGCAAAGGCGAGAAGAGAGGCCGGTGGCAAGCCGGGGTTGCAGCCGGCGTCGTAAGCGCAGACGAAAGGTCCCCACTCCAACGCGGCCAGGCCCTGGTTGCCGTGGTCGCCGGGCACTAAACGGGGCGCCAGGTTGAATTCAAACCGGAGCGTGTCGCCGCGCGTCCACGTGCGCGCCGGGATCACCGCCCAGCCGCTGCACGGCAGAGCGAGAATCGGCTCGCGATTGAGGGTGAACGTCAGCGGGGAGGCCCACGATGGCACTCGGATGCGCACCGAGAAACGCGCCGGATGGGCTGGAGAGAAGCGCAGTTCCGACTTGCCCGCGAAGGGGAACTGGCTGATTTGCTGGACGCTCACCGTTTCGCCTCCGAGCGCCAGGTTCACCGAGGAGGGTTCGAACGTGCTGACCAGCAACGCGTCAACGCCCTCGTCCTGCCCTTTGAGATAGGCCTGCATCGGGGCCAGCGCCAGGGCCCGCGGTCCGCTGGAATGGCAGCAGGTGATGCCGGAGTCATACGGCTTGGTGCCGTCCAGGGAGGTGAAGTAGCACCAATCGTCGCCGCGCGGGTTTTGGGCGGCGGTGAGATGGTTGTAGAGGCTCTTTTCCAATTCGTTGCCGTATTCCGCGTTGCCCGTCAGGCGAAAGAGTTCAAGGTTCAACTCTATCCAGGTGGTGGTGACGCAGGTTTCCGAGACCTGCGCGCTCATCTGGTTGGGCAGGTAATAATCGCCGTGGAAATGCTCGCCCTGGCTCGTGCCGCCGGTAATGTAGAGGCGCTTGCTGACGATGTCTTGCCAGGCGTTGATCACCGGGGTCAGGAGCTGCGGTTCACCGGTGACACGGGCCAGTTCGCAGAGGCCGACCAGGTTGGAGAGCATCTCGTAGGCCTTGCCATTGGCGGTCTTATCCACCTGTTTCTTTACCAGCAACGTATGGATGATCTTCGGGCCATCGGGGGCGTCCCAGGACTTGACGATGTAGCGGGCGAATGCCAGGTAGCGTTCGTCGCCGGTATAGCGATACAGTTGCACGATGGGTTTGAGGACACTCGTCGCCGCCATGCCCCTATGAGTGCCCGCGGAGAGGATGCTCTTGCCGCCCGGGCCAAAGGTTCGCGTCAGCAAGTCGGCGATCTTCCGGCAGGCAAGCAACGCCCGCTGATTGCCGGTATAGCGGTAGTATTTGAGCAGGCCGATGAGGTCGTATTTATGAACCCAGACGTCCCAATCCGCGCCGGGATAGAGGCCAAACCGTTTGTCCGGCGGATAGGTGCCGAGATAGCCGTCGGGTTCCTGGGTGGCGAGCAACTCGGAGACCACCCGGTCGAGTTTGGCCCTGAGGCGCGGGTCGCCGGTGTAGGCCCATGCCAGCGTGGCCGCGTGGAGCCATTTGCCGACGTGTTCGCCGATCCAGGCCTGCTCTCCGGGCCGGTGCTGAAAGCCGGCCAGCAGGGGTTTGGTGTCAATGGTGAGCAGGCGATTGGTGGCATTGGCCATGATGCGCCGGCCCAGCCAGCCTCCGATATGGATGTCAGCCGGGGAAAGCAAGGCTGCGGCGTCCGGCAGATGTGCCGTGACGATGTAAGGGAGAGGCTCGCGTCCGGATGCCGGGGCGGCGAGCACATTCATTTGGAGGCCAAGGACCATCGCAAGGCCTCCTGCCAGCGCAGGGGCGCCTCTCCGGCAGCAATGCAAGGCGGCGATCAAAGCCGGAGCGTGGTGACGGCAAGAACGAACGTTCAGAACCATTCTCTTAGGATTACCTTACACGGCCTGAAGTCCAGCAGATTCGCCATCGAGGGCCCGAAAGCTCGAGGCAGGGGCGGTTGCCGGAAGGACTGGAATTGCGGTTTGTGGAGGAGTGGGATAAGCTGCAAGGCGAAGAGAAACTTATGACCATTGATGAACTGCCATGGCCCTGGGAGACCGTGATGATGGAAAGAGGCCGCAAGGAAGGCCGCAGCAAGGGCCTGAAGGAAGGCCGCACCAAGGGGCTGAAGGAAGGCCGCACCAAGCGTGTGGCGGAGGGCCTGCTATAAGCGCGGCGGCAGGAGGCGCTGGAGGCATGCTTTGGCGAGGTGGGGGTGGAGGTGCGCAGGCGGATGCTGAGCTTGGCTGACGAGGCACGGTTGCGGCAGGCACTTCGCTCGACCATTACCGCGCCGACCCTGCAGGCGTTCTTGGCCGGGCTCTAACGAGCATTCGGCGCCAGCTCGTCCGCCATGAACCCCCTGCCCGTTCGTCCATTGCTGGTGCCGGCGGCGCTCTGCCCGCGGATTGGCGAGTGGGCAATAAGGCAGACCGGCGGACATGATTTCTTCCGGAGAGTCGTTGACGCGATGGGAAGGACAGGCTGAGCGCTCTGCGAGGCATCATCCGCAGACGCGCCCATCGAAG
>JAJYHY010000338.1 GCA_021784555.1 bacterium
CTTGGAGCGGCGCGGACCGCCGCTCTTACCTCCCGCGCGCCGGAACGTAGCCGACCGCCTTGGAGGGAAAGCGACGGATGGCGTCGCACTCCAAACGCTAGCGCGACACATCTGCCGGCAGGCCGGCCAGGCGCCCGAAAAACAGCCGAGTCCTTGAGGATGTCGAGGGCGCCGAACCTGGCGGAGCCCTTGGAGTGCGGCGCGGACCGGCGCTTTTCGTTTTCTGTCCCCGCCAGAGCGTAAAATGACAATTGCTGAGCCAGTCCAAGTCACGTTAGGCCGAATCGACCTCGCAGCCCAGCTCCCGAAAACGCTGGACCTTGTAGAGCAGGGCGCGGCCAGACAAAAGGCCCGTGTCAAGGTTTTCAGAAGACGAGGCGGTCGCATCACAGAATGCTGTTTTTTCCGCAGTCTAACCGGCTGTCAACCCTTTGCGTTCCGTAGCAACGGCATATTTGTAGAAGACCCACGCTGGTTACCCCAGGCCAGCTCCGTCAGGAGCGGCATCTTCGGAGGGTGGCGCTCCAGCGTACCAGGCTGGCCCGATTGATTGCACTGGGTTCGGCCGCCTCAATGCCGGTGTGCGGAGCCAGTTCTTCCACGGCTTCAGAGAGCACCTTCCCGTGTTTGAGCACCTCGCAGATAGCAAGAGACAGGGAATCGCCGCCTAATTCGACGGCAGCGGGGAGAGGCACGTCCCAAGCGCCAAATGTCGCCTTAAAGCAGTAAATGTCGCTTTAAAGCACTCTTTTTCGCTTTACTGCCGCTGGGTGCTGGTCCATAATGGGGACATCAAGGTTGCGAGCTAGACGGAAGGTGTTTCATGAGCAACACACGGCCATCACTGGGTTCGGGCGGCTCCGGCGAGAGCGGGTCTCGGGAGCGCGGGCGGTGGATAGCAGCAAAGCGCGGAGCTCGCCCGTGGCACGATGGCCCAGCCTGCGCTCGGCTCCAGGAACAAACCGCATATCTACCGGCGCCCCACCACCGGACCTTGTGGCTGCTCTGGGGGGCGATTCGCGTGGCCTTCCTCCCGGGTGGCCCGCTTTTGGCGCAAACGCGCCCTGCCGGCGAGCCGGCAGACACCACAGTGCCGTCTTTCGGCCAGCCGGCGCCGGACCGTCCCGAAGGGCGCCCCACGACCGTTTTCGAGCAGTTCAAGCAATTCGTTCAGGAAACACCGCCGTCGGGCGAGGTCCTCTTCAGCTACCAGGGGCCGGACATCTCTTATTTCGATGAGGTCAGGAAGAAATGGGCAAAGCTGCCTGCTCCAACGGTCTTTATCCGCGCCCGCTGGCGCCCACGCGCGCTAGCGGTCTTGACGATGCCGACGCTGGCGCTGGCGGAGGCTGCCGACCTCTCCCGGCCGTTTGACCTCCACGACGGCGCGATGATCGTCGAGGACGGGCGGGATGTGTGGACCTTCCAACCTGGGTTCTTGAGGGCCATTTACTGGCGCGGGACGCCAGCTCCCGCCATCATTCCCATCAACTCTCTCAACCCCGTCGTCATCGACTTCGAGCGCGAGACCGAGCCGCTGTTCGCCCTTTTCGCCGCGGGGCCGCATTTCGTTCCGCCCCGCGCCGTTCGCAGGGATGGAAACCGCTTCCAGTACGTATGACAGCAGGCACTCCCCGATCTCGTGTCGGTGCATCGGCTTTTACGCTCGTCGAGCTCCTGGTGGTGATCGCGATCATCGGGATACTGGCGGCGTTGCTGCTGCCCGCGCTGCTGCGGGCAAAG
Source organism: bacterium (assembly GCA_021784555.1). GTDB lineage: Bacteria > Verrucomicrobiota > Verrucomicrobiia > Limisphaerales > UBA8199 > JAJYHY01. The sequence goes on from JAJYHY010000338.1 coordinate 1,744, forward strand.
GGCGCGGCGCAGCTTATCCAGTGCAAGAACAACGAGCGCCAGATGGGGGTCGCCCTCTTCAGCTACGTTCAAGACACATCGTTTTATCCCGGATGCTGGTCCACCGACACCAACGATCCCGGATTCTGGTTCGAGAAGCTGGAGCCGTATACCCGTCAGCGTTGGACCGACCCGCTCTTCGACTGTCCCGGATTCAACTTCGATCGCGCATGGCTCCTGGACTGGGAGCGTAGGGGGCCACTCCCCCAGTGGAGCAGCATGAACCAAGGCGAATACGCCTACAACTTTGTCGGCACCTGCATGCATGGGCCGGTTATTAGGGGCCTGGGACCGGACCTTGGGCTTGGCAGCTCCTACCAACCCAGCCGGGGCATGCCGGAATGCCGGGTGTCCGCCCCGGCGGACATGATCGCTTTGGGGGACGCCTACGACGAGGCCTCTCAGGACCTCAACCCTGGGCTCACCCAGATGCCTGGGTACGGAACCTACTGTGGTCCGGATGAACGGGAGCGGGCGACACTGTCCGCGCGGAAGCGGCATACAGGCGTGTTCGACGTGCTCTTCTGCGATGGGCATGTCACCCACCTCAAGCCGAGCCGGTTATTCGGCCGGGACGATGCCGCGCTGCGGCGGCTCAATAACGACCACCTGCCCCACCGGAGCATCAACTGGGACCCGGTACACGACTAACGATGCAACCGACCTCGACGCCATGAACCGGAAGCGGATGCCCAACCTGCTGGCGGTGTCCGAGACGGACAAGCGGGACTAGGCCTGGTTTCTCATCGGAGCGGGTACGTTCATCGTGTTCCTGCCGATGCTGAGCTTCAACTTCATCAACTGCGACGATCCGGGCTACGTGACAAACAACTTCCACGTCTTGACCGGGTTGTCGCTGAAGAACCTGGTTTGGGCGGTGACCTCACTCGACGCGGGGCTGAGTTACTGGCACCCCGTGACCTGGCTTTCGCACCAGTTGGATTGCCAGCTCTTCGGCCTGAGTCCCGGCGCGCATCACGCCACCAGCGCCCTGATTCACAGCCTGGCCGGTGTGCTGCTCTTTCTGTTCCTGTTTCGGACAACGAGGAGGATGGGCTGTAGCGCCATGGTCGCCGCCCTCTTCTGCGTGCATCCGCTGCACGTCGAGTCGGTGGCCTGGATTTCGGAACGGAAGGACGTGCTCAGCGGCCTCTTCCCATCGAGGCGCGCTTCCAGGCGGCCGACTTGGCCGCCCATCTCGGCATTTCGTTGCGGCAGCTCGAAAGGGTATTTCTGAGTTCGATCGGCTGGCACCCGCGGGAGTGGCTGCATCACGCGCGGCTCTGGCACGCCCGCGCCTTGCTGGACGCCGGGCGCAGGCCAGACGAGTTTATCACCGACCTTGGCATGATATGACCCACACGCGGGGTTTTCGTGTTTTCCGAAGGCATGGACGCGGGCTGATCCGCGAGGACGGGCCAGACAGTCAAATTCCTGTCGGGGGGATCTTCTGCGCTGAGAAGAGAATCAGGTATCAACCATTGGGGAATAGAATCGGGCGAACCGATCTCCGTACACGCTCAGGTTCACCCGCGTTGTGGCGAAGGAGTTCATGCGCCCAGGTGGCCTGGGCGTTTTCACGACAGTCCTTGGCGAGCTTCAAGCCGATTGTTTCGTATGAACCGAGGTTCCGTCGCAGTTCTTCAGGCTCACCCCACGCGCCTATGACGAAGACGCGTTCCGCCAAACGCCTTGGGATTTCCTCTTTGATCTTGTTCAGCCGATCTTCCCGTCTGTCAAAGTCAACCAGAAGAACCATAAACCGATTTAGATTTCGGTCCATCTCCGGGACGTGTTCCGCCTCAAAAGATCGAATGACCTCTTGCCAACCGCCCGCCTCCTTCAGCACTTGCATTCTCCGAGTATCGAGAGACAGGTCGAGTTGAAATCCGTTGGCCAATTGCCGGTTGGCGCCGTCCTCAGGAAGCACAGGAACGTGCGGTCGTTCCTTGTTCATGGCTCGAGATCGCCGCGGATGAGTGCATTCGCCAATTCCCCGTTTACCTTGATCTCACTTAGGGGCCGGACTTTCGTCGGTTCAAGATGGCTGTTCCTGAAGAGCAGAATAGTGTTTTCATCGGAAAAACGCCGAATCGCTTCGGCATTGTGTGAGGTCGCGATGAACTGGCCGCCGGTTTGGAAGGCTTTCCGAAGGGCCATTATAAAGTGCCCAACCTCGGACATGGCGAGATAATTATCCGGCTCATCCCAAAAGCACACCAACGGCCCGTAGGCGGCGTTCGCCGCAAGAACCATCGCAGAAATCATGAAGCACTTCTCGCCATCCGAAAGGTCGGCGAAAGGAATGGTGAGGCTTCCCAGATCCTTGGAGAATTGAACCTCGAGAGTGCGCGAGTTCTTGCCGATGACCGGGTTCTTGATGTCTATAAAGTCCGGCATCACCTGCTTGAGATGGTCATCGATCCTCCCGTACGCAGCCGGCGCGTGCGCCACCAAACCAGAAAACCACGCACCGAAATCCGTAACCCGAGTGTTGGGCTGCAAAGTTTCTTCCTCGGAGCCTCCTTCGATCAAGCCAGGTATCGGACGTAGAATCACCAAACGAGCGAGCCACTGCTTGAAGGTAGGCAAGGGGTCATTCGCGGTCCGCCCCTCAATTATGGGTAAAGCAGCGAGATGCCAATCGAGGCGAAATCTCGCCTCCACTTCCTGATTTGTCGTTGCTAAATGCACCTGCGCTGCTTCGCGCGTAAAAACCGGCACGCCGTTCGCGACGAGACCCTCTTCCCGCACTCGCAATTCCCTGAACCCCGCCGGAAACTCGAAGGCGATGTAGTATTTGTAGTCGTGACCGGCCAGCTTGGCCTCGATTTCAAACCTCATCGGGGCGTCAGTGCGCCCACGAGCCAGATCCTTGGGCTTCACAAGATCAGCCACCCGATTCACACCCCGGGCGATCTTCTGAAGGATTTCAAGCGCAAGCCCGACAGTCGTCTTGCCCGCGCCGTTCTTTCCAATCAGCAGAACGGATGAGCGATCAGTAATCGGCAGATCGAAGTTCTCCAAGCACCGGAAGTTATGGATATAAAACCGCTGTATCACCCTGTAATGATACCGTGCTCGGCGGGTTGGGTTCAACTGCGTTTTGACCTGCTTCGGACCAATGCTGAGCGGTTCATGGGGAAGGAGCTACGCCGAATCCACCTCATAACCCAGTTCCCGGAACCGCTGGAGTTTGTAGAGGAGGGCGCGGCGGCTGATGCCCAGGGCTTTGGCGGTTTCGGTGCGGTTGAAGTCGTGTGTCTTCAAGGCCAGTAAGATAGCCTGACGCTCAATTTCGCCCAGGCGCCCAGCGTCCGGAGGCTCGGTAGCCGGTGCGGGGGCGTCGGCGTTTATTACTCTTGGGGGAAGGTGCTCCGGCAGGATGACCTCGCCGATAGAGAGCAGGGAGGCGCGCTCGATGGCGTTGCGCAATTCTCGCACGTTGCCCGGCCACGGATAGCGCATCAGCAGATCGGGGACCGTCGAGGAGAAGCGCGCGCGGCCTTTGGTAAACTCCGCGATGAAGGCGCCGGCCAGAGGCACGATGTCTTCCGGGCGTTCCCGCAAGGGGGGGACATTCAACTCCACCACGTTAAGCCGATAAAAGAGGTCTTCACGGAACCGGCCCTGCTTGACCTCCTGCTCAAGGTTATGGTTGGTGGCGGCCAGCACGCGCGCGTTGGTATGAAGCTCAGCGTTGGAGCCAACTCGATTGAAAGACCCGTTCTGGGTGATGCGAAGCAGATTGGCCTGCAACCAGGGTGACATGTCGCCGATTTCATCCAGGAATATCGTGCCATCGTTGGCCAACTCAAATCGTCCGACCCGCCGCGAGACGGCCCCGGTAAAGGCCCCTTTCTCATGACCGAACAACTCGGCCTCCAGGAGGTTTTCCGGGATGGCGGCGCAGTTGACCTTCACCAGCGGGCCGCCCGCCCGCGAACTCCAGGCATGGATGACGTCGGCAACCACCTCCTTGCCGACGCCGCTCTCGCCGGTGATGAGAACCCGGCTTTCGGAGGGCGCGATGAGCGAGGCATCGTGGAAGAGGGCCTGCATCAGCGGGCTGGTGGCGACGACATTGGAGGGCAACTGCTTTTGCGCGGCGAACTTCACCGGCGCGGAGATGCCGGTGACCTGCTGCACCGTTCGCAGCAACTCATCCAGATCGATCGGCTTGACCAGGTAGTTCAGGGCGCCATCCCGCATCGCGCCAACCGCGTCCCGGATATCGGCGTAGGCGGTCACCAGCAGAACCGGCAGGACGGCATGTTGCTCGCGGGCGCGCCGGAGGGTCTCCAGCCCGGTCAGCCCAGGCATGCGGACGTCGGAAATCATCAGGCTGAACCGCTGCTCCTCCAATATCTCCAGGGCGCGCTCACCCGAGGCGGCCAGCACCGTCTGGAATCCCTGGCCCTGCAAGAAAGAGCTTAGCAGACTGCGCTGCCCAGGGTCATCATCGACAATGAGAATCCGGGGAGGAGACTCACCGCTCTTGAGAGCACCGTTTGCGTTTTGGTTCTTCATCTGGTTAGGCCCTCGTCGGTTTTCTGGAGGGCAATTACCTGGCGAGCCGCCGCTCAGATGACTTGTTCCAGCCGGCGACAATTGAGAATTGAGAACTAAGAATTGAGGATTTTGAATTGAGTCCCGCTTCGGAGAGGCGGCGCTGGTTCGATCCCGAGGTCGAGGCGGGTCTGCCCGGCCAAAATCGTTCTGACAATTCCTCCGGTATCACAACGGCTTCCATCCTGGCATCAATTTGCAATTTACAATTCTTAATTCTCAATTCTCAATTAGCGGGCTCTCACGAAACCTGGCCTGTTATCAACGTGTTTGCAGAGTATGGGGCCCTAGCCGGGACACCCGCAGAGCACCAGCCGAACGGCGGCCAGGAGCTGCCCGGCTTCATAAGGTTTTGCCAGGAACTGGTCCGGTTTGCAGGGCGAATCACGATAAACGGTCTCATCGACCGTGCCGCTGACCAAGAGTGTCTTTTGGCCCGGGTGAACCCGCCGGCACTGTCTGATAAGTTCCATTCCGTTCATGGAATGCATCGCGTAATCGGTAAGGATGAGAGCCGGGGGCGGATGACTCGATGAAAAGACGTCCAAAGCAGACTCCGCGTCCCGAAATGTCTTCACATGATAGCCTGCTGAACCGAGTATCATGTCGGCGACTTCCAAGAGCATCGGCTCATCATCCACCACGAAAATCAACGCATCGTGGTGATCTCCAGTTTCCCAAGGCGGGTTCATCGTGCCAAATACGCGCCTAATTAACACCGGTTTTGCTCTGCCTGCAAGGCCCAATCCGCTCCAAAACGGGCCATCGAGAAGAATCGCCTCTCTCGACGAAAGCTTTTCAATGGTCGAAGCGGTTGCCCTTGATTCCGGACCACTGGGACGCTTGGCCCATCCGGCGCGAAATCCACGGATCGCGGCCTGGCTCGAACGTCTCTTGGAGGCGAGAATTCCTGTCCTCATCCCGGAAATCGTGGACTACGAGGTGTAGGCCCTTGCGCAATTCGTCCCCACTCTGAAGTGGCAAGAGATCGGAGTTGATTAACCCACCGCCTTGCGCCCGCAAGCGGGTCGGCTTTTCATTGCCTTCGTCCCGGGGCTCTGAGATAATGGTTTGCCGTTGGAAATGGACAGATCGAACAGAGGACTGTCCCTGATTTTGTGCGCGAGTTGGATGACGCTGGCGGGGACGAGTCTTGGTCAAAGGGCCTCGAACTGGCGCGTGTACACCACGATGGATGGCCTGCCCGAGCCGAGTTGTATTTCGGTGAATGTGACTCCGCACGGCAAGGTGCTGGCGACGCACCTCAACAAGCTCTTCGTCACTGAACTGGACGGCTACAGCGTTAGAATCCTGCGCATGCCTGAGACCGGCGGCACGCGCGTCTATGCCAGCCCCGGGGGCCAGCTTTGGGCGCCGTCTCAAAATGGGCTGCTCGAATTCAGGGATGGGGCATGGATCTCCCACGTCGTGCCGGCCATAACGGCAAGCTTTAGCCAGAGCGCCCGGCGCCCAATGGAGATGCCGCTGGTTCCCATCCGGCAGGGCCTGGTGCTGGCGCTGCTCCCGGACCAGTTGATGGAATACGATACCGAGGAACCCGATCACCCCGCCACAACCGTCTTGCGAAGGGCCACTCAATTGCAACTCGGGGCCTTCTCGGGCCTGTGCCCCGCGCACGACGGTGGGTTGTGGCTGGCGGGCGATCGAGGGCTGGCCAAGGTTCCTCCACCGCTGGGCAACGTCAAACCGGATTCTTCCTGGGTGCAATATCTTGCGCCCGCCGCACTCCAGATCGACCACCTGCAAGATCCCCACGAAGACAGTAGCGGCATGGTAACGGCCATAGCGGAGGACTCCGGCAATCGCCAGAGGGCGATCGTCACTTTCAACGGAGAGCGTTGGACCCGGCAGGACGTCGGCGCCGAGAAGATCCGTCACGCCTGGAGCGGGCCGGACCAGACCCATTGGGCCGCCAGCATTGACTCGCTCTTTCAATGGCGGGAGGGGGAGCCGGGCTTGTCGGAGAACGAGGAGGTCTCGGCGCGCCAATATTACGATCTGGCCATCCAGCCGGACGGCATATTCTGGCTGGCCACGTCCGAGGGCCTGTTCCGGTACGCCCCGCCCGCGTGGCGCAGTCCGAGGTCCTTGCTGTCATTGCACTCACTGGTGCGCTGCCTCGACCGAGACGGTTCGGACGCGATTTGGTTTGTCTCCGGCGCCTGCCTGCACCGGCTTCACGGTGCTGAACATCAGGCGTACAGCTTTCCGCGAGGGTTCAGGCGAGAGCTGGAAACGGCGCGAAAGCTTTTCTGCGTGAATGAGGGCCTGGTGCTTGTGGAGACGGAAAACCGGTTGTTCCAGTTCGACGCCGGCAAGGGTGCGTTTGCACCCATTCGGGCGCGAGACGGCGGCGCGGGTTTTCGCATTCTTGGAGCCTATCAGGATGGCCAGGCGTGCCTTCAAGAGTTGGACGGTTCCGCTACTAACCAGCCCTATCGCCTCAAAATATATGATGGCGCCAAGTTCCTCCCGCTGCCGGCCGCGCCCCTGGAACCCGTCCTTGGAAGCAGCCTCTCCGCGTTTTATCGGACCCGAAGCGGCGACTTCTGGCTCGCCGGCGCCTCGGGCGCCGCCCTTTATCATGAGGGCAAATGGAAGACGTTTGTTTCTTCCGACGAAACCACACCCACCACCGTTCTGGAGTTTACCGAGCTGGCCGATGGCCGAATTTGGTGCGCCACTGACGACAAGATCTGGGACTTCGACGGCCGGAATTGGTCTCCGGTCGAAGCTGGATTCGACCGCGTTAACGACCTTGTCAAAGCACACGATGGCACGATTTGGGTCGGGGCCAACAGCGGCATCTATCGGTTTACCAATGGCACTTGGGTGCAGAACGGCATAGATGAGGGCTTGCCCATGTCCGCTGTGCGCGAGGTTTGCGAGGACCTTCGCGGCCGCATCTGGGCCGGCACCACCCGCGGCCTGAGCTGCTTCGACCCGAATGCCCCGGACACCGATCACGACCCGCCCCGGACCCGTATTCGGCCCCTGCGCGATGACCAGAAGAACATTCCCGAAGGGGGGACCATCACCCTCAG
>JAJYHY010000339.1 GCA_021784555.1 bacterium
GGTTTCAAGCTCACCTTGCGGCTGGCGCCGGAGGACAAGGCCGCGGCGCTGGCCCTGGCCCAAGGGCTGTGGAGGCGGCGGGCATGATCCAGATCACTCCGCAGATGCGGCTGCTCCTGGCGGTCGAACCCGTGGACTTTCGCAAAGGCATCGACGGCTTGGCGGCGGTCTGCCGCCAGCGGCTCCAGGCCGACCCCCTGCTGGGCGCGCTGTTCATCTTCGCCAGCCGCAGCCGCAAATCCATCCGCGTCCTGGCCTACGACGGGCAGGGCTATTGGTTATGCCAAAAGCGCCTCTCGCAGGGCCGATTTGCTTGGTGGCCCGCCGCGGGCCAAGAACCCACCGCCAGCCTGGACGTGCATCAACTCCAACTCTTGCTGTGGAACGGCAATCCGGCCGGCGCCCAGACCGCGCCGCTGTGGCGCCCGATCGCCCCGGCGGGATAGCTCCAAAAGGGCGGCGAAAAAAATCTGCTCCAGCAGGTCGAAAAAGCGTGCGTTCCAAATTCTGACCCTCTACAGTGGCGCTCGTGCAGAACGAGTTTCGCAACCGCGCACACAACTACAGCGCCGCCGAGATTGAGTCGGTGCGGCGGTTGATCGCCGCTCATCCGGACTTGAGCCAATGCCTTTCGGGTTTTCGTGGTTGAGAACGGAGGACAGAGAACGTAAGGGGACCTTCCCACGATTCGGTCTTCAAGAGGCGTGGCCACTTACCCACCGGTTGGCGCACCTTCCGCGGGCAACTGCGTGACTGTCTTTCCTGCACCAGGCACAAGAGCATGTGATCGTAGAAGCGTTGGGTGATTTGCCGCTGCTGCTTTTCCGTGAGTAAATCTCCGGCGATGGCTAACAGTAGCCAGAGGGGGCGCAAGAGTTCGAGCACCTTCAGGAAGCTAACCTGCAAGACGGGAGCGATGCCCGCCGCCGCATGCATGCGCTCCTGGGCGACCAAGGCGGTGGCCAGGATAGGATGAGCAGGGCGATCTCCTGCGCGGCGGTGGTCACGGTGTGGCTTTGCAGCAGGTCGGTGCGGCGCAACTGGAGCTTTAACTGGCGGAAATAGAGTTCCTCCTCCCAGCGCTGAGCGTAGAGGGGGATCAACTCCGAGGTCGGCGCCACCGTGGGATCCAGCAGGCTGGTATCCAACAAGCAGCAACCAACGTGCAGCAACAACCCAGCACTCCAGCACTCCAACACCGAACATCCAACATCCCAACAAGGAGAGCTATCCTCAAAAAAGGCCGTAGGAAAACTTGCCTGTTGCCAGGGAGATGCGAGATTTCTTAAAGTCTGGCGGGCAGTTGCGTTAGGAAGCGCACCGAAGCTGCCCGATGGCGCCCGAAGTGAAAGTCGTGAATGGCGGCGTGAAATGTATGAATGTGTGGGATCTGCTTAAAGCGACAGTCGTGTGTGGGCTTTTGGCCTTCCTCTGTTTTAGCTTTCCGGTCCTCGGCCAGGCGTTGATCATTGGCGTTCTGAGCCTGCTGTGGCTTGGGTATGCCCGCAAGACCATCCTGACGCTCTGGCGCAAATGATGGTTAAGAACCACGGAGGACACCGAGTACACGGAAAGCGGAGGAGCCACAACCAAACGGCCGACCGCTGCTACGACAACGCTTTGCCAACGTCGCGAAGCCTAAGGTCTCATTTTCGTGTATTCCGGGTATTCCGTGGTCTCTCCCCGTGCAGGGAGTTGATGGCCCGTGCCACGAAGACGCAAATACCGTTCACATCGCGCCCGAGTCAGGACATCCGGGGTTTTCCGGTGGATGGCCGTTGCCGGGGCATTGACGTTTCTTGGCTGGCTTTGGTGGCGCGGGGGCAATGCTCCGGTTCCTCCGGCGAAGCCGTTTGCACCTGAAGCCAAACCGCCCCCCTCTCTGCGAACGAACCTGCCACCCCTTCACGTTTCACGTTTCACTTCTCACGTTTCAGGTCCACCGCCTCTCAAGACGAACCCGCCCCCCACACAGGCCCGGATCGGTCCCCAACCGCTTCCCCATCCGGCCGTTCCCGCAACGAATGCTCCCCCGGCTTCGCCCGGCGGCTTTCCGCGTCCGGCCCAAAACGTCTTCGAGGCGCAGGTGGCCCTGGCCCGGCGGGATATTTCTCCAGGGTCAATCGACGGGGTGGCGGGCCGGCAAACACGGCAGGCCCTCCGCGCTTTTCAGCGGAAGATGCACTTGCCGGTCACCGGCGTTCTCGACGACGCGACGCGGCAGCGGTTGCGCCTGGACCGGCCCGCCTGCGCGCCCTACACCGTCACGCCTCAGGACCTGGCGCGGCTGCAGCCCCTGAGCCGCACTTGGCTTGGCAAATCGCGGCAAACCGCGCTCGACTATGAAACGATCCTTGAGCTGGTCTCTGAGAAAGGTCAGGCCAACCCCGGCCTGGTCCGCCGTCTCAATCCCGCGATTGATTGGAATCATGTCCTGCCCGGCACCGTCCTCACGCTGCCCGATGCCGGCGACCCGCAACAACCCGTCGCCAGCGCGGCCTTTATCCGGATCCGGTTGAACGAGCGCGTCCTGGAGGCCTTTGATACCGGCGGCAATCTCCTGGCTCACTTCCCGTGCAGTATTGCCCGGCGGGTTGCAAAGCGGCCCATCGGAGAGTTGCACGTCGCCGTAATCGTCAAGAACCCAAGCTATACATTTGACCCTGCGATTTTCCCCGAATCCGCGGAGGGGCGGAGGCTCGGGAGGAAACTGGTGTTGCCGCCAGGGCCGAACAACCCGGTCGGCGCGGTCTGGATCGGCCTGGATAAGCCTGGCTATGGCATTCACGGCACACCCAATCCGGAAGCCGTCGGCCGCACTGAATCGCACGGGTGCTTCCGGCTGGCCAATTGGAATGCCGAACATCTGCTCAAGTTGGTTTGGATCGGATTGCCCGTCTATGTTCAACACTGAGCGTGTGGCAAGAGAATTCCGAGCACATCCCGTCGATGCCCCGCGTCTCAATTGCACAAACCCGAAATCCGCAATGTGAGATGCTAACCCCGCGGAGCCAGAACCAACAACGACTACGGCAAAAAAATGGGGCCAAAAACATGTGGATGAGAGAGAGCGGGGGCAGCGAAATTGAAGCCATTTTGGATGCAATTCTCCTTCAGATTATCGTTTATCAGCGAGAATTAACGTTCCATGTTTTTGCCCCCATGTTTTTGCCCTTGGTTCTGGTTCTGGCGGGTTAGAATCTCGGATTCTCGGCTTTGGCATGGATCAAAGGCACTGACGGGATGAGCCCGAGAATTCTTGTAACAATTGTGCTCTGTCGTGCGTTACACTTCTTGAAGGGATGATTCGTGAACTCGAATTCAAGGTCCTGTGCCAGCGCCATCGCGACGAGATTTATCGTTACGCGCGCGCCCTGCTGGCCAATCAGGCCGACGCGGAAGACGCGACGCAGGAAGTCCTGCTGCGGCTGTGGAACCATCTTCCCCGCATCAGTCCCTTTAACCTCCGGGCGTGGCTGTTGCAAACGACGCGCCACTTTTGCCTCGACCAGCTCCGCCGCCGCTCGAATCCAGCCGCCCCGATGCTCGTGGACGACGAGTTTCTCGATGACCGGCCCGATGAGCTGGCCGTCAATCCGAGCCTTGCCGCCGATTGTACCTTCCGCCTCGAACAGGCCCGGCGCGCCTTGCTCAGGCTGCCGGAAAACCTGCGAAGCGTATTTGTGCTCTATGAAATCAATGGCCTGCGCTACCGCGAAATCGCCGCGACCCTCGGAATCCCCATCAACAGCGTGAAGGTGTACCTTTCCCGCGCCCGGGAAAGACTTTCCAACCTTATTGCCCAGGAAGAACGATGCACGAAGACCTGCAACGATTAACGCGCGAACTCCGAAAAGAGACCTGCCCGCAGCGCGTCCTGGAGGAAGTTGCGCGGCGTATCTCCGCCCAATCTCCGCAGCCCAGCCGGCTCCGTTACGCCCTTGCCGGGGCGCTCGCCGGCTTGATTCTGCTGTGCGGCCTTGCCCTATGGCAATGGCCGCCGGGCAGGGATGGCCACGAGCGGCTCCAACAAGCCGCCGGCTCGAAGATCGATAACGCCCAAATCGCCGAGCAGGCCGAGGGCGCCCTGGGATGCATCGGACGGGTTCTGCTTGATGCGGGGTCTCAGTCCGAGAAAGTCATTTTGCAAGGGGCTGTTCCGCCATTGCGAGACAGTCTCGAGACAGCCAAAAACAAAATCGTAAATCACATAACACTATGAACAAACTCATCTATTCACTCACCCTGGCGTTTATCACCGCCTCTCCCCTGGCCGGCTTCGGCCAGCCTAGCTGGGAAAAGGACCCCTCCTACCTGCCAATCGACAAGGTCCTGGACCTGAAAACCATTAAGCCAGAGGTCAACGTCAACCTCCCGCGCTTCCTGCTCCAGAACGTGGTTTCGGGGCTGACCAACGGCCCCAGCGGTCCCTTGGCCGGCACGGGAATCGACTTGGCCGACCTTCTCAAGGACGTTAAGTTGATCCGAGTCGTGGTCATTGAGGGGAAGAAAAACGATCGCGAGGCCCTGAACAAAGGCGTCAAGGCCCTGCGAACCGAACTCGAGTCAAAGTGGACACCCATTGTCAGCGTGCCTCAGGACAATGTTGGCGTCTATGCCATGGGCAATGCCTCCGGCGACTCGATGGCCGGCCTGGCGGTGCTGGTCTATGACCACGGTGAGGCGGTTATTGGGAACGTCGTTGGGCAAATCTCGATCGGAAAGCTCATCCAGATGGCCGCGCACATGCGAAGTCTGCCCGGCCGCAAACTGCACGCCTTGCTCCAGAACCTCGGAGGCATGGGCGGCGGCCAGGCGTCCACCCATCGCACTCGAGTGGAACGAGTAGAGCCAAAGCACCGGGGCGGCGATCACCACTCGCGCGCGGAATCGAAGGATTCCAACGACGCCCAGGGTACGCAGCCCGCCACAAGCTCGGAAAGCGCGCCGGACAACCCCGCCGAGAAGTAATCGCGACCTCGACCTGGGAAGGGTTGCCAGCGCTTCTCCAAACGTGGGAAGCGCTGGCTCCTGACGGCAGTTCACTCTGGGCCTTAGCCTGGAGGTTTCATACGCGGGTGGGGCGCGGTATCCAGGACATCTCGCATCCGCGCCGCGCCGGATCTCGGAGATGCGCACACGCGCGGTTACGGCTCGAGTTTCCACTCGCCGCCGACGCGCTTGACCCTAATCATGCTCCCGGTTGCAACGTTACGCGCAGCGTCGCCGATCTTCTGCCTCTCCATGAGAACGTATATCAGTTGCACCTGGCTGTCGGAGACCGCTTTCTCGCTCACGATGTTGCAGTCATCGACGGAATCCGTATCCCAAGGCAGCATCGACTTGAGTTTGTCCTCGAACTGATCGCCCCAGGCCTTCTTCGCCTTTTGCACGAAGTCCGGCGCCAGGCTCGCCACCAGGGACTGGAAATCGCCTTCGCGCCGCGCCCACAACGCACTTTGGAGGGCATCGGCGGGGGTGGTGTAGCCAACATGGGTCCACGAGGCCTTCGGGAGCTTGATATCCAGCTTTTTCCATTTCGATGCTTCCTCGGCCTCTTTGGCCTGCTTGTCCGCCGCCTCGGCCTGACGCTGGCGTTCGTCGGTCTCAACCTGTTTCAGTTGGCTGACCTGCTGGTGGAGTTGCCCGACCTCGCCCCGCAGATGTAACAGTGCGGCAAACTGCTCCGGGCTCAGCGCCTTGGTGGGTTTGGTCTGAGCAACGAAGTTTGAGAGCCGCGCGTTCTCCGCCAGGAGCGGGTTCAATTGACCGGTCTTCGCCCGCAACGCCTGGACCTGGCCCTGCAGCCGGTGCTCCGCCCGCCGTTGGATCGCCCAGGGCGCCGCAATGACGAGGACGAGCGCGACTCCAAAAATGCCAAGTCTAAGCTTTCGTATAAGCATACTCAAAATATCAAATACCGCGAAATGTCGCGGTTGGTCACGCGCTCAGGGGTTAAGGATCAAGCTTCCATTCGTCGCCGACGCGCTGCAGGGTAATGTAATTGCCTATGGTCGTGATTTCTTCCTTATTATCCAGGGTGCGCTGCGGGGCCCCAGTAAGCTTGTAAGTCAAGCCCACCTCGCTCCCCGAGATCACCTTCATCTTCTCGATGCAGAAGTTGGTGACCCACTCCGGGTCCGCCCCCATCGACGACTTGAGCTTGTCCTCGAACTGGTCGCCCCAGGCCTTCCGCGCGTTGCGCACGAAGTCCGGTGCCAGGCTCGCCACGAGGGCCTTCGTGTCCCCTGCACGCTTGGCCCACATAAAGGTCTGCAAGGCATCCGTGGGCGTTGCGTAGCCCGCAAAAGCCAATGAAGCCGCAGGGAGATTCATGTTCAGCGTTTCCGTGTTGGGATCGTCGCTTGCCTTGCCCGCATCCGAGCCGGACCCGCGCGGTTCATTCGCCGCCACAAGCTCCTTGAGCTGGCTCACCTGTTGGCCAAGCCGCTGGGACTCGCCTCGCAAACGCGCCAGTTCGGCAAGCTGCGCCTGCCGCTGGGCCGTCGCCGCCTTCGCCTCCGCGAGCAGATTCGAGAGCCGCGCGTTGTCGGCGAGCACCGCATCGACCCGTTCGCTCTTCAGGCGCAGGGCTTGGATTTCATCTTGCAGCCGAGTTTGCGCCTGGCGTTGAATCACCCACGGCGCCACCACCCCGACCGTCACGACCACCCCAACAATGCCGACCTTGAGTTTTGTCATAAGCAATGCCTTCAGAAATGGTGCCGCTACTCCGCCGCTCGCCACCGCTCCGGCCATCGCGGTTCCAGTGATGCTCGCCGCCAACTCGGCCGGAACCGCGCCCACCGCTTCCCAGCCAAGGGACATCGCCAGCGCGGAGGCGGAGCAGGTGATGCCGCGTTTTTCCAACAACCCGCGCAACTTCTCCAAGGCGCGGTTAACTCGCATCCGGGCGGCATCCTCGCTCACGCCCAAGGCCGCGCCGACCGTCTTGAGGTCTTCGTTTTTGAAGAATCGCAGCAGCACGGCGTTCCGATCCTTCCGGCTCAGCCGCGCCATGGCTTCATCCAGCACCGGGCCGACCCGGCTCCAATCCGCTTCGGCGTCCGGCTGAGAGAGCAGTTCATGCATAGCGGCGGAGGCTTGTTCATGGATTTGCCGGCGCCGCTCACTGCGCACGACCTTCGCCGCGAGGTAACGCGTGGTGGTGTAGAGCCAGCCGGAGATGATTTCCCTGCGACAAAGGCTGGGCGCATTCCGGGCCAGGGCAATGAAAACCGATTGAGCGACATCTTTGGCCAAATGCGCGTCGCCGCCCACCTGCCGGAGCGCCGCCGAATACACCAAGGGCAAATGCCGCGCGACCAATTGGGCAAAGGCCTCCTCCGCTCCCTCATGGGCGTATCGGCGGAGTTGGGCGACATCATCGGTCATACCTGGTCAAACGGAGATTCAGTGATCCGTGTCAATGTAGAGTACCCGGCCAAGGCCAAACCGAACATGAAAAAGCCGCAAAAGTGAGGATTTGTTTTGACGCGCGCCCAGGGAGCGATTCAACGTCAGCCGGGGCTGTTTCTGCGGGTCAGCGCCCCGTGCATCCGGTCGCCGAATCCATTCTGCATGACTGACATGATACGGGGACAGCCAGGGCTGAGCTCAGTCATGTCTCATTCAGTCTGGCGCGATAAGCCGAACACGGGGGAAATACGTGCGGTACCGAGGAGTGTCCCGGGTAAGCAGTGACAATCCTTCGACTTGAGCCTGTGCCCCAATGTAAAAATCCGTGAGCACATCCAGCAGCACATTGGCATCGACGAGGACCATCAGTCATCACCCCGAGTGAGGCGCATGATCTCGTCGGTGGAGCGCCGAGTCGTTGAACTGCCACGAGCGCGGCGCAACCAAGTCAAGAGTTGGCGGCGCCGCGCCGCACCCGCCCGCTTATTAACCACCCCCTCCGGATTGCCTCGAACGTCACCTCCGCATTGGGGTGCAAACCAAATTGCTGACGCAAGGCTCGCGGAATCGTCACCTGGCCCTTGCTTGTCAATTTCATGGTAATGCTTTTCAGGGAAAGCTCTTACGTGTCAAGCACTGGATCCTACCGGGCCGGCGGGACACTGCCATTGAATTAGGGGGGATTCCCTGTCTCTTGCTCTTGCTCATGTTGTCAAGGTAGGGACGCCGGTTGCCCGACGCCCCCCTCACAGATCCAGGCGGGCGGTTTTCGCGCACCGGGCTCTTCAGGTCAACTCGCTCTCGCATGTGCCTGCGGGTGCAGCCAGGGCCACGGTAGCAGCCGCTGGCAGAAACTCATCTCCCGCTGACGAGGCATCCTTCGATTCGATTCTTCCACGATGCGCGGTGAGGGCATGTGGAAACGTTCCCACAGGCGGCGAAAGGCCCGCCAACTCAAGCTTTGGCGCTGACTGCGCCGGTTGAGCCATTTATACAGGCTCCTTTGCGACTCCTCATAAAAGAGCTTCATCCGGCGATAGTTGCCGATGAGGCCGTAATAGTTCCAGGTGCCCCGGAGCTTGGAGGCCAGCTCTTTCATCAGCTTGGGCAGTACGGGGGAGATGATGCCCCCCTGCGGTGTGCCCGTCTGGGGATGGATGACTTTGCCATCCTCCTCCAGTATCCCCGCCCGCAGCCATTTGCGGATGAGGCCCACACTATGAGCCAATCCGACTCCCGGTTTGCCTGGCGGCACTTCTATGTCGTTGCGCCGCCCTTCCTGCTTGGTACTTGCAGTTAGGCGGCAGGCGTTCTCCGGGCCTCCTTCGTTCCGTGTGTTTCCTTCAGCGCGCGCCACGCTCTGAGACCCCGGCAAGCCCCCCTCGCCCTTGCCTGGTACGGGCGAGTGGGTGTTGGATTCGGACAGCAAGACGCCCTCTCCGCTTGCGGTTGAGCTTTTCGAGGCTGGATGGCTTTGGCCGGATGCGGGTCCGGCCTGCGGCTCGCGCTTTTCCCTGGGTACGCTTCTCGACGGTCGTTCGAGCCAGAGAGACCAAAGCTCTCCCTGTTCTCCTCCCGCCGAGCAACCCTCGGTCTTGGGATGTTGGCTAGCCTGGATTTCCACGGAACATAGTTCGCCTAAGGTTTTTGAGCCTTGGCCGGGCCGTTATAGGTGGTCAATCTTAGGGGAAGTCCGTTCCACCAGGGGACCGGGACGGGCTTTTCCACCAGGTCAGAGGCCAGGATAATCGGCAGGTGGGCGCGACGATGAAAGCTCACAGTGACTTCCTTTTGGCTCACCTCGACCTCCGCTGACAGATCGATCAAATCGCGGAAGATTTGGCGGGCTTGCGCATCCTCGTAACCCCGCATTCGCTCCGCCACCAAGCGGTAGAGGCCGCTGGCCAGCACCAGCAGGGCCATGTCAAAATCCACCCGCAAGCCCACCGCGGAGGAGAGCGCGTCCATGTGAAAGAAGCGCACCCCG
>JAJYHY010000020.1 GCA_021784555.1 bacterium
ATCTCTGCTGACGCTGCCCTATTCGGGCAACTACCTCCTGAGCGCCACCCCCACCAGCGCGGTGTATAACGTCGCCTACGCCTTTGAACTGGACCAAACCGCCGAATCCAACCTGGCCCTGGGCTCGACGTTCTCCGGCAGCTTCGTCAGCGACGGCCAGGCCCAACTGGTCGCCGTCACCGTCGCCAACCCCGGGCCGCTCCTGCTCACGCTGGCGAATACGGGCCAGGGCAATGTCACCGAGCTCTACGCCAGGCTGGGCCAGGCCCCCACACGCGGCGCCTTCGATTTCGCCTCGGTCAACCCCGGAGTCTCCAGCCAGCAGATCCTGATCTCCAGCGCGGCGCCAGGGGTCTATTACGTGCTGATTTATGGCAGCCACATCATGACCCCGGGTTCGTACACCCTTGGAGCGCTGCCCGGCAGCGTCTTTGTGACCAGCGTGACCCCCAACCAAAGCGCCAATAACGCCCAGTTAACTCTAACCCTGGGCGGGGCCGGCTTTGCGGCCTCCAGCGGCCTGCAATTGATCGCGCGCGATGGCACAGCGTTTCCCGCGCAGACCGTCGAGCTGGATTCCTTTACCGAGCTCACCGCGACGTTCGCGGCCAACGCCCTGCCGGCGGGAACGTATTCCGTGCGTGTGTCACAGCCCGGCGGCGCTTCGGCCACGTTGACCAATGGCTTTGTCGCCTTGCCCCCGGGCGCTCCCAAGCTGGAGACCCAACTCATCCTGCCAAGGTGGCTTGGACGCCACGCCTCGGCAACGCTCTATGTGCGCTACGCCAACACGGGGACCATGCCCATGCCGGCCCCGCTACTGGAGTTGCTCTGCACCGGCCCGGCCCCCACCATCAAGCCGATCCTGACGCTGGACGCCTCGATCGCGGTCGAGGGTTTTTGGTCGGAGGGCCTGCCCCCGGGCCTCGCCAACCAGGTCTTTCTCCTGGCCAGTGGCGCCCAACCCGGCGTCTTGGCTCCGGGCGAGTCGGTGCAAGTGCCCGTGTATTATCTGGGCCTCCAACAGCCCTGGGACTTCAGCCAGACCACGGTCCGGATGCAAATCCGCTCCTGGACGGCCGATGATACCTCGCCCTACGATTGGGCCAGCGTGGAAGACACGTTGCGCCCCTCTGCAATGGACCCAAATGTGTGGGACGTGTTGTATCAGGTCTTGACCGCCGGCCTGACCAACAGCGGCGCCTACGTGCAGATGCTTGACGCCGATGCCCAGTACCTGAGCCGGCTGGGCGATCGGGTCTTTGACCTGAACAGCCTTTGGAATTTCGCGATTCGCCAGACCTACGGCGGCGGCGCCGTCTTTCACCTGGATTCCGCCACCGATGCCTCGATGCCGGCGCCGGGAGTCGCGCTCGACTTCACGCGCCAGTTCCTGTCCACTCTGCCGGCCCGCAACACGGACGGCCTCTTCGGCAAGGGGTGGTATTGTCCCTGGCAGGCCCACCTTCACTTCGACTATGACGCGTCCGGCGATCTCGTCGTCGTCGAGTTGGCCGGCGAATCGGGCTGGACGCGGGTCTTCCCACAGGACTCGCGCGACGGGAGCTATTTCTCCGCCAGTGGGGACACCAGCAGGCTCGTCGAGGTAGCCGCTGGCATCTTTGAGCTCACCGATGCAAACGGGACGGTGACGCGCTTCCGGAGCGACGGCACGATGGATTACGTTCAAGACCCCAACGGCAACCGCGTCACTGCCGGGTATGACAGCAACGGCCGCCTGGTGAGCCTCACGCACACCTCGGGCGCCACTCTGACGATCGCCTATAACGCGGCCGGCCTCGTCTCGCAGGTCTCCGACTCGGCAGGCCGCTCCGTTTCCTACGCCTACGACACGTCCGCCCAGCATTTGACCAGCGCCACAACCGATGACGGCAAGGTCACTTCCTACACCTATGAAACCGGCGCGGATGGCGCCCATAACCATGCCTTGACCTCGGTGACGCGCGGCGGAGTCACGCGCCAATTCACCTATGACACCCTCGGGCGGCTGGCCAGCACGTACCTGGCTGCCGGGGACGAACGGCTCGGCCTGAGCTATGGGCCGGGAGGACTGGTCGCCGTCACCAATGCGCTCGGCTCAACCCTGCTCTACTATGACCACCGGGGGCTGCTGGCCAAGACAACCGACGGGCTGGGCAACACCACCACCGCCCAGTTCGACCCTAATGGCCGCGTCAGCCAGCTCACCTGGCCAACCGGCGAAAGCCAGAGCTTCTCCTGGTGTACTTGCGGAAGCCTTACCAGCTTCAAGAATGAACTGGGTCAGGTCCTGACGCTGGAGCGCAACAACCCCTTCGCCGAGGTGTCCCGACTCATCGATGCGCGCGGGAACGCGACCACCTGCACCTACGATGCAAGGGGCAACCTCCTCTTGCGCAGCTATGCGGATAACTCCACTGAGAGCTTCAGCGAACAGACCGGCGCGGGCCTGCCACAGACCTACACCAACCGCCGCAATCAGCAGGTGACCTACTCTTACACCCCCGCGGCCCAGGTGGCCGGCCGGACCTTGCCCGACGGGACTTCCTCCTCTTACGTGTACGATGCCCGCGGCAACCTGCTCTTCGTCACGAACCAGCCCGCGACCGGCGCGGCCCAGGTCACGGCTTACACTTACAATTACGCGACGGATGGCGATCGCCTGCGACGGGTCACCTATCCCAATGGGCGATGGGTCGCCCTGGCCTATGATGCCTTGGGACGCCCCCAGCAGCTCGCCACCAGCCTGGGCCAGACCAACAGCTACACCTACGATGCCGCCGGCCGCCTTTGGCAGGTCTTGGACGCCTCCAGCGCGACTCTCATCGAGTACCTCTATGATGGGGCCGGCCAACTCCAGCGCGTCAACAAGGGGAACGGCGCTTACACGACTTATGGTTATGACGCCGCCGCGCGCCTCGTCACCCTGATCAATCATGCGCCCACCGGCTCGACCAACTCCTGGTTTGGCTATGCCTATGACGCCCGCGGGTTGTGCCGGACGATGACGACCCTGGATGGGAGCTGGAGCTACGATTATGACGCCGCCGGCCAGTTGACCCACGGCGCCTTCACGCCCAGTGGCGCATCCACCCCCAGCCGGGAAGTGGGGTATGCCTACGATGCCGCGGGCAACCGGACCACTGCCGGGGCGGATGGCGCCACAACGCTCTACACGGTCAATAACCTGGACCAATACACCAGCGTGGGCGCCGCCGCCTGGCAGTACGACGCCGACGGCAACTTGGTTTACGACGGCGTGCGGGTTTACGCCTACGACGCGAAAAACCGCCTGGTCCAGGTCACCGGCCCGGAGGGGACCACGCAATATGAATACGACGGGCTCGACACGCGCACGGCGACGATCTTCCAAGGCAACCGGGTTGAACACCTGCTCAGCCCCCTGGACAGCTCGCAGGTGCTGGCGGACGTGGACGGCGCCGGCACGGTGGCGGCCCGCAACACTTACGGCCTGGGACTGGTCTGCCGCTCCACCGGCGGCAACCTCGACTGGTACGACTTTGACGGCCTGGGTTCCGCGGCCGACCTGAGCGATGCCAGCGGCGCGACCGTGGCCCGCTATAGCTATTCGCCGTTTGGCGAGACGCTCACCGCCACGGGCGGGTCGGATAATCCTTATCGGTTCATCGGCCGGTATGGCGTGGCCAACGAGGCCAGCGGCCTCGACTTCATGGGCGCCAGGTATTATGGGCCCGCCCAAGGCCGCTTTTGGCAGATCGATCCCCTGCGAATTCTCCAGCCTTCCTTGTACGGTTACGTCTTGAACAACCCGGTCCAATTGATCGACCCCCTTGGCACCAAGGCAAAGGGCGGGGGCGGCGCTGCCACCGCGTTCGGCTGCGCCTTTGGCGGTTATTATCGGGCCGCCGGCAGCTTCACTGTGGCCAACGCGGCCAACGCCATTGACCAAATGACTGCCAACGCCAACGCCATCAGCCAAGCGGGGCAGGCATTTGCGAACCAACTCTCCAGCACAGGCCCCTTCGGGCTCCCAATAGGCGCCCAGGGGACGGGCTTGGGCGTCAAAGGGCTGGGCATTCTCAGCGGCCTCGGCGGCGGCATCGTCGGCGGTGCTGGCGGGCCATGTGGAACGCCGCCTCCGGGTCCGGACGCCAGCCCGGGCCCCGGCAACCCCGGCGACGCCGGCGACTCCGGCACGGCCGGCAGCCAGGACCCCAACCAACTCATCGGCCCCGCAGGCTATGCCGTGGAAAACTACATGGTCGACCATGGCCTCTTTGCCTACGAGATCACGTTTGAAAACGAGACCAACGCCACCGCCCCGGCCCAAATCGTGACCCTCACTGACCCACTCTCGACCAACCTCGACTGGTCCAGCTTCGCCCTCACCGAAATCGCGTTTGGCGACACCTTTCTGCCCATGCCGCCCAATGCCCAATACTTCCAGACCAACATCCCGATGTCGTTCAACGGCGAGAACTTCGAGGTCGATATCAATGCCGGCATCAACCTGGCCAACGGCCAGGTCTTCGCCAACTTCACTTCGCTGGACCCGATTCTAGGTTTGCCCCCTGGCGTCGAGGCTGGCTTCCTGCCGCCCGAGGATGGGAGTGGGCGCGGCATGGGCCAGATTTCCTACACCATTCAGCCGCAACCCAATCTAGCGAGCGATATCCAAATCACCAATGTCGCCTACGTCAAGTTTGACGTGAATCCGGTCATCGCCACTGACCAGGTGAATGACAACGATCCTTCTCAGGGCATTGACACGAACAGGATGGCGCTGGTGACCATTGACAGCACGCCGCCGGTGAGCGCGGTGTTGCCCCTGCCTGCCACCGAGTCCACTACTAATTTCACGGTGAGCTGGACCGGCACGGACACCGGCAGTGAGGTGGCCACTTACGATATCTATGTGCAAACCAACGGCGGAACCTGGGCACTTTGGCTGGCCGCAACTCCGAACACCAACGCGGTATTCAATGGCGAGAATGGTCAGAGCTATGGCTTTTATACCGTGGCGACGGACAACGCCGGAAACGTGGAGGCGGTTCATTCCTCGGCGGATACAACCACGACGGTATCGGCCGTCCAAGGTGGCCACATCTGTCCTGCCGATACGGATGCCAACTCCCGGATCGTCATCAGCGAGGTCACGGCCTACGGGGCGGCGTGGAAGCGGGGGGACACCTGGCCGAATCCGCCCAATCCAATTCCGATTTCGTATGTGACGCGTGTGGGATATTTGTGGAAGAACGGCGAATGCTATGGATTTGACCAGAGCCAGAACCCGCCGCTGTCCTGGGTGCTGCAGCCCTGCCCGAGCATGGCCGGAGGGGCTGGGGCGCAGGCGGCGAGTCTGGGTTCCGGTGCGGGCGAGGTGGCAGTCAATGACGTGGGGATCTCATCGGTGGTACGGAGCGTGGATGGCGCCACCGTTTCTCTTCAAGCCACTCCAGATGCGTCCGTGAGTGTTTATGCGGTGGAGGAAGACTTGCCGGTTGGGTTGACGCCGTACGGCATAACGGAGGGCGGCACGTGGGATGCGGTCAACCGGAAGGTGAAGTGGGGGCCGTTCTTCGACAATACCCCGCGGACGCTGTCCTACAGTGTGAGCGGGGTGGCGGGGGTATATTCGCTGAGCGGAGTTAGCAGCTATGACGGGACCAACCTTGAGACGAGCGGGGCGGCGACCATCGATCTTGAGCCTGCGCTCAGGCTGAGCGGCTTGGGGATTGGGCTTTCGGGGCAGGGGTTGGCGTTCACCTTCTCCACCGAGGTTGGGAGAGAGTATTACATCGAATTCACAGACAACCTGACCCAAGGGCAATGGCAGGTGGTGGCCGGGCCGCTGGCGGGCACGGGCGGGCCTATCCGGTGGACTGACGGCGGGAACAAGACCGGGGGCGTGCCGCCTGCGTCTGGACCACGATTCTATCGGGTGCGCTCCTCGCCATGAGGCTGCGGGCCAGGTTGACGGAAGGTGCTGGAACTGGCGGCCAGCATCCGGAGGGCTGGCGGGAGCGCCCAGTCCACCCATAGGCGGACCGGAACAGTTTGGACTATCGCGGGGCACGCCTGGCCGCCCAGACAGATTCCAGCGTCGGCGAGCACGAAGGAAATTCGCCAAATCAGCGATAGGGTGGCGCGAGTTTGCCCCCCGAAGTCAGGATGCCGGCATCGATGAGGGACTGCCGACGTTGGGTGCTGCTCATCCGCCGAACAGAGGTGAGAGCCCGCCGTAGCGCCGTTTCAAGACGCACGCCCGTCCTGGTCCGGCGAACTCCATTATTCGCGTGGCTTGTCCGCTTCACGCCCTCGTTTTGTCCTTTGCTACTCATCAGTCAAACTCTCCGGTCTAAAATAGCCCAAGATGGAACAGATGTCACGCACGACTATCTGGATATGGGACTTGCGCATGATGGAAGATCCCTCGTACGCGGGCTCCCCCTCCTGAAAAACGCCGCGGACCGTGTGGAATTTCTGCCCGGCCTGCGCCTCGAGAATGGGAATTGCCCAGTTCAACAGCGCGCAATCGAGCTTTCGCAACACCAATTCTTCCGGGTTTCCAGGCAGCCCCTCATTCCGCGGCATCGGCACGCCTCGGTTTGTCATGGTTTTTCTAAACATCGGGAAGAGTTCGCGCAGGTAATCGGTAAACCGAACATCCAGCAGATCAAAGCAGAATCCGAGGTGGATGAGTCCTCCCAGCACCGCAGGTTCCCTGATTCTTTCCGGCCGGCGTTGGGAAACCCCGACAGCCCACTGCATTGCGCGTTGCGGGCCGTATTCCCAAAAGTAAATTCCCAAACCCAACCAATCATAATTATTGCGGCTCGTTTCCAGCTTACAGCGGCCCAGAAGTACGGACTCGGCAACGGCTTTATCGCAGCCGTGATACCCCATTACTGTACGCTCGTAGTCCAAACGCGACATGTCCCCGAGAATGCTCCGCCTTCAGCCGATGGACAACCTTATACTGCGCGTATTGCGTTGGCGCTTTTTCGACCTTTTCTGAGGCCAACCGTAAACGGTGATTGGGGCTCTTCCGGGCCGCCGGACTTCGCCACTGTTTCCGTGGTGTCAGCGCCCTTTCCTCTTCTTGCGCGCTTCTTCCAAGCGCATGGATTCAAGTTCACGCCGCACGGGTTCCCAATAGGCGCGATCTAGAGCCTGTTCCGCTCGCATTTCACTATCAAGAGGTTGAACTCGTTGCCTTCTTCATCGCCGAGGGTCGTTCGGCGTTCCCAGAGCACAGGGAAATCGCCGAGCAGGCGCAACCTCGACATCAGATCGATTCGCAGGCCCTCTGCACCTGGCGCGTGGCACCGGAAGTGGATAGGGTGGCCGCGCTCGAAAAGCGCCGGGTCAAAGGGCGGCACGGCGATGCGCTCGGCGGCAAGGGCTCTGAGCGCCCGGCGCAAGCGCTCGATGTTGGCCGGTTCGGCCAAAAGAGCCAAATCTATGTCCCTGCTAACTTGCGCCGCGCCGTAGAACACGCAGGCCTGCCCGCCCATGAGCAGGGCGAGCTGGAGAGTTCGGACCGCCGCCAGCACTTCGAACCTCCACACCGACTGGGCGATGCGCAGACCGGCTTGTCCATTTTCCATTTCTATTCCACGAGTTCCTGGCCCAGGCCTGCCAGCGCGGGAAACTCGCCGCCCGTTTCAACCTCGGTCCCGAAACCATTGGATCCCGCCGCTCCAATGCCCCAACACTCGATTGCTCCAGTGTTCCATTGCTCCATTACCCCAAACCCCAACGTGCGAAACAGCGGCGACGGTTCAAATCGCACATCGCAGATAAAGAATCGCAACTTCCAGAGAATTCTTGAAACGCTTTCCAAAATCGCCCGTGTTCCTCCTTGTGAATGTGCTGTGATCAAACATGCCAGCGTTTATCAACATGGATGAGCGGTTCCGAGTCCGACGCCGCGGCGCACCCGATTTTCCGGGTTCAAAAAAATCACGAAAATCAGACCGCGGCCTTGACAAAACCGACAAGCTGTGTCTCAGATCGACCCGTCCGGAGCGGAATAACCATGCAAACCCTGTCAGCCAACTCAAACGGGGAGCCCGCCGATCCCCCGCCCGCTCACTGCGCCCAGCCCTCGGCCGCTAGCCAAGACGGAACAACTTGCGGCTTTTACGCCCAGGTCATCTGCTGCCCGGGCCTTTGCTCGACGCCCTCCCAGGCCCTTGGCCGCCTCCCCGCCTGGAAACCGAATCTCACCCTGCTTGAGCTCGACCTCGGTGCTGGACGCGCCTGCCTCGACATCCTCCCCCAACTCGTCGCCCGGCTGCCCGGCACCAAGCTCCGCGCGTTTACCGTCATCAATGATCCCGCCGCGACCTTCCGGGCCGCCCAACTCGGCGCGTTCGGCTGCCTGCGCAAGTCGCTGCCGCTGGCCGAACTGCCCGCCGCCATTCTCGAAGTCCAAGACGGTTTGCCCCGGTTCTCGCCCGAAGTCCTACGCCCGACTTGGCACAGCTTTCGCAATCCGCCTCCCGACAGCCAGGAGCGCAACAAACTCTCACCCGGAGAGGCCGAACTGCTCGAGCTCCTCGCACCCAGGGCCTACGAGCGCAAGGAGCTCGCCACGCGCTTCAAACTCAGTCCCGAAACCGTCAAGACCCACATCCGCAACATCCACCAAGAACTCCGCGTCTCCACAACCCAGCGGGCCGTCCAGAAGGTCTATCCGGCCAAGCGTTTCCGGCTCCTGCCGCGGTGGATGCTGGGAGGGGAACCAGTTAGATGAAATTATGAAAACCAGGCATCAACCAAAAGCACCCGGGCGCCGGTCACGGCATCTAGCTACCTTGGACCTGGCTTCAGGGCAGCGTACCGTGACTTCGTTCCGACAACAACCCTGGGCGGCTGACAAGCGTCGCCCCCGGCCTGTGTGGCCCGCGCGTCTGGCCTTCCTTTCCGTCGTGCTACTCTGCGGGGGCGCTCCAGCATTGGCGCTCGACCACTCGCCCCACTGGAGCAGCGACGGAAGCTTAACCTATAGCCTCATCAACCAATCCGACCTTGATGCGGGCGCAATTGACAACCTGAATTACTCAGACCCAGACTACCCCTACCGCTACTGCTGGTGGGGAAATGTGCTGGCTGTATCGCCGATTCTCGGTTTAGGACCCTACCAGCTCGCCTTCGACGGGCTGACACAGGGCCCGCACGACCGGCAGAACGAAGACCTATTCCTCTCGGAAAGCAGCTTCAACGCCTTCCTTCAACCGACTACACTAGCGTACTTATCGTTCGCTGATGCTGGTGCTTATTTCTATCCGCCTCTTCCTGCACTCGGGCAAGGTTTGCTGCGGGTCGGCCAATGGTGGCAACCGGTTCCTCCCCAGGCTTTCCTGTTTCGCTACCTGCACTTCGACAATCAGTTGTGGGACGAGTGGACCGGACGGACCATTAGAGATGGCGATGACACAAGGAAGTTAATCGTTTTGGTTCATGGCTGGAACCCAACCGGCGATCATGACGGGTTCGCCGGGCCGGAATTTGATGCGCTGACGGACAACCTAGGGGTCTACCGAACGGCGTCGGGAGATTGCGGCTGGAAGCTGGTAAAATACCATTGGGAAGCGGATGCCGACACCGGGCCCGGCGGCCTGCTGCATCCTGACACTGTGGTCAACGCGACAGAAGCAGCGGAGATTGCCTTCGAGCACGGGATACACCTGGGAGAACTCTTGGTAGAACAATGTCCGGGCCTACAGAAAGTGCAATTCATCGCGCACAGCGCTGGAGGCTGGGTAGCCAGGGCAGCTGCGAGGTACCTGCTTGTGAGGGACCCCGCTGCCGTTGTTCAGGTGACGCTGCTGGACCCCTTCATACCTGGGTCCGTTGGAAATCTTGCTGTGCCCAGTAGTTGGTACCTGCCGTCAACCAGGCTCGACAGCAGACTCATGGCTTCTTTGGCTTCGGTTCCTGGCAAGATTTGGGCGCTCGAAAACTATTACTCGGATGATTGGGGGACGTTCAACGCGCTCGGCGGTACGCAGGATTCGTTTGGCAGCCCGTGGACTGACCAGCGGGTTGACGTCTACGGAGGGTATAGCTCCCACATGGGGCCCGTGGAGTGGTACTCCGACACGGTAGCGGCGTCGGGGAGCGGGATCGACAGTGCCAACATAAATCCATTCTGGGATTCGCTGGCAATCATGGGCTGGAGCCAGAGCTTGTTTTTTGAAGAACCAGTGATCGATGCTGAGCCGCCCACGGCGGTGGTGGCGTCTGTTGGCGAGTCAGTGCGGATCGCGGCGCGGGCGCATGTACGCGGAGGAGCACTTGTAGGACCGGGATGGAAGCAGGCAAGCCTCACGTACCGGTGGAGGAAGGACGGCACCCCCTTGGCTGAAGGGCTGCAAGCGAGCGGCGCGATCGTCAGCGGCGCGGAAACCGCTGCGCTCTCCTTAGCGAACGTAACCGCCGCTGACCAGGGCGCTTACACGGTCGTCATCGCGAACGGCTCGGACGGGACAACGAGCAGGCCTGCGCAGTTGACGGTGAACAGCCCCTCGTCGGTAGCGCTACCTGTCTTTTATCCCGCTCCCGGAGAATTCACGCTCGGTGTGGAGGTTGGGATAACGGGGCCTCCCAGCGCGCAAATCTACTACACGACGGACGGTAGCTTCCCGACGGCTATTACCTCCGAGCGTTACTCGGGTCCGATTTCGTTGACGGAAACCACACATTTGCGGGCCATAGCGGTCTCTGGCACCGTGCAGAGCCTGCTGGCCTCGGGCACGTACACTATTGCCTCAAGCGGCACCTCGCCGCAAATCACCGGGGTAAGTAGCGGAGCGGGAGTACCCGGCAGTTCGGCGGAACAGTGGATCGACATTGAAGGCTCTGGCTTCATGCCGAATTTCATCGCGCTGCTGTTTGACCTGACCACGCACGACGCGTACCCGGCCGTTATTGACCCGAGCAAACTCCAGTTTGTCAGTGCGAACGAGGTAAAAGTCGATTTCAGCCTGGGCGCCAGCACGGCTGACTGGACGGTTATGATCACAAATCCAAACGGCGCCAGTTCCGATCCATTCACCTTCCATGTCGTCGCGGCTGGCGCGCCAGTGACAGCCGCGCCGCCGACTTTCAACCCTGCTCAGGGTCCTTATGCTGGGCCAATCGCCGTACAAATCAGCGACAGCACGCCCGGGGCCGTGATCCGTTACACCACGGACGGAACTGATCCAGGCCCAGACAGCACCGTTTACAGTGGTCCCATCCCGGTGGCGGGCAGCATCTCGTTCAAAGCGCGGGCGTTTCTGTACGGGTCCGCGCCGAGCGGCGTGGTTCCGGCCGCCTATGCCATCGCAGCGCCAAGCACAGGCTCATTAACGGTCAGTATTGGCCCCGCTGAGGCCGCCGGCGCTCAATGGCGGGTGAATGGAGGCGCCTGGCAGGCCAACGGCGCGACATTGACGGGCGTCTCTATCGGACCGGTGACAGTGGATTTTTCTCCAATGTCGGGGTGGGCTGCACCGGCACCGACCCTTCTTTCCATAGGCGCAGGCCAAAGCGCAACCTATTCCGCAACGTACGCCCGGGCCAACCACCCGCCGAACGTTGCAGGCGTGATCTCTCCCGGCAACGGAAATGGCAGCGTCCAACGTGCCGGCTTGACGCTCTTCTGGCACGGCGGCGACCCGGATCCCGGCGACGTGGTGGAATATGCGGTGCTTCTGGGAACTGTCCCCAATCCGGGGCCAATCATAGGCTATGGTACGGTCACGGGCGATCCGGGTTCCTATGGGCTTCCGTTCACGCTCGAAGCGGGGACCACGTATTACTGGGAGATTGTGGCGCGAGACAATCATGGCGCGATCAGCAAGAGCCCGGTGTGGCACTTCACGACTGCCTACTCGGCGCCAGACCTGGCCATCTCGGATGTCACTGTTTCCGGGACGCCGGCGCCGGGCGCGACTGTCACCGTGTCGGCAAAAGTCACGAACGTGGGCGACTTCGTGTCGGACGGCATCGCGTATGTCCGCCTTTACCTGTCTCAGACGGCCGGCGCCAAGGCGATTCCGCTCACGGGTTCCGATAAATTCCTGCCCCCTTCGTCCCTATTCGTTCAGCCCCTGGATCCGGGGCAGGCCGTTACGGTCTCGGCGCCGGTTACCCTGAACGGTCTCCCGGGCGGGACAAGTTACATCGACGCTTGGGTGGACTCTGGCCAACCGAGTGCCTATAACGAAAGGAATCTGGCCAACAACATTGCCAGCGCGCCGATTTCCTATGCGGACGTCACGCCGCCTAAAATCACTCGTCTGGAACTTCAATACCCCAGCGGATTCTACACCGGGCAGCCAAACGGAATTATTTATGCGGCCACAGACGACGTGGCCGTGGCGACGGTGGATTTCTCCTATTCGTCGGATAATGGCGCCAACTGGACGACCGTTGAGCAGGGATATGTTCCGCCAACACCCACTCAATATGGCCTAACCTATGCATGGGCACCGCCGCAGGATCTCCCGCTGACGACAACGTATCTTATCCGGCTCGTTGCCCATGATCCGTCTGGAAATACCGACACGCAAACGGCCGGCCCTTACGCCCTTCGCGACGGTTCGCTTCCCCGCGTCACGCTGGTTTCGCCGACGGGAGGTGAAGTCTGGGATATGGGATCAACACACACCATTAGCTGGACCATTTCGTCGAGCAAACCCATTCGGTACGCGGCGGTTTGGATCGTCGACGGGAAGGAGGACATCGACTCCCTTCCTGTCGTAACCAACCCAGCCATCTCGTCGGTTCAGTGGACGTTGGCGAATCCGCTCCCTGTTTTATCAGGCCAGGTGCTAATTGAGGTCGAGGACGCCGACGGGTTTATGGCACGGGCCGAGAGCGGGTCAATAACGTTTCACGATCCCTCTTCGCCACCTCCGCCGCCATGGTCCTCGCCCGCGACCGTATCGTCCTCCGGAGAGACCGGCAAGCCGCGCCTCGTCACTGGCGCGGATGGGGTCGCCTACGTGGTTTTCGGCTGGAGTCACGACAATACGGCGCATACCGTCTCCTTCCGCTATTCGAAGCGGGCGAACGGCTCGTGGTCGGAGCCGCAAACCGCGACCCTTGACTCTTCAACAGTTGACGCCCTGTACGCTGGGTCATATCAGGTCGGGGATTTTGACGCCGCTGTGGACTCCCAGGGGCATCTCCATCTGGTGTGGGCCTCAGATTTCAATACCGCGCAGGTCACTGATGAGAACAATGACGACGTGTTTTACGCGGAGACCGACGGAAGCCAATGGTCCACACCGCTGGATCTCTCCTCGGCGATCACCGCTGGCACGGCGCAGACGAGCCTGAGCTGGTCGCCAAAGGCGAGTCTGCCCCAGGCCCAGGTCGGAGCGGCCTCAGCCGTGGCCAATGGCAAGCTGTACGTCCTGGGTGGGAATCCGGTGAACACGACCTTCATTTATGATCCGTCGAACAACTCCTGGTCAAGGGGAGCGGATATTCCGCCTTCGGGCGTGATCGACGGCGGGGCAGCAGCAGTGGGCGACGCGATCTATGCCTTGAGCGGCCTGGACAGCAGCTTAAAGATTTACGATACCGTGGCAAACACCTGGAGCCTCGGTCCCTCAGTCCCGGTCTCGGGCCAGGGACCATCAGTGGTTGCCCTCAATGGGAAGGTTTATGTCATTGGTGGTGGAACCTCAGCGAACCAGCTTTACGATCCCGCCACCCGTTCGTGGCGCGAGTTAAGCCCTATGCCGGCAAACCGTAGTTTTGCCGCCGCCGCCGCCCTGAACGGCAAAATCTACGTGTTTGGGGGAGCTTACGATGGAGGCTATGACCCCGTTGAAGCCTACAACCCGAGCACGGATTCGTGGACCAGCATTGCGGCTTGGGACGACGTGTCCTGGCCGAGGGTCGAAGCCGCTTTGGCACTGACATTCAACGGGAAGATTTATCTCCTTGGCGGAAGAAGCATTCAAGACGGCAGCGACTCGAGCGCTGTCTTTGAATTCGATCCAAACATTCCCACGTTCCGGACGATGGCGAGTATGCAAGCGGCGCACGGTTGGGCGGCCGGCGGCCTCATAGGAAGCACGGTTTACATTTGTGGCGGGTACAACAGTCTCGGCGTGGCGACCTCGATCCTCGAAGCGGGTGCCTTGAGTTCGGAGTCGGCAGGAACTCAGTCTTCGTGGCCGCGGATCGCGCTTGATTCCAACGATGAGGCATATATGGTTTGGAGCGACGGTGCGCATCTCAACGACGATGGGTCTGTCACCGGAATCCAGAGGGTCTATTACGCCACAAAGAGCCCGGGTCAAGCCGCGGCCGCACCCCAGCCGGTAGCCGGGAGCGATTCGTCGATTTGGCCGGCAGCCGCCGTTGACTCATCGGACAAACTGAACATCGCGTACATCGCCTATGACGGATCGGGACTGCGCCACCTCTATTGGCAGTCCCTCGCCGGCTCCGGTTGGTCGGCGCCGGTGGTAATCGCCTCTCCGCAAACGGGTAGCTACTTTCAAACGCCAGCTCTGGCCGCTGGCGCGAACCGACACCTCCACGTTGTTTGGCAGGCCTACGACAGTACCCAGAAACTCAACCGGATCCAATATAGCTATTTCGATGGACTCGCGTGGTCCCAAAGCGAGTTGGTCGATGCCTCCGCAACGGTGGACCCGGACCCGCGCGTGGTCTTAGATCGACAGGACCAGCCTCACGTGTTGTTCGTCGATACTCCTTCCTCCACCGGAGAACTCCTGCATAGCTGCAGGGTCAAGGACCGCTGGTCCGCGCCCGTGCAGGTGAACCTGAATAGCCAATCCGCAAGCGATCCGGCGATCGACGAAGCTTATTCGTCGTCCGATGACACGCTCTATGTGGCGTGGGCGTCTCCCGTCGGTCTCATGGCCAACGCGATGACCAACGCGTCCGGTGCCGTCGCACAAACGGCCGTGGCTGTCGCCTCCCCGCAAGATGGGCTGGTCGCATCGGCCGGCGCGACGCTGCAGATTCAATGGAGCTTGGCATCTGGCGACACCGCCTGGACGATTGACCTGGATTACAGCACAAACGACTGGGCGACGGCGCTGCCGATTGCGGGTGATCTGAGCAATAGCGGCGCCTACGGCTGGACCGTGCCCGACCTGGGCGCGTACCGGGCGCAGGTGCGCGTCACCGCCAAGGACGCGGCGGGAGACCAGTTGACGGGTTTTTCGGGATATTTCCACACCCAGAGCATCTCGCCCCCAACAATTCGCATTGACGCTCCGGCGGGCGGCGGCGATCTGACTGCTGGCGATCAGGTCACGATTAGTTGGGCTGCGGCCGCCAGCGCCGGGTTAACAAACGTGGTCCTCGATTACTCCGTGGACGATGGAGCAAGCTGGCTCTCGATCACAAACGGCGCCGAAGCGTCCACGAGCTGCCTCTGGACGGTTCCCGGCACGCCGACCAGTGAACTCCTGCTGCGGGCCACGGCTTGGGACGCGAGCGGCCTAGCGGCCTCGGTAACGAACACGCCGCCGCTCGCGATCAGCCTTGCCGACACCCCGCCCGGTGCGCCGAGTCAGCCGCTGCCGGCGCCGGGAACCGAGTCGCTGGCGACCAGCGGAACCAGCCTCCAGTGGTCCGATTTCGATCCAGACGGCGACGCTCTCACCTACACGCTCCACTTTGGTGTGGCAAGCAGCCCCCCGGCGGTGGGAACCACGGCGCAAAGCCAGTACTCCCTTCCGGACCTTCAGGCTGCGGCCACGTACTATTGGCAGGTTGATGCGAGCGACGGCAAAACGACCGTCTCCAGTCCGGTTTGGTCCTTTACGACCGAACCCGCTCCTCAGCCCCCCACCATCGCTTTGCCCGGCCAGCTTGATCCGGGGATGGTCGCCGTAGCCTATGCCGCAACGTTCGTGGCCACCGGCGGGACGCCCCCCTATTCCTGGGCCATTAGCCCGGTTAACCAGCCCTCTGGCCTGACCCTCGACGCAGTCGGCGGAACCCTCACCGGCACTCCGGCCAGCGCAGAAACGAACCGGATCACGGTCACAGTCACGGACGCGAATGGGCTGACCTCGGCTCGCGACTTCCAGATGGCGATTGTCCCGGCACCCACCCGGCTCGTCGAGTTGACGGGAGATTTATCTTTTGGATCCCTTCCTGTCGGAAACAGCGCCACCAAGAGGCTCACCATCACCAGCGCCGGGACCGCCCCCCTAACGGTGACCGGCGTAACCTATCCAGCGGGCTTTACCGGGGACTGGAATTCCGGTGTGATTAGCCCCGGCGCGTCCCAGCCGGTGACGGTCACCTTCACTCCGACGGCAGCGACGAACTTCGGCGGCGCGGTGGTCGTCGCCTCGGACGAGGAGGGTGGAAACGGCATGCTTGCACTATCCGGCGTCGGCACCGCTCCAGCGGTGTGTCCTGCCGATACAAACGCCAGCTTCCGGATTGTGATCAGCGAGGTGACGGCTTACGGGGCGGCATGGAAGCGGGGAGACAACTGGCGAAATCCGCCCAATCCGATTCCGATCTCGTATGTGACGCGCGTGGGGTACCTGTGGAAGAACGGCGAATGCTACGGCTATGACCAGAGCCAGGACCCGCCGCTGTGCTGGGTGTTGCAGCCCTGCCCGAGCATGGCCGGTGGGCCTGGGGCGCAAGCGGCAAGCGTGGGCTCCGGTGCGGGCGACATGGAGGATGACGGCGCCGGGAGTTCGTCGGTGGTGCGGAGCGTGGCCGGCGTTACGGTTTCGCTCCAAGCCAGTCCGGACCAATCCGTGAGCGTGTATGCACTCGAAGAGAGCCTGCTGGCCGGGTTGACGCCGTACGACATCACGGAAGGCGGCACGTGGGATGCGACAAACCGGAAGGTGAAGTGGGGGCCATTCTTCGACAATGCGGCCCGGACGCTGTCCTACAGTGTGAGCGGGGTGGCGGGAGTTTACCGGTTGAGCGGGGTGGGGAGTTATGACGGGATTAGCCTTGGGACGATCGGCGCGGCGACTATCGACCTTGCGTCCGCGCTCAGGCTGAGCGGCTTGGGGATTGGGCTTTCGGGGCAGGGTTTGACGTTCACCTTCTCCACCGAGGTTGGGAGAGAGTATTACATCGAATTCACAGACAACCTGACCCAAGGGCAATGGCAGGTGGTGGCCGGCCCGCTGGCCGGCACGGGCCAGCCTATTCAGTGGGTTGACGACGGGAGTAAGACCGGCGGCGTGCCACCCGCCTCTGGACCACGATTCTATCGGGTGCGGTCCTCGCCGCGAGGCGACCGGCCAGATAAACGCAAAGGTGCTGGACCTGCCGGTGAGACCGCAATTCGGAAGTATCCCGCCAGGGTGTGAAACGTGAGACGTGAGACGTGAGATGTGAAATGTGAACAGCGTCGGATGCCGGACTACTTCTGAACCGGGGTTTAATCGCTGGTGCAGGCGCCGGCAGGAGCGCCCGGCCCAGGCATGGGCGGGCTGGAGAGTTCGGACCGCCGCCGGCACTTCCGCTCGTTGGCTAACCAGATTCGGGCAGCGGCGAGTGGAGTTGTAGAAGCCGGTTTCGCGAGCCGAGGAACGAAATCTCGGGTTCTGGTGAGGAGGGCCCTCTATGCATCTTATTAATCTGATTCAGTAAGCCATGTTATTAAGAATATGTGCTTTACGGCGGGTCTTGGTTTTGCCACACTTTGAGTCAGCGTTATGATCGGCGCCAGCGCGCGGCCTAAATCACTGGTCGTCACCCAGGCCGTGCCGGGGCGCCAATCGCACGCCAGGAAGGAACATTAAGCTATGAAGACCGCAAAACGTACCGCCAGATTTGCCCGGTGTCTCCTTGTTGGCCCGCTCATCGGCATGGGCAGCCTTTTGGCTCAAACCGGCCGGGCAACCGATCTCAGCTATGCGCTCACCAATTTCGTCGGCACCACGGGCGAGGCAGGGAGCGCGGATGGAGTTGGAACCAATGCCCGCTTCCATGGGCCGAAGGCCGTCGCCACGGACAGCGCCGGGAACGTCTATGTGGCGGACACGCTTAATTCAACTATTCGGAGGATTACGCCCCAGGGAGAGGCGACCACCATTGCGGGCATGGCTGGGTTGGTCGGCACCACCGATGGCGTGGGAACCAACGCGCGGTTCATATTCCCGGACGCCCTGGCGGTGGACGCGGCGGGGAACGTGTATATCGCCGACTGCATTGCCTGTACCATTCGGAAGATGACGCCTGACGGGATCGTGAGAACGCTGGCCGGCATCGCCAACACGGCTGGCAGCGCCGACGGACCTGGTCTTGATGCGACATTCTCCTCGCCTCGAGGCTTGGCCGTGGATAGCGCCGGCAACCTCTATGTGGCCGATAGCGACAACCACACGATTCGCAAGATCTTGGCCCAGGGGATGGTGAGCACGCTAGCGGGCAGTGCGGGCCAACCGGGCAGTGCCGACGGTGTGGGCAGCGCGGCGCGCTTTGATTTCCCGTATGGGGTCGCGTTGGATGGGGCCGGGAACATATATGTCGCTGACAGCGGGAATGAGACGATACGCAGCGTCACGCCGGCTGGTGGGGTGGCAACGGTAGCCGGCAGTCCGGGGCTGCGCGGCAGCACGGACGGCGTGGGGAGACTGGCTCGTTTTGCTTCTCCCAGATGCGTGGTTTTGGACAACGCCGGTAATATTTATGTCACCGACTCCGGTAATTGCACCATCCGGATGATAACCCCTTATGGGGTGGTCTCCACCCTGGCGGGCACGGCTGGGCAGGCGGGCAGCGTCGATAGCCCTGGAAGCGAGGCCCGGTTCGCCGATCCTGAGGGCATCACCATCGATCAGAGCCTGCATCTTTACGTGGCGGACTACCTCAACGACTCCATCCGGGTTGTCAAGCTGAGCGGGGCGGTGGCCACCCTGGCCGGTGACGCACCAGCGATGGGCAATGCCGATGGAGAAGGGAGCGCCGCGCGTTTTACGTCTCCTCGGGGGCTGGCCATGGACGGCGCCGGGAACCTTTATGTTGCCGATACTGGAGATGCCACAATCCGCAAGGTCACGCCCGAGGGCATGGTAACGACCCTGCCCAGCGCGTTCCAAGGACCCGCGGGCGTGGCGGTTGGCACGGATGGGGTCATCTATATTGCCGACACCTTCGCCAATGTCATACAGAAAGAGCGTCCGGGGGAGCTCCCGACAATCCTGACCGATGCTTCCGAGACCGGGACACGATTGAACCAGCCTGCCGCGGTGGCGCTAGACGCGGACGGGGACCTCTACGTGGCGGAGGCGGGGAACCATGTCATCCGCAAAGTCGCTCCTGATGGCACAGTCACCACATTTGCCGGAAGTCCCGGCCAAGTTGGCAGCAACGATGGAACCGGCGCCGCGGCCCGCTTTAACGCTCCTCAGGGGATCGCGGTGGAGAGCTCCGGAACGGTCTATGTGGCGGATACGGGCAACCACACGATCCGGGAGATTACACCAGCCGGCGTTGTTACCACGCTGGCTGGGCAACCGGGACAAAGTGGCAACATCGATGGCATCGGAGCCGCCGCGCGGTTCGCCATGCCGATGGGCTTGGCCATTGACACCGACGGAAGCCTGCTCGTGGTCAATTCCGGCACCTCCACGATACGCAGGGTCACGCCAGCGGGTGCGGTGACAACGGTTGCGCGCACTCCCTCGGACTTCTCGCAGTTCACGGGGTTGGCTGTTGACCGCTCCGGGAACCTCTACGTCTCGGATACGCTCAATCACCGCATCCTCAAAGCAATCCCGCTCGGTGAGGGAGGCTTCACGAACGGCCCCACGATTTCCTTGAGCACCAATTATGTTGTCGTCCGAATTGGCGAGACCAGCCCTATCCTCACCGCCACCGTCAGCGAGGCCGATACCGACCCCAGCAACCTGTGGATTATGGTCGTGTCCACCAATATCAGCCTTGTCAGTTGGAAGAACGTCGCGTTCGACTCCTTCACCAGTGGGATACGCCACTTCACCCTCACGGCCCTCGGGCCAGCCACCGGCACGGAAACTCTCAGCTTGGCCGTCAACGGCACCGGGGCGGAGACGAACTCCGTGCCGTTGAAGATTTTCGTCCTGCCCTCCATCCACCCGGCTTACGGGGATTCAGACGGCCTCGCGCTGGCGAATGGGAGCGAAGGGTTTTCTTCTGTCTGGGTGCCTGAACTGGACGGCAGGATTGGGAAAGCGACGGTCTCTTTGGTTGGCTTGCGCGACATCAATCCGGGCTCGATGGGTGTCGGGCTGCTCTCCCCTTCCGGCTGCTCTATCCCGCTCTACCTCAACGCCGGACCCTCCGGGCCTCTGAGCTATGCGCACGTTACCATGGGCGGGGGACCGGAGCGGGTTCTGCCGCCATGGAGCACGATTACGAATGTGAACGTCGCCAGTATTGTGGACCTGAATTCGCTGGCGGACACCAGCGCCCAAGGCAAGTGGACCCTGTTCGTCACCAATGGCGCCTCTTCTTACCTGAGCCAAGTTGCCGCCGGCTGGCTGATGACCTTCTACCTCAAACCGCAAATCGGGCCGCTTACCAATACCATGGCGTTGGCAGGTTCGAGCTTTCCGAGCTACTCCTGGGTTGTGGACGCGGATGGATTCGTGACCAATGTCACCGCTTCGATTCCGGATAATCCAGGGCTGGCCACCATCACCACCAGCCTCTCCGGCGGCACCAACGTTAAAATGTTTATCGAGGGGAATCCCGGCCAAGTCGGAACCAACCAGGTGCAGGTGGTTGCCACGGACAACGACGGTCTCTCCACCACCAACTGGTTTTGGATCAGCTTTACCCAGGGCGTGGCACCTATTCTCTCGGTCTCACCGGCCCGGCTGGATTTGGGTTTGGGTGTTG
Organism: bacterium; assembly: GCA_021784555.1. Classification (GTDB taxonomy): domain Bacteria; phylum Verrucomicrobiota; class Verrucomicrobiia; order Limisphaerales; family UBA8199; genus JAJYHY01. Next base: position 20,842 of record JAJYHY010000020.1, read on the forward strand.
TCGGCGCCACCTACTACGGCTATTTCTATCTGACTAACACGGGCGGCGACGTTTTGAGCGGTGATGCCAGTGTTCCGCCGCCCTTCGCGATTCCGTGGAACGCGCATTATGAACTCTCGCCCCATGGCTGGCAGAGCATCCCGGTTAGCTACGTCTCCGCTGCACCGGCCACGAATACCGCCGTTGTTACTTTTACCGGTGGTGGCGGGGCAAGCCGGACCGTCACCGCCTCGGCCTACATCCCGGTGGTTCCGGTCGCATTTACCGGACCATCGGGGTCTGGCCTGTCCGGCTCTACTATCTCGGCGCCGGTCTTCGTGAATGGCTTCACCAATATCAGCGTGTTCCAATTCTCGATCCATTGGAATCCGGCAGGCCTTGTTTACCGGGGCGTGGATTCCTTTGGTCTGGCGGGACTGACCGAGGACAGCTTTGGGACCAACTTTGCCAACCAAGGCACGCTGCTGGTTTCCTGGGATGACCCGGATGGGACCTGCAAGACACTGCCGCCGTGGACGGAGCTTTTTGCTGTGCGCTTCCAGCCCTGTGGTCAGCCGGGTACGACCAACATCGTGGCGATCAACGGGGTCCCCCTGGCCCTGGAGGCGGCGGACTGCGCCCTGCGAGAGGTCCCGGTCCAGGCCACCAACGGGGTCGTTATCCAGCGGTTTGAGACCATCTCCGGAAAGGTGCTGGCCTACGGGAGCGGCAACACGGTGCCCAATGTCATCCTGAACCTAAGTGGCACCACCAATTGGACGGCCTACAGCTCTTGGGATGGCTCTTACGCCTTTTATCCCGGTGGCCAGGGTTCCTACTGCATTACTCCCTCCATGGCGGATGATTCCGCCGCCCGTGGGGTCACGACGCTCGACCTCGCGCTGATACGCCGGCATATCCTCGGCCTCATGCCCCTGGATTCGCCTTTCAAGCTTCTGGCGGCGGACGTCAACGGCTCCGGCAGCGTCAGCACGTTAGACATCGCCCTGGCGCGCCGGGTGATTCTGGGTGAAACCAACACGTTCCCGGCGGGTTCCTGGCGGTTCGTCCCCTCCGATTACCAATTCCCGGACCCGCTCAATCCATGGAATGCCCCCGCCTCCCGATGCTACACAAACGTTTTCGCCGATTTGCCGGGCCAGGACTTCACCGCCATCAAATTGGGCGATGTAAATGCCTCCTGGTCATCGGCCGCGATGGTGGGCGCCATGGCAAGCGCCATCCAACCGCCCTCAGCCTCCGCTCCGCCGCTCAAGGATAGCAAGGCTCCTGAACCTGCGCCCGTGCGCTTTCTTGCCGCCCATCGTGCGACCTTGGCAGGAGAGACGTTCAAGGCCGGAGTGGGCATTGGCGGCTTCCAAAAGGCCACCAGCGCCCAATTCACCCTGGAATGGGACCCCCAGGTCCTCCGCTACACCGGCGTGAACGGTTTTGGCCTGCCCGGGCTATCCCAAGGCAACTTTGGAACCACGTTTGTCAACCAGGGCAAGTTGACCTTCTCCTGGGAAGACCCGCAGGGTTCAGGGGTCACGCTCCCGGAGGGCAGCACGGCCTTCGAGGTCGGCTTCGAGGTTATCGGACATTCTGGCGACGCCTCGGCTTTAAGATTCTGCGATTCTCCTACGGTGCGTGAGGCCTCGCTGGATTTCAAACTCGCCGAGATCTCGACCCAAGACGGTGAAGTGACGGTGATCGGCGGCAAACCATCAATCCGCATCCTTCCAGGCCCTGCGGGCGGCCCCTTCACGTTGTCCATCCCAACCCGGAGCGGTCTGCGCTACATCCTGGAATCCAGCGATTCCCTCTCGCATCCCAATTGGACGGCCTTGCAAACCGTTGTCGGGGACGGCGCCGTGAGGGTGCTCACAGCTACCGCTGGGGGCAAGGACAAGCGGTTTTACCGCGTCCAGGTCCAGTATAACAGGACTCTCATGTCTGCGATGATGGGAACAGTTCGTGTCTTGGAGGCATGGTTGGCTTTGCGTGTCTTTGCACTATGAACCGTAAGAAAACCACGCCCCAGATTCACCTTTTACAAAATCTGCCAGCTTCAGTTTGGCGGTGCTAAAAACGTTTGTCTTCAAGCTCTCACGATAGAGCTTGCCCTCCACCTTCATTCTGCGGTAGAATGTTCCCGTGCTGACGAACTGCAGCAAATTTGGAACTTTTGGAAACGAGCGCCATTCGCCATCTCGGGAGTGGTTGGCTTGCCGCGTGGCGGCTGCCATTTCTCCGGCCCGCGTTGTGTCGTTTGTTTGCGCTTTCATCACCGCAAATATGCGGAATACAAAAGACCGATTGTCCTCCAAAAACCTGTTGTAAGTCATTCATTTTAAGCTTGTTGCCTCGGTAGCTCAATTGGCAGAGCAGTTGACTCTTAATCAATTGGTTCTAGGTTCAAGTCCTAGCCGGGGCACCACTCCACCAGGAGATGCTTCTGCGATCACGCCAGCCCTGACCGTCTGCCTGCGAGGTTTGGCTGGACCGCCTTCCTCCCATAGTAAATCACCGCCGGTGGAAAATTCCAGAGGACGGGCAAGGTCCGCAGGTTCGGGAAATGGGCGCGTACCTTCTTGCGGTCTATCAGAGAGTGCTGGAACTGGATGTACATTCCATCCTCCTGAATGGCCGCGCTGATTTTATCCAGAAGCGAATTGACCCGCTCTCGAGGCAGATTCCCCAGCGGGATGCCCGAGATCACGAAATCCGGGCTTTCCCCTTCACCGCGACTCCAGTTTGAGAGGATGTTCTCGGCGGAATCCGCCACCACCCTCACCCGGTCACCCAGACCAGCCGCGGCCACGTTCCGCCGCACGTCCCTGGCCAGAGCCGGGTTGATCTCGCAGGCGAGAATTCGCGCCTCCGGGCAACGCGCCGCCAGGCGCAACGTCAGCGCGCCGTTGCCCGCGCCAAGCTCCAGGACCTGGCCGCGGTAATCCTGAGGAACAGGGGCGATCATTTTGCCAATCAAAATTCGCTGGGACGGAACGATTCCGCCCGTCTGGCCTTGCTTTACCAGGCCAGCCCAAATAAAGCGCAAATAGCTTGCAATAGTGTGTGTCACAATGATCTTTCTGAAAAAGCGCCCCCCACGGGCCTTCTATGTGAATTCATAATGAACCGGGAATCCAGCCGAGTCGAGCACGATTCCATCGCCCTGAGGGGATACCCGCCGTGCATTTAGGGAGATCTCCCCATGGCAACAGACAAGGGGGGAGAGCATGTTGGCCATGAGGTTAGTTATTGGGGTGGTTAGGCGGCTTGGAAACAAGCCGCCTTCTTCTTGACCCAAGCGCCGGCCGCGCTCAGCCACTTCGATGCCTTGGTGTCCCGAGCGCCGCACCGCGAATCGTCCCCGGTATTCTTTGCGTTTCTTCGCGGCTGAGTTTAAAAGCGGTATTGGAGGCTCGAATAAACCAGGTGCGCGTCAAAATCTCGGTGTCCGCCATAGAGCTCGTCAGTGTAGTGCGAGAAGGCGTATCGCAAGGTCAGGCGCATATTCTTGCTGATTCGCCGAACAATTCCCGCGGTGAGGCCGTGCTGCTCGGCTCCGGCGCCGAATGGGACGCCGACAGGAATATTCTGGTAATCGTCGGCCCGGTAATAGAAATAGCCCAGGTTGAAGTCGGTAAGGTCATCCACGACAAAGGTGGAATTGAAGTTGAGCGTCCAGTAGTTGTTCTGGGCATTGAGGATGGCGGCGGTATAATCGGAGGCGGGCGTCCTGGTCTCGCTGAGCACATAGTTGAAGCCGGTCTGGAGGTAAAGACGCGACCAAGGCACCCAGGTGATGTCCTGCGCCAGAATATGACTGGTCATGTCCGAGGATTCCACCTCTGAGAGGCCGGAAAGGGAATTGGGCCTGGTATGGATGTTGGACGACTGGTACTCGTAGCGGCTGATGAGTGAGACGTTGTTCAGCGGACGCAATGTCAGCCCGACATTGCCATCGTAGGTCTCGAAATCCTGCATCACGAGGAAACCGGGGTAATCCCCCAGCGAGACGCTCTCCATGTTATTGTAATCATAGCGGTTCAGTTTGTAATAACCTCCAGCGTTCAGCGTCACGCTTCGGGCCGGATACCACCTTGCCCCCGCGCTGTATTTCTGGAAAAACCGGCTGTCGTCCGTCTTAAAATCCACCGGGGGCACGCCGAAGCCCTCGACCGGCGTCAAGCCGCCCAACTCACTCAGGTTGCCCTGTCCTTCCGTCCACTCTCCTCGGCCCCAAAAGACCCAATTGGTGATGGCGTTGTAGCGCAAATCCAGGCGCTCGCGCACGTCGATGACATCCCGATCACTGGCCCCGTTGAACGGGACGCTGGAAAAATCGTTCAAGGTCTCCACCCCATTGGCGTCGGCATCCATGTCCTCCTTTTCCACCCGGATGGACGGAGTGATGGTCAGGTGCTGCACGGGCACGGTCAACAGGTTGAGGTTCATCACGTAATCGTGCAACCGCGACCCACCGTTCAGGTCCAAGTAGCCGAAGCCGCTGGCCAGCATCGGCACGTAGCCAACGTCGAAATCCGAACCATAAATCCGGCTGCCGGTAAAGTCGTTGTCTAAATCCGAGTAGGAGTAGCCCGAAGAGAGCATGAGGTTGTCCTTGAACCACGTTTCGGTGAAGGCGTGGACGTTGAACATGTCGTAGCTGGTTCCCTGTTGATTTGTAATCTTCTCCTGAGCCGGTTCGCCGGGCGATTGGACGATCTTCAGCGCGTCATCCAGCCTGCCGGTCTCGTACTCCACGCCCAGACCCAGGTCGGTCTTTTTGATGTGGTGGGTCGCGTCGAGTTGGAAGGTGTCACTGTGCTCGTCGATGCTTTCAGTCGTCGGACTTAGCCCCGCCACCACCGAGCCTAAATACCCCACGTGCGCATCGCCCCAACTGGTGGAGCCTTTGTCTCCCTCGCGGGTCTTGTGCGTGTATCGGAACGTGATTTTGGGCTTGTTCTGCATCCTTAACCCGGCCTCAAAGGTCAGTTCGCTGCGGTCCAGCGTCAGCGCGTCATCGGATGGGTAGCTGAAGTACTCGCCCGTCGGGGGATAGAAGCCCCCGTCCCCGTTATACCAGGTCCGAAACTCGCTATACGAAAAGCGGACGTAGCCGAGGTTGTCATTGGCCACATTGAGCCTGAGACTGTAATCGTGATTGTCAAAAAGGCCGTGCCCATCCAAGGTCAAATGGGTGGTCTGGTTCGTATTGAGGTCGGCCTGGTAATGGAGGTCTTCGATGCCGCCAAAGGCGGTGCCGGTGTGGTGGAGTTGTTGGAATTGGGCCTCATTGCCGCTGGTAAAGAAGCCGCCCGCGGAGAGCGTCACCCAGTTGTTGTAAGTGTTGGTGCCGCCTTCAAAGAACTGCTGCGGGGTCAGGGGCGGCGGGGCCGCGGCGGGCGCGTTGGTGTCGTCCGCCACGGCGCCGAGCGCGACGCACAGGAGCGGCAGCGCCGCGGCATACCATGGTAACTTGCCGATCTGGAATGGCCTTCGTGCTTTCATGGGCTTTGGAGCAATTGGTTAAAACCGCAAAGAAGGACTAACGCGCGAGCCATGCACCGCCTCGTGGCAGCCGGCAGTCCAACAACTGCCTTGCTGGAGCCGCAATGTGTGATCCGACTCGCCAATGAGGATGCGGCCTCCGGTGACCTGCTGGAAGTGGCACTTCAGGCAAAGGTTCGAATTGCGAACGCTCAGCAGCTTGGCATTGACCGAGCCGTGCGGGTTATGGCAAATGGTGCAGCCCTCGCGCAGGGCGTCATGTTCGAACACAAAGGGGCCGCGTTGGGCCTCGTGGCAGCGCAGGCACATCTCGTTCTCCGAGAGCAACTGCGTGCCACCGCCAACGTAAATCGAGCCCTTGTGCGGGTTATGGCAGTCGATGCAACTCAGCCGGCCTTCGGGCACCGGATGATGGTCTGGCAGACTGAACTGGCCGCGCACGTCCGCGTGGCACTTAAAGCAGACCGTCTCGACGGCCCGGGCCGGCTGCACGCCCAGGGTCTGGCCATAGCCCGCCGGCTGGGGCCGCCCGGAGGCAAAGATGTACGGCGGAGGGGTGGCGCCGCCGGAGTCGGAGTGAACGCTGCCCGGGCCGTGGCAGGACTCGCAGCCCATGTTCAAGCCATTGGTGCCGGGAGCCAGCAGGCGCGCGTGGATGGCGGTGGCAAAGCCACGATAAATCTGGTCGTGGCACTCCCCGCAGGCCGCCGAGCCAATGTAGGTGGCGCCGGGGTAGTTCGGCAGCACGACCACCGAACGGTGGACCGTCCCGCAAGAAATCGCCATCACCACGAGCAGGATGGTCGCCGCCCCCGCCAGCAGGCCGGGCTTCCATCGTCCGAGGAATCTTCTGATCATGGGCATTTTCCGGTTCATCATGGGTTTCTGGTTGTCTTGAAATCAGGGCTAATCGTTCCAGCCTTTAAGGGCCGGCGCGCCAACCCTGAGCGTCAGGGTGTCATCGCCTGCTGGATGAAGGTCTGCGCCGCATCCAGGAGCTTGATGGCGAATGGGCCGTTGTGTACGCCGTCACTTCCGTCATAAAGTACGATATAAAGGTCGAACCGGGCTTTCTTGATGGCGTCGGGTATCATGGCCTGCTCGCCGCTGTTCGGACCGGGCCCGCCCGGTGACAAAGCGCCCGGCACCGTGTACTCCCAGGCGAGGGTTCCGTATTTCGCGCGCAGGGCCTCCGGCGCCATCGTCGTCGCCCACGTGTCGAGCGAGGCCTTCACCTGCTGAACCTGGGTGGAAATCGCCTGTGCGGTAAACTGAACGAGGGCCTGCGGCAGGGGATGACAATTCTGGCACAAGGCAAAGGATTGCACCTGGAACGTGTGCCCCGACACGGCCGGTTGCCCGTTCATGAAAGGGGTGCTCTGCATGTGGCAACTCACGCACTGGTTCGGTAACAAGGCATGATAGGCGGGGGCGTACGGCGCAACGCCACTGGGCAACACTCCGACGGTGCCGAGGAGCATGTTGTACTGAGGGGAGTGGTGGGGGGCGCGGGTGGTGTCAGTCCAGGTTGCGCCGCGGCGGTTGTGGCATTGAGCGCACAGATTGATTTTGGGGTTGTATTGTGCGAGCAAGCTGCCTGAGGTCGAGATGGAATAATCATTGGTCGATGCCAGCGGATTGCGGAGCTGGGCATAGCGGATGGGCAACACCACACTGCGCGGGCTGACAAACTCGTTCGTCACCGTCTGCGGCAGGCTGTTGGTTACCGTCCCAACCTGATGAGGGTCATGACAGACGGCGCAGGTGATTGGCACGTTCGCGTCCGCGGGCGCCAATGGAAGGCCCAGAAGCTGGTGCAAACGGGATGTACCCGAATGGCAACGCCCGCAACTGGTCGCGCGATTGGCTGGGTTCAAATTCTCCGACACAACATTATGCGGGCTGACCTTCCACTCGTCATATTGCGGCTGGCGCGCTCCGGTGTGGCAGCCCCCGCAGACTTCGGAGGCCATCTCGATTTGCGGCCGGGTCACCGGGTCCTCGGGATTCGCCGCGTGCCGCGCGGCCGGGCCGTGACAGTTCTCGCATTGCACTCCCTCAAGCTGCGGGGTCTTTGCCGTGCTGACGAAGCCGGTCGGCAACCCGTACCCGACCGTGTGGCACGCCAGACAGGTGGGATTATGCTGCTCTCCGATGCGGACCAAGGTTTGGAAGGCCTGGGCGTGCCGGGTGCCGGCCTGCCAATGGTGGACCTGCCCGTGGCATTCTTCGCAGGTGTGCGAACCGGCGTAACTGGGCGAAGGACCAAGAACGCGGAAGAAGGCGCTGGCATGGTTGGTAGAGACCGTGGCCATTCGGGTCAATTTGAGTCCGTCCACGGGTTTCCACTCGCGGCTGCCCGGCGCCGATTCCTGAAACAATTCGTAATAGCCCGAGGGGCCGTCCCAGGTCACCGTTACGCCATTAGTAGCCGGCTCGACTCCCATGATCACGGGCAAACCGGGCATGCCGCCTGTGGTCGTGATCGTCAGATGAGGCGGCGGGTTCGGCGTCTGCCCACCCATGGAGGAGGCGCACGCCAGGAGACTCGCCAACAGCGAGACCGAGGCGATTCGGCCAGCGCCAGCGGCTGTGCTCATAGTCATAAGCTGCAATTTAGGCTGTCCAAAAAACTTCTGCTCATGTCCCCGAAGGCCGCGCGAGGCGGCCAACTCGCATGGACGGGCGCATCCTGCACTGCTTATCCGCATTCACGCAAGCATAATCGGCGGAAGAGCTTGCGTGCCGCGAATCCGCGCCCATAAGCCTTTCCACGTTACAGGCCCAGCCTCCGCCATGGCTCTCCCAATGTTGTTCGACATTTGACATTTTTTGGCTTGTGCAGGGGGGCCGTGGAGTCGCAGGCGAGGAAGATCCGGAGACGAACATTCAACATTCAACATTCAACATTCAACATTCAACAGCCAACATTCAACAGCCAACATTCAACAGCCAACATTCAACAGCCAACATCCAACAGCCAACATCCAACAGCCAACATCCAACAGCCAACATCCAACAGCCAACAACCAAGAACCAACAGCCGACAACGAACGGCCGACGGCCAGTGGAGGGGAGCACCGGCATTGAATTAAGCAGAGGAGCTACCCTCATCCTCCTCTCGCCCTTGCTCATGATCCTGCTCCCCCAGAGCAACTTAGAGAGCAAGAGTAAGAGCAAGAGACAGGGAATCCCCCCCTAATTCAATGGCAGTGGTGGAGGGGAGGGGGGGAGTGTATTTGCCCCTTGGGAAGTGCTTCAGGCCCAGGGCCGTTTCCCGCCGCAACCCCCGAGCCAACCGCACTTTCAACTCCGCGCTGGCCGGCAGCCTCTGCAATTGCGTCGCCCTCAGTCCCTCCTCCGAGAGCGCCTCCGCGACTATACGCCGCCCCTCTTGCTCGGCTGGCTCACGCAGGTCGCTGCGGTTCATCACGTGGTAGATGGCGGCCGGAGATTGGATGCGAGGCTCTCTCGCCATGGCGCCCAGTGGAGTGGCAGCAGCCGCGAACGCAAGCCAAAATGTGGCCCCATGGAGACCCTTCAAGACGCCTTGCCACCCCGCCGCTTCCTGGCCGCCCCGTTGGCCGGCACGGTAACCGCGGTCACCAGCGATAGATCGATGATTTCAAACGAATCGCCCAACTCATATACATGGAGGGTTCGCCATGAAGGGGCTGTCGCCATGAATTCGGGGTGGGCGACGCGGACCTTTCGACCCGCAATCAGCAGGGCAGGCTGGACAAGGACGGAGAAGAGCTCTTCAGAAAGCTGCTCAAAGCCCTCGGCTACCTTGCTGAAAATCCAAGGCACAACAGCTTGGCATCACACGAGATTGACGCCTTGACCCGCGGATACGGAATTAAGGTTTGTCAATCCTATCTTCAAAACAGGACGCCCGGAGCCGGGCGCCTGTTTTGGGCTTATGGGCCGGAAAAAGGCGACATCACGGTGCTGGCGATTGAGCCGCCTCCAGGATTCCGCCGCCTTTGGCCGGGCGCCTTCGCGAATTCCCCTCCCTGCTTCGGTTCGTATTCCCGGCCCTCACCTTGGGTCTCTGTCCCTGGCGCGCAAGTTTCTCTCAGCAGGTTGTTTCGGAGCTGTCAAAAGGAGCGCATCCCGCCAGCATCCCGGAGCCCTGACGCCTTGGCCCCCATTAACACCGTTGGCCTTAGCCCGGTGAATCGGCCGGTGCGTCGGAACGGGAGAATTGTTTCAGCGGTTTGCCCTCGCGGATCTGCTCGAGGAGAGAAAAACCGTTGAAATTGAAACAGTTGCTTCCTCCCGGCCGACGAGCGCGTTCACCGGGCTAAGGCCAACGGTGCTAATGGAAGAGGCGCTATCCACGCTGGCCTTTGCGTCTTTGACGCGCTGTTGCGCCTTTCTCGCGTTACTTGCGGGAGTCATGACGGCAAGGAAATCCTTCATATTGTCGTTGACGCAGAAAGCGTTTTCCAGTAGCTTGGTATCAAATTTACAGGAATACGTGGCTTAGCCAAGACTAACAGAAAGACGAAGATCCATGAAGAAAAATCTCGGGGCTTTTTCGGGGCTCGCCCACGTGCGCGTCGGGGTCGCACTGGTGGCACTCTGTGCGCTCATTCCGGTGTCGCGTGCCGCCGTCACAGTAGTTGTGGATAACACGCTGGCGGACAACTCCGGTAATGCGCAGAAAGGTTCTGACGGCGACGGCACGTATGCGCAAGTTTTCACAATGCCGACCGGCAGCGGCTACATCAGCAGTCTCACGCTGACCTTGGGGACATCTTCGTCAGGTTCGGACGAAGTTTATGTTTACAAGACGTCATCGGGAGTGCCGACCACATCCTTGTATGATGTGGGCTCCGTCTCCCCATCGAGCCTTGCCTCCCCAACAGACGTGGCTGTGAGCATAACGAGCCCGACGTCCGATGTCCTTACCGGCGGCGGCACGTATGCTATCGTCCTGGTGGCTTCGGGCACGATTTCATGGGAATACACTGACGGCACCGCCAACGATTCGGGCAGTGGAACGCTTGGTGAGGGATACCAGTACATCAGCGGCTCATGGAGTTCGACTTCTCCTGACCGGTTCCAACTGAATCTGCAGGTGATGCCGGAAGTTCCCATCACTGGCACGCTAATGGGCTTTGGGGCACTGGTTATAGCCGTTGGCCACACGCTCCGCCGTAAACCGCGCCCAACGTGGGCAACCGGCACAATCTGAAGACGCGCCGCAGGTGACTGCTGTGCCGGGGCGTCCTTCCGTTCTTGCGCGATATGCCGGGGCGGGTAAGGGATTTCCACGCTCGTTCGCTGGGTTTCTGGCACGGTTTTTGCGCATCACGGGGACTGCCGGGACAAATCGCTAGTTTTGTTCTAGTTTCTAGTTGAGAAGAGGGCTGGCTTGAATCACAAATAACACCATCGGGGCGCAGAGTTGCTCAGGGGCGTCGCCATAGCTTACATATGTGGCTTGGCTTCGTAAGCCGCTGATTGTCAATTACCTCCGATTGCGGGTCGCCGCCCATTCCCGCCAGCACCGTCGGTAAACTTTACGATACCAACCCAGCCGTCGTCGTGACCGAACAAAGGGCGAATCCAGTGTAACTTGTTTAACACCAATGCATTACATACGTTAGACCATGTTCCTCCACAAGTTGGCATCAGGGTTGCTAGGCTTCTATTCGGTGAAACACCGAAAACACAACACATAACTGAACAAAGGTAAGACTATGAGAAACAAATTAGTAATTCTTGCGGCGGTGCTCTCGGCATTGGGGCTGGGAACGGCGCAGGCGGGCATGATTGTAGGGACAGTGACGTTTGGCGGCACCGTAACCCTTAATAGCGGTACCACAGTTGCCGGTGCAACAACGGTTACCTCGTGGAATGGTCCGGGTGGCATTGGCGCCCCATTCGTTAACAGTTCCTCGGGAAATTTAGCGGCTGCCTTCCTGACGCCTGTTACAATGGCGACACCATGGGTCTTCACGAGCGTCACTCCCTCCCTGTGGAGCTACACGGCTGGCAACGGCGACACCTTCACATTTAACCTGAACGCTGGAAGCTCGGTCACGTTTACCGGTAGCGGGTCTAGTGAGTCGGTGACGGTCCAAGGGAACGGCCTCCTTTCGGCCGCTGGGCCGGTGGCCTTCACTCCAACGGCCGGAACATGGTCGTTTACGACGCAGAATCCCCCTAGCGGCGGCACCATGACCATATTCTCGTTCTCGGCGGCATCGGGCACAGTTCCTGACGGAGGAACGACGGCCATGCTGCTTGGCGTCGCGTTGTCAGGGCTCGCCCTGTTTCGCAGGAAACTAATGGCCTAACCCACCGCGCTATTTCGGTGTTCGCATCTCAGGGCAGGGAATGGTTTCCCTGCCCTTTTTTTTGGTCGTCTGCGGCCCTGCGGAAAGGTGAGATCGGCTGGTGCGGCGGCCATTGCTCGCCGAGAGATCCCTCTGATCCGCGGAATCGAAAACCCCGGTAGCGGTCAGCAAACCCTGTGGCAGGCCCACCCCGGGTCTGCGGCAAACCTTAGTCTAGCAATTCCACTCGAACAGCCCGCGCCTCTCTGACTGGCTCGCGCCCCGGCCCTGACGCTTCCACAAAACCTCGGCTGCCGAACCTCTGCCCGGAGGGGCATCCGACGGTAGCCGGCACCCAACGTTTTGAGCGTTGGGATGCCCCGGTCGAGCGCGGGCGAGACCGGGAGGGACGGCTGAGGATTGGCGCACACCGCGCCTCAACCGTCCCACGCGTCTGCGGGCAAAGATCAGGCGGCCAGGCCGCCCTCTGACCTTCCACTCACCCCTCGAAACCTCCTCCTCATGGAAGAACCTCACGTCGGTCTCGGCTGGCGTGGTTTTCTTTCTTTCGGCTCTGCCTCGGACGCGCGGCGCCATGCCGGTTAAAACCCCGTAGAGGTGACCTGTTTATGGAAGAACCGCCCCCCATTATTTTCCCCTCTTGTTTTTCACCGGCACGGGGGCCGCGTGATGGCATCGTCTATGACCTCGCGCCGGTGAAAAACAAAAAGGGGGGTTGATGTTCGCCCTCGTTTCTATAGACGGGCCACCCCGCTGGGGTTAAAGAACGAATCCGGGTGGCAAGACCGAAAAGGTCAGATGCGCACCAAAATCGCACCGTCGAGGGTCGGGTCACCCCCATGTGGTTTGCCTCGGGTGCCTGGCGCTGCGGCCGCGAGACTGGCTTGGTGCTTGCTTGTTACGGAACGCCGTCATGGCTTGCCCGGTTGCACGCGATGGCGCCCATGGTACAAGGGTCAACGGGATTTGCCCGGGGAATGACCAGGCGTGTTTCTCCGTCGGACATAGCGACGTGACCGCTCTGCCGGATAATCTGGTGACCTGCTTGCGCCGTGGGGGCTGAGCAAGCTCATTTCCCGGCGCGCGGTCATGGATTCATGATTCATCTCGAGCGTCCAACAACGAGGTGGAATGTCGAGCCGCTATCTCTTGGCGGGAGCCGCGACACGCCTGCGGATTTCCGCCAGCAGCTTGCGTCCGCGTGCGGGGTTGCCGCGCGTCTGGCGCACGACAAACCGGGCTTCGGCTTGGCGCTCGGCGAGGACATGCGTGACAAAGTTGTCAAACAGCCTTTGCACACTCGTACCGGCGGAGCGTGCCGCACTCAACAAGGCCCTGTGCCGTGAATCGTCACAGCGGTAAGGTATGGTCTTCATCTTACGGTTTTCAAATGTTGGGCCGGGGTTACCACGCGCGGCAAGGCAAACTTAAGCTCGCCCCGGCTAAAGTCGCGCGTGTTGTGCGTGACCAAGTGCTCGGCGCCGCCGGCAATCGCCAGCTCTAAAACGTGATCGTCATTCGCATCCGGCAAGTTAGGCCGCCAGCGGAAATAAACCGGCTGCCAAGCCGCCGCCGCGCAGAAATCGTCCAACAACGCTTCCCGTTCGGCCGCTGTCACCGGCACGTCCCGCCAAACGCTTTCCCGTTGCACGAGTTCCTCATATTCCGCAAACAGGGCCGCGCCCATGATGGCTTGATCGGCCCGCGCCAGACAGCGATCGAACACTTCCGCGCTCGCGCCCTCTTGGCTGCGCAGGGCGGCGACAAAGACGTTGGTGTCTTGCACGATGTCCATACCACACAGAGTGACATCACCGGTGATGCCAGTCAAGGCAGGGAGTTGTGTCTTTGCACACCAGGCAAACCAAGCAAAAACGGGATTCGATCCTGCGCCTGCGCATTGGGCGGGACGCCAAGTCCGGGGATGAGCGCCCGGTTTTGGGTCCTGGTTGATGGCACTCGAGTCGATCCCCAAAGTCTTAGCACCCTCGCTTATAGCAGCTCGACGACAGGAGAGTTAATGGGGCCTCAGACCACCACTTCAAGGGACATGGCAGCCACGGAACACACCGTGAGAACCACGGAATACACGGAAAGGGGAGAGCCCGCCTGGGCGTGGTTCGGCAGTTTATAGAAGAACCGCCCCCCATTATTTTCCCCTCTTGTTTTTCACCGGCGCGCCGGATCGCGCGGTCGAACCGCACCCCGCGCCGGTGAAAAACAAAAAGGGGGGTTGGGGTTCCGCCCCCGTTTATAGAGGCAGGCCACCCCGCTGGGGTTCAAGAACCAATTCGGGTGGCAAGACCGAAAAGGTGAGATGCGCACCAAAATCGCACCGTCGAGGGTCGGGTCACCTCCACGGCGTTTGCCTCGGGTGCCTCGCGCTGTGGCCGCGAGACCGGTTTGATGCGTGATTGTTGCCCAACGCCACCATGCCGGGCCCGGTTGCGTGTGGCAGGCCCGTTTTCACGTCGGAAAAGTTTACGTTCTGCTCAGAGGCGCCAGTGGACGCCCAAGCCGCTAATAGCCAAGAGGTTGCGAGTGCGAAGCTGGCTGGCGACGTGAGAGGCAGTGTCGGAACAGGTTACGAAATTCACGGAACGAGCATCAAGCATCTTTGTCGTTGAAAATACGCATCCCATTGAGTGAGAGGCACTAGTGACTTCATCGGCATCGATGGCATCCGATCTGCTGCATTAATGGTGGAATATGTGCGCCTATGACCCATGCGGGCGCTGCTGAGAGCGAGAGACAACAAACAAAGCGGTCGCATGAGAATGCGGCCACAGGAAACGGAAGCGATGAGAACAAGATTTGCACAGGTTGGGTTGAGTATGGCCGTATGCCTGCTCGGGGTCGGCCTGCAGTCGGCCAGAGCGGACATGGTGACGTACGACCTTACTAGCGTGAACATATCCGGCTATACGGGCCCTTATGGCACGGTCACGGTGGACTTGATGAGCTCGACCACGGCCACAATCATGTTCACTTCGGACGTGGTCAACGGGAATATTTATTTGTTTGGCGGCAGTGGGGCGGTTGCCGTGAACGTCAATGCAACGTCAGTGTCGATTAGCAGTCTTTCTGAAACACAGCCCGTGGGATTCAGCACCCACGGCAGCTCGAACCTCAGCGACGGCGGGTCAGTAACCCAAGAGGGCGGTGGCACCGGAGACTTTAATCAGACGGTCAACAGCTTTGATGGGTTTACGCACGCGGCTAATAGCGTGACCTTCGACATCACCGGCACGGGTGCAGATTGGACCAGTGCGTCCCAAGTGCTGCAGGCGAACGCAGATGGCAATTCGGTGGCCGCCCATATCTACGTTACGAGCTATCCCGCGAACCCAACGAGCGGTGCCCTGAATACGGGTTATGCGGCAGGTGATCAGCCCGTCCCAGACGGCGGCAGCACCGCCTTGCTGTTGGGTGTCGGCTTAGTGGGGTTGTCGTTGCTCAGGAAGCGTAGCAGCCAGGCAGTCGTCTGAGCTTCGCGCCGCCCTCGTCGATGCGTCCCTCTCCTCGGAACCCCACCCCGGTCATGCCGGGGTGGGGGTTTCTAATGTCGGTGTTGATGCCGCAGACCCGGCTTTGCGCAGATTCGGCCGTCCCGCAATCTGCTGGATAGGGAGGGTTGTTTTCCGGCGCAGTCAGGTTGCCAGCCCCAGGTTCAGGGGACCGCTCTTGGGCCGCCGGATCAAATCCTCGCCTGCCCAGTTGAGCCGCACCAGTTCCTCGGCGATCAATCGCTCGGCCTTGGCCGTTGCGGTATAAGCAGAGTCTTCAGCAGTTGCCGGCCATCCTGGCGGGCTGGCTTCCGCGTAGCGGTGCATGAGACGACTGCTCGGCGGAACGAACTTTCGGCTTCCGCTTCGTCCCGAGGCCGGTATTCTCCCGCGCGATGAATCCAGTGGCGATTATCACTGGCGGCTCCCGCGGAATTGGGCGGGGCATTGCCTTCGAATTGGCCAGGGCCGGGTGGGACCTGGCGCTGAACTACGCGGGCAACCGGGCCGCGGCGGAGCAAACCAGGGGCGAATGTATTTCGCTGGCGCAGAGGGCTGGGAAAGCCGTTCAAGCCGAGGTCTGCCAGGCCGATATCGGGGTCGGAGCGGACCGGCAGAGGTTGATAGCTTTTGCGCGGGCGAAATTCGGGCGGCTGGACTTGCTCGTCAACAACGCCGGCGTGGCCCCGGAGGTTCGGGCCGACCTGCTGGAGGCGACGGAGGCGAGCTTCGACCGCCTGATGCGGATCAACGTCAAAGGGCCTTATTTCCTTACCCAACTGGCCGCGCGCTGGATGCTGGAGCAAAGCGCCGCTGGAATGCCGCCCGCGCCATTCTCCCGAAAAATCGTTACGATCTCGTCAATCAGCGCCTATACGGCTTCGGTCAATCGCGGAGATTATTGTGTTGCCAAGGCGGCCGTTTCAATGCTCACACCGCTCTTCGCGACGCGGCTGGCGGAGCACGGCATCAACGTGTATGAAGTCCGGCCCGGAATCATCGAGACGGACATGACCGCCCCGGTCAAGGAGAAGTATGACCGGCTCATCCATGAGGGCCTGACCCCCATTCAGCGTTGGGGAAGGCCTGAGGACGTTGGCAAGGCGGTGGCCGCTATCGCCCAGGACGCGCTGCCGTTTAGCACCGGCGAGGTCATTAATGTGGATGGGGGATTCCACCTGCGCAGGTTGTAAGGCCGATGTTGTATCGTCACCCTCGCTATGGCGCTTGTAATTGATTTCGACGTAAGACCGCGGAGCCTGGTTCCCAGCATCAACCGGCTTTTTGAGCTTTCGGCGCAAAAGATACTGAGCCTGGAAAAGGCCTGGGTCCCCGCCAACGGAACCCCCGTGTTCACCGCGCAAGGCCAGTACACCTCACGAGGCTGGACGGAATGGACACAGGGATTTCAATTCGGCTCGGCCTTGCTCCAGTTCGACGCGACGGGGGAGGAACGGTTCCTGGAGATCGGGCGGGGCAAAACACTCAGCCGGATGGCGGCCCATGTATCACACGTGGGCGTGCATGACCACGGGTTTAATAACATTTCGACGTATGGCAACCTCCGCCGGCTGCTGCTGGAAGGCAGGATTCCGTTCAACGAGCGCGAACTGGATTTATATGAGCTCGCTCTCAAGGTGTCTGGAGCGGTTCAGGCAGCCCGATGGACGGCCGCCGGCGATGGGCTGGGCTTTATCTACTCTTTCAACGGCCCTCATTCGTTGTTTGTCGATACGTTGCGTTCCCTTCGTTCGCTGGCCCTGGCCCACCAGCTCGGGCACGTCCTCATGGGCGAGCGCGACCGGAGGATCTCGCTGCTTGAGCGCCTGCTCCAGCATGGGCAGATGACGGCGCGCTACAACGTCTTCTACGGCGAGGGGCGCGACTTTTACGACGTGCGCGGGCGAACAGTTCATGAGTCGATCTTCAACCTCAAGGACGGAAGCTATCGCTGCCCAAGTTCCCAACAAGGCTATTCCCCTTTCAGCACCTGGACGCGCGGGCTGGCGTGGGCGATTCTTGGGTTCGCCGAGCAACTGGAGTTCCTGGAAACCCTGAAAAGCGACGAACCGGGGCTGGCGGAGGGCCGTTTTGCCTTTCATCGAGCGGCGGCGGCAACCGCCGATTTCTATCTAGCCAATTCCTGCGCCGACGGCATCCCGACATGGGACACCGGGGCGCCGAATCTGCATTGGTTGGGGGATTATCTGAGCCGGGTCGCCGATCCGTTTAATGGCCGTGAACCGGTCGATAGCTCGGCGGCGGTCGTGGCGGCCCAGGGCCTGCTCCGGCTGGGTAATTATTGCCGGAGCAAGGGGGACGCGGAGGCTGGCGGGCGCTATCGCCAAGCGGGGTTGACCATCGCCAAAACGCTGTTCCAAGCGCCGTACCTCTCGGAGGAGCCGAACCACCAGGGCCTGATTCTCCACTCCATTTATCACCGGCCAAACGGCTGGGACTATATCGCCCCCGGCCGAAAGGTTCCGAACGGCGAAAGCTCGATGTGGGGTGATTACCATGCGCGCGAGTTGGCCTTGCTCATCCTGCGCGAGGCGCGAGAGGAGAAGTATCTGGCGTTCTTCGCGCCAGACATCTGAGCGCAGGGCTTGCGCACTTCGGCCAAGGACTCCTTGATCGCCGGTGGCGCCTGGACGATGGGCTGAGAAACGTGAACCCGAAAGCGTGGGCTTGAAGGCGGGTCTTCACGGTTTGAGCTTCTCCCAGGCCAGGCCGAGGTATTCATAGACGGCGCGGGTGGTGTTATTGAGGTTGTCCGCATCGGGAAAGAGGTCCGTGGGGCTGAAGGGCGCCCGTGTCGCCCGGTCGATGAGAAAGGAGGAGGGGGCCGGGGAGGCATTCAGATCGTCCTTCCGGGCAATCAACAAGGCGCGGGGCAAATGCGAAGCGGTGCTGACCAAATACACCCGGTTGGTGCCGGCCAGTTGCTTGAGGAAGCGGATTTCGTCGGAGGTGTCGCGCGCCGTCGTTTGGAGGATGACGCCATCCGTCCCGACGTTGAAGAGGCCCAGCAGGTCGTCAATGACATGCCGCTTCTCTTGGGCGCCGACGCTCTGGCCGGAGGCCGAGATGACGAGGTGCGATCGGGGCATGGCGCGATGCAGACGCACGGCTTCCATCAGCCGCGTGAGGAATTCCTCACCGAACCGCTCATTTGCGGGAAACTGAGTCCGCGCCGAGATGCCTTGTCCGAGGACGGCGACATAGACGGGGCCCTCCGGGTTGTGAATCGGCAAGGAGACGGGAGTGACCCGGTCTTCGATGCTGCCGAGCAGGTGGTTCGGGAACCAGGGATAGCTGAAGAGCAGAAGCAGGAGCGTGCCGGCCACGACCAGGCCGCGCGCGGTCTTTTTGAGCTTGGTGAATTGCCAAAGCACGAGTCCGGCGATGAGCAACTCGCAGCAAAACGGCAGGGGAAAGAAGATCCGCGAGACGAGTTTCTTAAAGAAGAACATAGGGGAGCAGGGGGCAGGGATGGATGGCGCAGGGAGCAGGGAGCACGCGTTAGGGGTCAGGGGTGTGGTGCGGCTTCGAGTTCGGCAATGAGCTTGGGGAGAAGGATTTGCTTGGAGAATGGGCTTGCGGGCAGCGCGGGGTCAGAGATGGGTTGGCGCGGACGGGATTCGCGACGCAGCCGCTGGATCTGGGCGATGACGGCTTCAACGTCGCCATGGCTAGCGCAGCCGCAGCACGGAGGGGTGTTGGATTGCTGGATTGGTGGATTAGTGGATTGATGGATGGCCGCGTTGCAGGGTTTCTGAGAGGGCGACGTCGTAGGCTCTGTGGCCAGTCCAGTTGGAGGGACCTGGGCTGCACATTCCAGAATGTCGGTGATGTGGCTGGGGCGAGGGCCGATGTAGAGGACCGGGGCCTGGACGCGAAGGATGTTGTAGATCTTGCAGGGATGGACCAGGCCGACGAATGGGGCGCCCATGATGACGATGTGCAGGTCTGCCGCCGAGAGGGATGCGGCGAGTTGGGAAAGGGGCTCGTAGGGAAGACAAAGAACGTTGGGGAGTGGGCAATGCGGAGTGGGGAACGCGGAGTGGGGAGTGCGCAATGCGGAATTGGGAGTGAGTGACGGGGATGAAGCGGAACATCGAACATCCAACATCGAGCGTCCGACATTCAATGGACCGGGGCGCAGAGCAGGGGGCGAGGAAGCAGGAGAAACGGGCCAGGAGGCGCGGGGCTGGATTTTGCGCCACTCGCTGCCGCCGCCGATGAACAAGAAGACGATATCAGGGGCACTCTGCATTCGTTCGGCGGCCTGGAGGAGGGTGTCCAGGGGATGACACGGGCTGTGGTTGCCGGAGTACATGACGACGAATTTGCCGGTCAGGCCGTGGGCTTGGCGGAATTGGTCGCGTCCCGCGAGATCGAAGCGGACGTCGGTGTCGTGGGACCAGGGGGGAAGGACGACAACGTTGTCGGGAGAAATGCCTTTGGCGAGGATGCGGTCGCGCATGAAGCGGTCGAGGGCGATGACTTTGGTGGCATGGCGGAGGCTGAACCGGGACATTCGTTCCAAGATGCTGGCGGCCAGTGAATTGGAGCGGAGCCAGCCGGCGGCGATGGCTTCGTCGGGGTTAAAGTCCATGACCCAATAGTAAAAGCGGGCGCGGCGGAGTTTGGCCAGCCAGGCGCCGAGGAAGGAGATGAGGGGCGGCGAGGTGAGGGCGACGACGGCGTCGTGCCGGGGCAGAAATGCCAGGCGCAGGGCGCAGAGGAGGATGAAGCTGGCGAAGTCGGCGGCACGGCGCCATTTGGCGGTTTTGCCGAGGCCGGTGGAGCCGACGCGGATGATGTTGATGCCGCGCCAGGTTTCGCGCTTGGGAAACCGCTTTTCGGGGTGGTCGTAGGCGCGGCGGCTGGTGAGGACGGTGACTTGGTGGCCGCGTTCGACCAGGCCGAGGGCCAAGTCGGTCAGGTACTGGCCGGTAGCCATGACGTTCGGGTAGAAGGTCTGGTTGAGAAGGAGGAAGGTCAAGAGGGAAAGGCTAAAGGCTGACTGAGAGACACGGCCAGTGACAAAGTCGTAGCGCAGGTCTCCGAACCTGCTGTATCGCCGGCTTCCCAGCCGGCAGGCCGCTGAAATGGTCGCGGTCGGCGGGCTGGGAAGCCCGCGACACAGCAGACTTGGGAGTCTGCGGTACGCGGTGCGGACTTTGTCACTGGCCGTGACTGAGAGACCGCCGACCACGAGACCACAGACAAATGACCACGGACTACGGACAACTGAGCAGCGACCGCGGAAGAAAAGGGCGGAAATCTGAAAAGGGCGGACGAACAGCCAATGTCCAACATTCAACATGGAACGTCCAGAGGGGGGAGGCGGGGTATGGATACTCTGTTTTAGCCGTCAACCCGTCAAGATCGTTGTGAATCAAGGAGTTAACCCGTCAGGAAAGGCGTCAACCAAACGTCAGTGAGCCGTCAGGAAACCGCGGATGACACGGAAACGGGAAAAGCTGAAAGGCTGCAAGGAACCACGGAGCACACGGAAACCACGGAGAAAAGAGACACTCAAAGGCTGAGAGGCTCAGGGGAGATAGGAGATGGGAGATGGCAGGCGCGGTCAGCGGGCGGTGATTTGCGGCTTTGGCGTTTTGGTTTCGACGTGGATGAGAGGTTCGAGCTGGCGCTGGAGGGCGGCGGTGGCGGCATTCACGTCGCGGTAGCCCCAGACGGCGACTTCCAAGGAGCGTTGGCCGAGGCCGCGTTCGCCGTGCCAGGCTGCCAGGAGGCGGGTTTTGGTGTTGTCGCGGAGGTTGGAGACTTCGGCAATGGGAGCGCCGTCCTCGTGGATGCATTGGAAGGCGAAGAGGGGCACGCCTTCGTCGTCGAAGAGGTAGGTTCGGAATGGGAAGTCGAGTGCGTGGACCATGACGTGTTGCGGGGGGAGCTCTTGGATGAGCTTTCGGCCTGAGGCGGGGAGGCAATGGTCGGGACGATGCGTTTTGCTCAGGGCAATGTGAACGCGCCTGAGCAGGCTATGGGCAGGGAGCCAGCGAAAATAGTAAAGCAGCCAGGAGTGGCCCTCCGACTCCCAGCCAATGGAGACATGCTTGTCGCAGGCGAGTTCGTGAAGGATAGAGGCCGTCTGTTTCACTTCGCTGTAGCGATTGGAGGTGGAGGGGACTTGGACGGACCAGGAGTTGTCCGGCCCGGTGTGGGTTTCGTGGGCGCGGAACCAGAGTGCGGTGGCAACTTCGGAGAAGATGATCCACACGAGGAGGGAGAGGGAAAGCCATCTGAGCAGCAGGGAGCGGGGAGCAGGGAGCGGCGAGCCAGAGGCCGAGGGCGAGGGGGGATTTGCGATTTGCGATTTGCGATTTGGGATTTGGCTCTCTCCCTGCTCCCTGCCCCCTGCTCCGTGCGCTCTGCTCTCCGCTTTCCGTTTTCTGCTTTCTGCTTTCTGCTTTCCCAGAACGGCGGCGACTACCCAGAGGGAGAGGAAGCAGGCGACGATGATGGTGATTCCTGCCGGATCGTGCCACCGCGCCTCCGCGCCGAGACCTTTTCTCGCGGCGACATACGCAAGCAGGCTGGTCCGGGCGACGTTGAAGCCGAATGCAAGCGCAAAGCCGCCGAGAAGCAACCCTATGCGCCGGCGCAGGTTGAGACGGTACACCTCGCCCAAGGCGAGGGAGAGCATGAAGGCGGCCTGGAAAGAGCGGATGCCACTGCAGGCCTCGTCCACGCCAACGGAGCCCAGGGCGGTCTCGATGACGTTGCCGTGCTGGAGGGTGGGGATACCGAGGTTTCCCAGGATCTCAACTGTCAGTCCCGTGTCCCAGCGTGTGAAGGTTTGTACTATGGCACCTTCCAGGCCGGAGGGCCAGGGGACAGCAACGAGGAAGAAGAGAACGGGAAAGGCAAGTGTGCGGACTAAAGAAGGCCCGCCCTCAGCGAAGATGAGGAGGAGAGTTATGGCGCAGGCGCAGAGGGCTAAGCCGTAGCTGGCGGCGCGCCAGATGGGGTTGGCTTCCTGAAGGATGCGCAGGGGAAGCCAGAGGAGAAGAAAAGCTGAAAAGCTGAAAAGCTGAAAGGCTGAAAGCGAACCACGGAATACACGGAAGAGACGGAAAGTGGAAGCGGGAGGGGGCGAACATCCAACATCCAACATCGAACGTCCAACATCCAATGAAGGGGACGGGGGATTTGCGATTTGCGATTTGCGATTTGCGATTTGGCTGCGCCCTGACCACAGAATACGCGAAATACGC
>JAJYHY010000340.1 GCA_021784555.1 bacterium
TCGTTTGGCTGGTGGCAGCGGCTGCCATTGCCCGCCTGGCTGCAGAGGCATGGCAAACTGGCCCACGTCTTAACCGAAACGAAACGGCTGCATAAACCCCCTCCTGACTCTCAGATTCCGCTGGTGTTTGTTGAGGTCGGCCCGGAGCAGGCCACCCTCAGGGCGCCCAGGAATGCCAAGTTCTATTCCAATAAGAATTCGCTGGCGGGCAATCCCCAGATCGAAAAAAATCTTGATGTCCCTATGATCAACGGCACGCAAACCAAGGAGATCAAGACCGAGAATGTCCCCTTTCAGAAGACATTCACGCCGTTGCAGCCTCTGCCGCCCTCCAAACCCAAGCCCGCGCCGAAGGATATCGCCAAGACCGAACCTCCCGGAAAGGAGCCGCCCAAAACCCAGCCGCCAAAGCCGAAGCCGCCCAAACCGCAACCCACGCCGGTCCTGCCTGAGCTGGAGCAGCCGCCTGGCGACCTGGCCATGGTCAATCCCCAACCGCCTCCACAGGAGGAGGCACGCAACGAACAGCCGCATAGTCCCCCGAGCACCATTCGGGAGGCGCTCGAGCAGCGTCATCCCGACCTGACTCCAGGCCAGATGATGAAGCAGGAAGGCGGAGTAAAGCACTATCTGGAACTCGGCTCGCTTGATGCCAAAGGCTCCGAGTTGGGTGAATACGATCAGCAACTGATCGCCGCCATCAAGGAGCATTGGTATGACCTCCTGGACCAGCGCGCTTACGCCTCCGACGCGCGCGGCAAGGTTGTGCTCCAGTTCAGTCTGCACGCGGATGGCAGCGTGACCGGCCTGCACGTCGCCGAAAACACTGTCGGCTTCGCCTTGGGCGAGCTCTGCCGGCGGGCGGTGTGGGACCCGTCTCCGTTTGCGAAGTGGCCGGCGCACATGCGCGCCATGATGGGCGACACCCGGAACGTGCAGTTTACTTTTTATTATAATTGAACTGAATAGATATGGAACCATTTGTTTATGGCGTATTGATTCTCACCTCCGTTGTTGGCCTGGCCTTCATCATCGAGCGCGGCATCGCCCTGCGCCGGGGCAGGGTCGTCCCGCCGGAAATCGAGGAAGCCGTTGAGTCCTGCCGTGCGCCGGAGGACGTGGCGATGCTGCGCCAGATGTGCCAGCAGCATAATTCGGCCCTGAGCCGCCTTTTGCTCGAGGCCGTCGATCACCTCAAGTGGCCCAAGGCGGAGAACGTGGATGCCCTCCAGACGCGGGCGCGGCACGAGATTGCGCGGCTGGAGCGGGGGTTGGTGGTGTTGGAAATCATTGTCGGCATTGCGCCTCTGCTGGGGTTGGTCGGCACGATAGCCGGCATGATGACGCTCTTCGGCGACATCGGCCAGACGGGCTTGACCGAGGCCTCGCGTTTGGCCCAGGGCATCGCCCTCATCCTCAACGCCACGCTCATGGGCCTGCTCATTGCCATCCCGTCGCTCATCTTCTGGAGTTACTACAGCAAGAAGGTCGAGACGATAGCCATCGAGATGGAATCGCTCTGCGACGAGTTCATCCGGCGCCAATACCGGCGGGAAGCCAAGAGAGTGAAGTGACTATGCGATTCTACGTGCGCAAACGCCGGCAGGCCCCGGCCGTCATCATCGTCGCCCTGATCGACATCCTGATCGTGCTCCTGATTTTCCTCATGGTGACCACCACCTTCAAACAGCAGCCCGTCCTCAAGCTGGCCCTGCCCGAATCCTCCCACGCCCAAAGACCCGGCGCCACCGAGCGCCCGCCCCTGCTGGTCAGCATCGACGCCCAAGGCAGTTTGCGCTTCGGCCCCGACGCCAGGCCCGTAACCTCCGAGGGCCTCGAGACCGCCTTGGCCTCAGCCATCTCAAAAGACCCAGCCTCGACCCTGGCCATCAGCGCCGATAAAGGCGCGCCGTGGGGCCAGGTGGTCCGGGTGATCGACGCGGCCCGGAGCGCCGGCCTCAAGAAAGGGGCTATCAACGCCTTTATGAAAGCCACGGCGCTGCCTCTGGAGTGATGGAGTGGTGGAGTTATGGAGGATGATGGATGAGGCATGGTGGATCAGTGGATCGTTGGGGTCTATCGTCGCAAAAGCCGGTTGGATTCCAAAGATTCCATTGTGGCCGGCCCCGTGCCCGCGCCCTTGCCGCACGCCGAGACCTATTACGGTTACCAGATTGTGGTGCGGGTGCATCGGATGATGGCCTTCAGTCAAGGGTTGGCGGGGGTGCTCGGCTCGATTGTTCTGCCGGGAGACATCACGCTGGCGGTGGATGTGCATGCGGTGGGCATGGGTTTCCAGGCGATGCATAAACAGCCAACAGCCAAAGTTAGCGCCTACGCCCCCTCGCCCCTCTGCGCGCTCAGGCCTTCACCGTGGCGGCCATCTCCCGTTCCATTACGACTTCGGCGATCTGAACCGCGTTCAGGGCCGCGCCCTTGAGCAGTTGGTCGCCGCAGACCCAGAACGCGAGCCCGTTTTCCAACGCGCAGTCCTTGCGCAGACGGCCCACGGCGCAGTCATACTCACCCGCCAACTTCAGGGGCAGGGGATACTCGTTCTTGCCGGGGTCATCCACCACTTGCAAACCGGGTGCATCCTGGAGCACCTCGCGCGCCGCTTCCACGCTCAGCGGCTGGTCAAATTCCGCATTCACCGCGATGGAGTGCGCCCGATAGACCGGCACCCGCACGCAGGTCACGCTCGCCCGGAATGAGGGATGGTGCATGATCTTGCGGCCTTCGTTCTCCATCTTCATTTCCTCCTTCGTGTAACCCGATGGCAGGAACGAATCGACATGCGGCAGGACATTGAACGCGATTTGGTGCGGATAGACTTCGCGTGTCACCGGTTCTCCGCGGACAATCTGGCTCACCTGCCGTTCCAGTTCGGCGATGGCTTTGGCGCCGGTGCCCGAAACGGCCTGGTAGCTGGAGGCGATAATGCGTTTGCAGCCGAAGGCCCGGTGCAAGGGATAGAGCGCCATCAGGGTGATGGCGGTGGTGCAGTTCGGGTTGGCGATGATGCCCCGGTGCCATTCCACGTCCGTGGCGTTGATCTCCGGAATCACCAGCGGCACTTTGTCGTCCATGCGAAAGGCGCTGGAATTATCGACCACCACGCAGCCCGCCTTCGCCGCGATGGGGGCAAACTGCTTGGAAATGCCACCCCCGGCGCTGAAGAGGGCAAGGTCGATCCCCTCAAAGGAATCGTCCTTCAACTCTTTGACCGCGATGGACTCGCCCCGAAACGTCAGCTTCTTACCCGTCGAACGGGCGGAAGCGAGCAACGTCAGTTTCCCGACCGGGAAATTGCGTTTTTCCAGCGTCTTAATCATCTCGGCGCCGACGGCGCCCGTGGCGCCGGCCACGGCTACATGCGGTTCATGGTTCATATATTGGAGGCGCTAATATAAGTGGCGAGGACGGGAGCTGTCAACCCAGCCCGACGTCCTCGGGACGCACTTCGAGGCACTCGTCCTGGTCTTCCCACACCGCCGCCGGATAGAAGTCGAGCAAACGGGGCGCCAGAACCTGCCCGGCGCGCAGCAGCAGCATCTCGGCTTCATGCGCCGCCACCTCGAAGGCGCGGTCGTAGTCTTCCACGGCCCTCTGGCGCTGCTCATCCCAATGGGCCACGGCATGGACTGGGGCATACTCGGCAGCCCACTTGCCCAGGCCGGCCTGGAGCGACTGGGGAAGTTCCTCGAACGGCACCAGCGAGTCGTTGCAGTGCTGGCAGATGAGGCCGGATTGGCCCACGTCGCGCGTCAGCAGGGGCAGCATGGGAGCGCGGCAGCAAGGCGATTCGGCGTAGGCAATAGGCGGTGTGGCCAGGCGTTTGAGCCAAACCTGGCGCTCATGGGCCTCTTGCGCCGCTAACCGGTAGGCGCCCAGCAACGGATGGGAGAGCCGCCAGGCCTTCCCCTCGAGCTGGCCCAGCGTCTGCGCCATCCAGCGGGCCAGGGTCAGGTCGTCGAAGTCCCGGAAAACCAGCCCGTACTCTTTCCAGAGCGAATCGATCGGTGTATTAGCATCGGTGGCCATCGGGAGGGGATTGTTGCGCTGAGGAAGGGAATTGCCCAGAGAGCAACCACGCCAATAACATCCGCATCGGCAGGAGTCGGCGCTTAAACGGATCGAGAACCAAGCCAAGGCTCTCCAATGTGGTTACCCCAAGCAGCGGCTCGTCGCCCCTCTGGCCGAAGATGATCGGGGCGGGACCGCGGTGCCCGTCGATTTCGAAGTAAGCGTCGCCGACCCTGCGCTTGACTCTCGTTCCATCCGCCAGGGTGAAACTCACCGTGCGGTAGGGGCGCAGTCCGAGCTTTCTCAGGGTCGAGCTTGGCGCGAGGCTATAGATCGCGCCTGAGTCAACGAGGAACTCGAGTCGGGCTTTGCGGCGCGAACTCCGAGTCGGCCGCACGGTGACTGTTTGCGAAGTCAATCCCATACAGTATCAGCCTATCGACTTGTCCGCGCGAGACAAGGAGGAATCAACGGCATTTTCCGAGCGACTCCATTGCCGTCACTCCAGGTCCGCCGACGGCTGTCCGTCCGCGCCAGTCCCATCCAGATCGATCAGGATATCTCGTGGTTCGGCGCCTTTGCTCGGTCCAACGATGCCGCGGTTCTCCAGTTCGTCCATGATGCGCGCGGCGCGGCCATAACCGAGCCGGAGCCGGCGCTGGAGAAGGGAGACACTGGCTTTTTGCTCACTGCGGATGACCTCGATGCATTGTTCGATGAGTTCCTCGTCTTCATTGCCGCCGTTGGATTCATCAGGGCCGGTGGCGGGCTTGGAGAGTTGTTGATGGATTTCGAGTTCGTAGCTGGGCTTGCCCTGCTTGGCAATGAACTCGACGATGCCCTGGATTTCCTGATCGGTGATAAGCGCCCCCTGCGCGCGGATGAGCCTGGCCGAGCCCGGCGGCAGATAAAGCATGTCGCCTTTTCCGAGCAGCTTGTCGGCGCCCATGGCGTCGAGGATGGTGCGGGAATCAACTTTGGCGGCGACCTGGAAGGCGATGCGGGCGGGGATGTTGGCCTTAATAATGCCGGTGATGACATCGACGCTCGGGCGCTGCGTGGCGATAATGCAGTGAATGCCGGCGGCACGGGCCATCTGGGTAATGCGGGCGATGGCCATTTCGACGTCGGCGGGCGCAACGAGCATCAGGTCGGCCAACTCATCGATGATGACCACGATGTAGCTGAGCTTCTCGGGAATGATGATTTCCTCCTCCCGCGGCACCACGATCTCCTCGTCAATCTCGACGGCGAAACCCTCGGCGCCCGCCTCGCCTTTGTCTTTCCGGCCTGTCAAAGGCAGCTCCGGCTGAGCAGGCGGCGCGGGCTTGTTCTTGGGCCGGGAGTTGAAGGAGTTGATGTTGCGAACGCCCACGCGGGCAAAGATCTGGTAACGCTTCTCCATCTCGGTGACAACCCAGCGCAGGGCAAGGATGACCTTCTTGGGGTCCGTGACCACAGGCACGACCAGGTGCGGGAGCGGATTGTAGTGCTGCAATTCCACCACTTTTGGGTCGATCATTACAAACCGAAGCTGGTCGGGTGAAAAGCGGTAGAGGAGCGAGCTGATGATGGCGTTGATGCAAACGGATTTGCCCGAGCCGGTGCTGCCGGCAATCAGCAGGTGAGGCATTTCGGACAGGTCGGTCACGATGGGATGCCCATAGACATCCTTGCCCAAGGCCAGGGGGATCTTCGCGCGGCTGTTGCGCCACTCTTCCGATTCGAGGAGGTCGCGCATGATGACCTTGGTCTTGACCGCGTTGGGGACCTCAACACCCACGGAACTCTTGCCCGGAACCGGCGCCAGGATATGGATGCGCTCGGCTTTGAGAGCGGCGGCAATATTGTTGTTCAGCCCGGAGATCTTTTCCAGCTTGACGCCTGGGGCCGGATGCAGCTCATAACGGGTGATGGTTGGGCCTTTCGTAATATCGCCCAGGGCAACCTCAATGCCAAACTGTGCAAGCGTCTGTTGCATCAGCCGGGCATTGGCCATGAGCTCCTCCTTGGATTCCGTTGGCCGCAGGGTCGGGTCCGGCTGTTGAAGAAAATCGAGGTCGGGCAGCTTGTAATTGCCGATGAGAGGCGTCGAGGCCACGGCGATAGGCTTCGGCTTCTTTGGCAGCGGACGGGACTTTGAACGTGCCGGAACCTCCGAGTCTTCATCCGCTTCGGACTCGGAAATCTCATCGGCAGCCTGAGACAGATTCTCAATCGCTCCTTCAGGCGGCGCTTCTTCCGGTTTTGCCTTTTCGGTTCTCTTTCCCAACACATCCGGCGTAGTCGCCGCCGCTACTACCTCCCGCGCCGGAATGACCTCGCCTTCATCGGCCGGGGCGGGTTCTTTGCCCGGTTCCGCCTGGCTTTGTCTCCGGGCGCGAGCGGACTTGGGCTGGGGGACGCTCAAGTCGCGCACGGTCGGTTCAGGCACCGGTTTCATATCGGCCCCAAGCCCGGAGCGTTCCACGATTTCCTGGAGTTTCCTGGCTTCGCGCTGCAACTCTCGTTCCCGCCGATCCAATTCTTGCTCCTCTGGCGTGCCCGCGCGGGCACGGCGGGGGCGCCAGGACCAAATCACCCGCAGCCATTCGCCCAGGTGAAAGTTGGTGAGGTAAAGCAGGCTGATGAAGTAGAGCATCAAGTAAAGGACGGTGGCGCCCGGCACGCCGAAATAGCCAAAGAGGTATTCATTCAGGCTCACGCCCAGCACCCCGCCCAGAAGGGTGCCGCGAATGTATGCCGGCGCATTGGGCAGATACCGCTCGTAGAGATGGAGCAGGCCGGCGCAACAGAGCAGCAGGACGACCGTCCAGGGCCAGCGCCGCCGCATGTAGGCCAGCGACTCGAAGAAGCAGCCCAGTCCCACTAAAAGAAAAAGCACCGGCGCCACATAGGCGGCCGCCCCAACCCCCATGAACCAATAGTAGGCGGTCCAGGCGCCAAAGGGGCCGACCCAGTTCTGCACGGAGGGATTGGTTGGGAGGCCGTTGGCCGAGACATCGTGCGGTTGGTAGGAGAGCAGCGAGGCCAGCAGCAACACCGCAATACACAGCAGCACGATGCCAACAACATCGCTAAATCCGCGTGGGGCTTCCGTCTCCGCCGTTACTCTTCGAGCCATGGCCGCAGGCTACCAACTCACGCGGAGGGGTGACAAGAGTTGAAGCGGGGACGGGCTTTGGCGGGAGCGGGCGCAGACGCGGGCACCTAGCGCGGCCCTTGGGCTGGATCTAGCCCGCCTGACGTGGGACTTAATCGGCCACTTGGTCGACCACTTTATCGCGTGGGCGGATGCAGCCAGCGGGCAGCACGTGAAAGGAACTACTGCGACGGACGTGAATTATCCGCTTTGCGTGGCAGAGTTGCGAGACCCTAGGTGCCTTTTTGGCCCAAAAATAAAATGAGTGCCCTGTTGACTTTTGGGTCGAAAAGCCGGAGAGTGCCGCGACGGGGCGAACTGTCTGGCTGGCCTGTAGATTCGCGCACACCTGACATGGCCTTGCAAAATTGGTGTGATAAATGACAAGCTGCCTGGAGCGAGAAAGCTCCAGGCCTATGGAAAATGATGAAATTCGACAAGCATTGGGTGCCGGTGGCAATTCTATAAGCTGCCTACCGGTGGTGTATAATGAGCGCTTCCGAAAAGAATAGTGACGAGGCAGAGCGCCGGGAGAGGGCTCGACGAAGGAGACTGAATGCTCTGGCTCTTGCGGATATCGGCCGGACGCTCAAGCCTGGTAAGGGCCGGGGGCGGCCCACTGACGCGGCGTGGGTGGAGCAGGCGAAGATTCCGATGACTCTGGAAACCAAGCGGGAGCTCGAACAGCTAGCGGCTCATGTGGGCGTCGGCTATACGCAGTTGGCCGCTCGGCTTTTGGAAAGGGCACTCGCCTCAAATCGAATCGCCGAAGCACGTCGCGAGATAGAGCGGGCCAATGAGCAGCAGCATTGGCCGACCAAGGTTTCCCCAACCCCTGCCTATTACACAAAGCTAATGGGTTTGATCTACTACAACCCGTCAGAGGAGAAACTGAAGCGAGCTTTGGAGGCCCTCGACAAGGCTGACTGGCTGGCTCTTTATCACGACTCCGCCCCCGAATCGGCGGCATTTCGAGGCATACGAGAAATCTCGCCTGGCGGACGCGAGAACGCGGCCCGGTTTATCGAATACCTGAGATCGCTGCTGCCTCCGCACCTGCTAACAATCGCAGAGGAGGCACGGGCGGGAACACAGGTGAACGCGCAGGGTTCTGCGGCTGATGATTGTCCACCTGCTGAAGCGGTTCGGATTTCGGAGGAACTCCTGAGGCGCTAGGCGGGAGCAGATCCGGCGCCCATGAGTGCTCGCCTTAGGACTGAATCCTATCCTAACATCGCCCCGTAGTATGGAATACAGACGACTTGGCAAAACCGGCCTGCGGGTCTCCGTCCTCGGCCTGGGTTGCGGGCGGCTGGGCTCGGTGGGGCAAGCCGGAGGCGACAGCGCCGCGCTGCGTTTGCTCGGCCATGCCCTGGACATCGGCATCAATTTCTTTGATACCTCTGACATATACGGCCAGGGCACGAGCGAGAAGCTGTTGGGCCAGGCCCTGCGCGGACGCCACGATCAAGTTGTTGTCGTAACCAAGGCGGGCTTTTGCCTGTCCGGCCTCGGCAGCGTAGCCGGCCGCCTCAAGCCGCTCTTGCGCCGGGTTCTCCGGCTCCGACCGGGCTTTGCCCGTTCCATTCAGAAGGTCAGGGCGGCCCAAGACCGGCAGGACTTCTCCCCCGGTTACCTGGGCAAATGCGTTGAAGGGAGCCTGGCTCGTCTGGCCATGGACGCTTTAGACGTGTTTCTATTGCACAGCCCGCCCGCCGAGGTGCTGGGGCGCGGAGAGGTTTTCGAGACGCTGGAGACTCTGCGCCGACAGGGCAAGGTGCGCCACTATGGCGTCTCCTGCCGGACAAGCGCGGATGTGCCACTGTGCGTGCGGCGGGCCGGTGTTGCCGTGCTCCAACTCGAACTCAACTTGCTCACGGGCCCGGCCCTGGACCAAGCCCTGGCGCAGGCCAGCGCGGCGGACGTTGGAGTGATGGCGCGGCGCGTGTTGGCGGGGGGCCTGCTGCTCCGTTCCGCCGCTGAATTAACGCCGCAGGATGCCACCACGCGCGGTGAAGATTTTGCGGCATTGAAGCAGCGGCATGAGCAGTTCCAAGCCCAAGCCCGGGAGAAGGGAACGACGCTTGGACAAATGGCCTTGCAGTCGTTGCTCCAAAAGGGTGAAATCTCCAGCCTGTTGATAGGAACGACCGGCGTGGAACACCTGGACCAACACCTCGCGGCCCTGGGGCAGGAGC
>JAJYHY010000341.1 GCA_021784555.1 bacterium
CAGCCAGTCGAAATTTCCTTTCCCGCAACGGCTGGCGCGCGGCGGATTGCGTTCGTTTGTGGCGGCGCCGTTGCTGGTGGAGAACCGGGTGTTCGGCGTGCTGATTGCCGCGCGCCGGCCACCGAAGAGTTTTAGCAGCGGCGAGTGTGAGTTTCTGCGCCAGTTGAGCCAACACACGGCGCTGGCGGCTCATTAGGCGCAACTCTACGACGCGCTGCAACGCTCCTATGACGACCTGCGCCAGACGCAACAAATCGTGATGCAGCAGGAACGCCTGCGCGCCTTGGGCGAGATGGCCAGCGGCATCGCCCACGACATCAACAACAGCCTTTCGCCGGTCATGCTTTACACCGGCTTGCTACTGGAACAGAAAACGAACCTCGGCCCAGATTCACGGAGGCATCTGGAAACCATCCAACGCGCCGTCTCGGACGTGGCGGAGACGATTGCCCGCCTGAAGGAATTTTATCGGCAACGCGAACCGCAATTGACCCTCGCATCGGTGCAACTGAATCAACTGGCTGAACAGGTGGTGGCCCTGACACGCGCCCGATGGCACGATGTGCCGCAACAGCGCGGCATCGTGGTCCAGATAAAAACGGCATTGTCGCCGGATTTGCCCGCTGTCTTGGGGGCGGAAAGTGAAATCCGGGAGGCGCTCATCAATCTGGTTTTCAACGCGGTGGATGCCATGCCCCAAGGCGGAACGCTGACGTTGCGAACGAAAGTTTCAGATAAAAAAGTCGGCGTGGAAATCGCCGATACCGGCACCGGGA
Organism: bacterium; assembly: GCA_021784555.1. Classification (GTDB taxonomy): domain Bacteria; phylum Verrucomicrobiota; class Verrucomicrobiia; order Limisphaerales; family UBA8199; genus JAJYHY01. The sequence continues at coordinate 777 of JAJYHY010000341.1, forward strand.
TGGATGAAGCGACCCGCCGCCGCTGCTTGGACCCGTTTTTCACCACCAAAGGCGAACGGGGCACCGGCCTGGGCTTGGCGATGGTCTATGGCATCGCGCAACGCCACAATGCCGACCTCAAAATTGAAAGCGAACTTGGCAAAGGCACCGTGATCCGCCTGACATTCCCCGCGGCAACTTCCGCCATCGCCAGTCCTGTCACCTCATCCAGCAAGGGTCCCATCCTGCCGCGTCTGCGCCTGCTGGTGGTGGACGACGACCCGCTGTTGCTCCAGGCGCTTTGCGACATTTTGGAAGCTGACGGCCATGTCGTCGTCGCGACCAACGGCGGCCAGGCGGGCATTGATGCCTTCCAGGTCGCACTGGGGCGCAAGGAACCCTTCGCGGTCGTGATCACCGATTTGGGGATGCCCTATGTGGATGGACGCGCCGTCGCTGGCGCGGTCAAGGCCGCCTCGCCCTCAACGCCGGTGATTTTGCTGACCGGCTGGGGCAGGCGGCTGGGTTCCAAAGGCGACGTCCCGCCTCACGTTGATTGTGTTTTGAGCAAACCACCCAAACCGGTCGAACTGCGCGAGGGATTGGCACGATGCCTGGCAGCGCCAGTTTGAAGGGCGTCAACGGATTGTCCGCTTCAGACCCCCTTGGAAGGTTCAACGCAACAGCCAAAAGAAAACAATCGCCACCGCCGTCGGAAATAACGCCCCCACAAACAGCCCCAATGGGCTGATGCCTTCATCCTCAAACACCTTCGCCTCCTGCAAAATGCCCACGCCGGCAGGATTGGGAGCATTGGCAATCACCGTCAGGCCGCCACCGGCAACGGCCCCGGCCACCAGCGCATATTTCAATTCGTCCGGGATGTCCTCCACCAACGAGCCAAGATACGTGAGCGTCGCGTTGTCAGTAATCGCTGTCAAAGCCGTTGCGCCAAAAAACATCGCGTTGCCATTCAAGCTCTGTATTAGCGGTCTCAACCAGTAAGCCTGCAACGATCCGAGCGTCACCAGACCCGCGAGGAAAAATCCCACCAGCAATCCCTCGCGCAGCTTGAGGGCGTCCTGATGTTCGGGCGTCGCCGTCACCAAGCCGAGGAACAGCACCGATGCCAAGATTTCAATTGAAAGCGGCGTCATTGAAATGTCTTGTCTCCATGAATGCAACGAGATGATGCCCGCAAAATAACGGTGTTTTGATTGTTCGTATAGTTTCTTGCCTCCTCAAAAACCGAAATTGAAAAACATTGCGGATTGCACAACTCACAAATGCGGCGATTAGACTGGCGGCTCGCTTTCAGGTGTTCAGCGACCGGCCAGCCAAATCGCCGCAATGAAACCGAACCTATGCGGCACCGCACTCAACGAGCAGGCTGGAATCACGCTCCATCTCGCCGTCGTCCGTTCAGGCCACTCCCGACCTGCTTCGCTCCGCCTCCGATTTCAGCTTGCCCGTTCAGTGCGAAAAGAATCCAAACGGAATGACGACAGATTTCGTCACGTCCATGAACCAAATAGCCAACCTAATGAGATACGCCTAAACGGTCACGAAAACCAAAATCCAAATGCCTTCATACGCTGAAAAGAAAAACCATCCGTTCACACAACCGCGAAGAATGAAGAATTGTTAGACGCACGGATAATGCTTTGCGGGCAGACACCATCCCCGAAGCAGTCGCTTCGGAACTCGGCACACAAAACAACGGAAGTTGAAATCTGTTGCTGGGCGTTGATGATTTCAACGCGGCTAAACGCCTTTCAACATTCGCAGTCAACACCGCTCAACGCTTTGCGTCAACGGCCCTCAACAGAATTCAACGCCAGAAAAATCCATCCGATGGGCTATCCAGTCTAATCGTCCACCTTTGCCATTGAATCTGCCAGGTATCCGCTAACCACAGCAGTCGGAAGTTTTCTAAACGGTGCGTTGATGAATCAGGAAATCATCAACGATGCCTCGCCAGCGAATCGAAAACACTCTGGCGGCGGACGCGCCTTTCATAGTCGGCTAGAACCGTTTGTGGATTTTATCCGCGAACTGCGCCAGCGGCGCAAGACATGGCGGGGAATTGCTCGCGCATTGTCCGATGAAAAAGGTTGCGTCATCACCGCGCAGGTCGTTCATCAATTCTACCGGCGTCATTTGCAGCGTCGCGCCAAAGGGCATTGGGAGGAGCGGTCTGAACATTTTGAATCGCAGCCCGTGCGTCCGACTGCTGAGGACAGCCGGCCCCAATCCCGCCCGGCACCGTCGCCGCCGGAACCCGCTTTCAAACGTCCCGACCTTTCAAAATTCAACATGGACCACTTCACATGAACATTATCAACGCATCCATCTCAATCCCCAATCCAAAGGCAGCCTTGGCAAGAGTTTCGAGGCTGAATGTCGCACGGCCTGGCTCAACTACCACAACATCGCTTGGAATGGTTCCGACCTCGATGACCGGCACCATTCGTTTGCTGACCGTCATTCCGAACAGGTGTAATCTCACAACCTCGGCAGTGACGATGAAAGCAAATCCGCGCTGCTTGGCTTATTTCGCAACGTCTCGCGTAGCGACGCGCCGGTTCATGTCGTTGATTGCCGGGCACAGGCCGACGGCCTGATCGTGCGGGCACTGGATTCGTTGCAGTTGCTCGAATCGCTCGCCGCGCAGGGCATCCGCTTTACGTTCTCTCTGTTTCCGAGGAGTGGCGACACCGGTCTCGCGCTTCTCCGGTCCCGAGGCGTGTTCTTTGGCACCGCGCGCTCAATTCCCGATGAGTCCTGGGATGGCGGTCATTTGAGCGGGTCATTCTCACTGAGCAACGGGGCCGGAATCGACGTAAGTGACTGTCAGCGTCGCTATTACACTGTGTTTTTGACGGACCTCAAGCCGCTTATTCTCACTTTTATTCTCACTCTGGCCATCTGGAGAGGGGTGGAATGGTGAAAAACCTTGATTATATCGGTGTTTTTTGAGATTGGTAGCGCGTACGGGAATCGAACCCGTTTATTGAGATTCGCATTGCGTCGCAAAAACACCCTAAAACCCTTGTAAATAGCCGCTAAAGAAGCATTTCGTAGGTTTTGCAGGCAACCCGCCATTACGACGAAATGCGAACATAGTTTGTCTGGAATTGTCTGGACACATTTATTGTCAGAAACACCGGTTGCGCACTCCACGGCCTGAATTGAACAAGCCGGATAGGCCCAACCAAGGATGCCTATTATCATTTCTGCAAAGTTTCCGCAAGTCATCGTTGTTGGGCGCGGAAGAACATCTTTGGTTGCGCAGGATCGAGGTCGAAGCTTTGCCACAGGTTCGTCATTGGCACGGACCAGGCGGCGAACCACGGTGAGGTTGCGAGATTCGTCGCGTAGTTGACTTGATACTTGATAATTCGAGCCGGGATTGCCGTAGAGTTCGAGGCCGGCGTCTATTGGACCGGAATTCAGGGCCTCAAGCAAGGGCTGCTCCTCTATCACGACCAACGCGGCCCCGTTGGCCGTAGGCCTTGGTCGGCGCCAAGGTCATTCTCTCTTGTGCCGGCGGAATGCCACTGGGCGTCACGATAGAAAACCTGAGGGTGTTCATTGAGGCGGCGAGCATGGCCGAACCCGGAAGAAGCTGCTTTCACTCGGAGGGCATTTGAAGCATCCTGAGCCGTGTGCGGGGGAGCCCTTCCGCCAAGAGCAAAACGCAGCCATGAGTGAGTACCAGTATTACGAGTTCGCGGCCATCGATGGACCGATATCCGACGAAGGCCTTCGATATGCCCAAGGTTGTTCCAGCCGCGCCAACGTGTCGCGTGTCCGCTGGCAGAACACTTACAACTTCGGCGATTTCCACGGGAGCGTGGACACTCTGCTCAAGTATTACGACGCGCACTTTTACATCGCCAACTGGGGCACGGTTCGTCTGGGCCTGGCTTTCCCAAAAGGCGCGTTCGCCCCGGAGGCGATCCAGCCCTATCTCCGGGGAGGCGAACGATACGAAGAGACGCTGACTTTCAAGGAAACTCGCGATCGGTGTACTGTCTGGTGGCAGCGCAACGAAGAGGGCGGATGGGGGTGGACAGAGGGCGAGGGCCTCATCGACCAACTCATCGGGGTTCGGGAGGAACTGATGCGTGGTGACTACCGGGCTCTGTTTTTGGGCTGGCTGGCTGATTTCGACCCGGGTGAGTGGAGAGATCCTCGGGACGGGGCGGTCCCGATGCCGCCGATTCCAGGCGGACTCGACAATCTTAGCGCCGCGCTCGCGGCACTAATCGAACAATTCCCCGTGGATGCTGATGCGCTCGCCGTGGCTGCTGGACTGTCTCTAGCTACAACACCGGAGCCCATCCCCATTGCCGCGGCTCTTGAGAAACTTTCGGCGTCCGAAATGCGGGCACTGCTGGCAAGGGTGGCCGAGGGTGGTGGGGCGGGCGTGGTAGCTGAACTGAACCGGCTGACGTCTCCACGAGTGCAGATCCCGGTCGGCCAAACAATGAGGTGCATCGACTTTGCCGCCAAGACCATCGAAGCTCGGGAGTTACGGCAGAAACGGGAGGCCGAAGCGGCGGCGGTAAAGCGGCAACACGAGGCAGAGCAGCTTCGGCAGCATCTGGCCTCGGTCATGCAGCGCGCAGGCGCGATATGGTCGGGTCTCGACCCTCTCATGGCTCAGAAAATCGCCTCCGCCTACGACCAAGCGGCCGCCCAACTCCAGGAACTGGGCCGGGCCTACGCGCAGGCCGGTGACGTCGCCGGCTTCCAGCAGAAGCTCGCCGAATTTCGGCGTCGGTACTCAAGTCGCCCGGCCATGCTGCGCCGGATCGAGAAATTGTGAGGGCGCTAAGCCGCCGCGCTACCAGCCTCGCGGTCAACTTTGCTTGGGCGCAAATGCCGGTTCTTAATGGTGCTTTGCCCCGTAGTGGATTTCCGTGTTTCGCCAACGTGAGTTGCGAAAGTCACGCATGATGCGTTTACCGGATCAAGAACAGCGCATGTTCGAAGTTTTCCGCTGCTTGGCCGCCAAGACCTGACCGGGTCGCAAGGGGTTCCAAGGTTCGAGGACTGTAGCCGGCTGTAACGCTGAGTCCCCACTCGGCGGGCGCTGGGATGCCGTGGGAACGGGTTTGTCATCACCGTTCAAGTCTAAAGAATTGCGGATGCGTTGCTATCGGCAAGTCCACCTTGAGGAAGCCTCTGTCGGCTGAGGGTGCAGTCCCTACGTGCGTCCAGCCGACGGCCAGCGTCGCTGAACTCATCAGGTTGTAATCAGGAAATCCGTCAAACCAAGATAGTTCGAGCGCCCTGTGGCCGGAAGCAAAACTTAGGATCGGCAATGCGGCCATGTCAGAACCGTACCCAACTTGCAGCGCAGAGATTCTTACGATGCTTTGACTCGCCGACTGAGGAGTTAACAAAAGCCTCAGCTCGTGTTGTCCCGCGGAGAGCGCCTGGTCCAGCGGTTGCCAACCCGAATCCTCGACGCCGAGTGAGTATTTCTGTTCCGCGGTGAAGATGGCCTGTCCATCGCACAACACATCGAGCTCAGCGGCGGCTCCGGAAAGAAACTCGAAATCAAATCGCAGTAAAGAGTTCGTTTCAATACCGGGCACGTAAGTGTCCACAAAGACCGGAGAGCCTGTCTCCATTGTGACTTCATTGGAGCCTTGGAAAACGACCGTCCCGGAGTCGCTGACGATGGCATTGCCTGGCCCAAGGGAGAGGAGAGAGATGGCGTGTGGTTGGCCGCCCCCAATGCGTGCTATCGGAAGCCCCGTCTGAATATCGATTCCCGAGCCCGCGGGGAAATGGGCAAAAGTCGGGTGCTTACCAGCATATTCCACACTCCGTTGGAAACCCCAGCCGTAACAGTCTGGCGATACCGGGCTTGATACGGTATTGGCGTACCACTCGTGTGGCCAGGAGTGGCTGTCGCTTGGGACCGGGTTGATATGAGTTATATCGATGTTGAAGGCATGAGGCAACATCCAGTCAGTCTCGAACACCCCCTTCGTCACATATTGCTCGGCCCAGTCGGCCGCCGATCCGAGTTTCGCGGAGTTGTGGAAGAAAAGACCTTGTGCGAACGCGTCGAGAAATGTGAGGTGGACGTCGGTATGCCTCCCGGTTTTTCGGTCGTGATCCTTTACTATGTCGGCGATGCCGTCGACAAGCCAGCAGCCCGCGCTGTGGCCGATGAGATGGCAGGACGCAAAACCTGCTTTCTGAATAATGGCCCCGAACTCTCTGCCGAGGGTCTTGGCATTCCCTTCGGCAGTCCAGGGCCAAAGCGAGTGAGCTTTTTCGTGCCAATCCAGCGCGATGACCGTCCAGTCGGGAAGTGCGTTGGCGTCGACAGGCAGGGCCATGTCGTCCTCCAGCCAATCGGCCCTTACGATTGTCACGCTCGGATCGGGGAACCGGAGCCGCAGATCTCTAGCGATGCCGTCCGCCATCGACGCCGGCCAATTGTCAAACGTTTCATTAAGCGGTATCCACCCGTGTGTGACCAGAACGAGCCTGGCTGGGGTCAACTCAAAGGTTTGCTGGACGGTCGAGAAGGGTGGTAGGATTTTGGTGGCTTGGTAGGTGCCGTAGCCGGGGTCGGTGATCCGAATCGTCAGGTGACCCGGGGGCAGAAGGGGCGTGAGGAATGACCCATCGGCATCGGAGGTGAATGCATGGGTACCGGCCATAACCGTTGCGCCAGCCAGGGGTTTCCCCGTCGAGGCGTCCTGCACCAGACCTTTGAGGCTGCTGCCGTTGCCGGTCACCGTTGCGGTGCAGGGGATCTGCCATGCCTCGTCATTGCTCGGATAGGGTAAGTAAATGAAGGAACTCGGAAGCCGAATCCAGACCGTAAGAACGCCGTTTGTTCCGTCATAGAACAGCCTGTAAGGTTCCAGTTGCCGGGGCGAAATCGTGTTCGGATCCAGCAGCGGAAGCGAGAGGCTGGCAACAGTTCCGTCCGCTTTGAAGAATTCTGTTTGGGTGCTGAAGGCGATATAATTTGTGAATGTCGCGTCATTGCGAAAGTCCTGCGTGTCGGAGGAGCCGCCCTCGATGGCGGTGGCCGTCGAGTGAACGCTGACGACGCCGTTAAAATCTGCCAACGTCGAGAGGTAGAGGTTGCCTTCGGCTTGCGGAGAATACGGATGGAGCCGCAGTGTAACGCTGATCCGGTTCGTTACCAAGTCCACTCTACCGTTGCTGTACGTAAAGGTGGCTGACTGCGCGCCGGAGCCGGAGAGGACGACCTCAACCTGCGAGCCGGGCTCTCGGCCAGACTGCGCCTGAACGACGCCTAAACCGAGGAGACTGAAGAGGAATATCAAGGTGCAGTTGCTGGGTTTCATTGCCACGCCTTTCATTTGGACGTCCAGGCCCTGTAAAACTCTCCGGCCGCATTAGTTCCGGGCCAAGGGGCGAGGTTCCCCGCCCAGACCGGCCCCAGCACGTTCGTGAAATCTTCCCAATGCAGAAGGTCCGGCGAAGACTCGATGCCATACACTTGGCCCGCCTCGCCCATCAGCGACAACTCCAACCCGACGGGACTCAGCAACCGCAGACTTAGGCGGGGGTGGGCCACATCCGTCGCCGGCAGCACCGTGATCACCATAGGCGGTTCGATGTCCCAACGCTTCTCCTCCAACGGCCCATACGCCAGCCGAATCACTCCGTTATTCGTGAATGTCCCGATCTGCATCGGCGCCACTGTCACCTGCAGGTCCACGGACCCCTCTTGGGGCATCTCCCCGATATAAAAAACCACCTGCCGCTGCACCGCATCGTAGGTCCAGGATCCCTGCTCGTTCGTCGCCCCAAGAAAGACAAAGCCCGCCGGGAGGGAATTGGTCAGCCTCACCTGTACCGGCGGGCATTCCCCATTGCAGGACGCGGTCAGCGTGTAGGCCATCGCCTGCCCGACTGTCGCCAAATAATTGGTTTGGCTGGCCTCCAAACCCAGTCCCGCGTCTTGGCAGTACCCGCAACCCGTCAGCCAGCAGACTGCGTTCTTGAATAATCCCGTCAGTTCATTGGTGGCGGCCGACACATCCGGCGGCAGCACCCTGAAATCCTGTGCCACCACAGGAGTCGCTCCCGGCGAATCAAAGGGCGGGTACATCAATAAGACGCTCGCCCCGTCGCTTTGACCCAGCAACTCCGACGCCGAATCATTGGTGGCCATCTCGATTCTTGGCGCATAGCAAAAGTCGCCAACGCTCCAGAATTGGCCCCAGAGCACCGGATTGCTGGGCCCCTCCGGGTCGATGATGGTAACGCACCCGCTGGGAATGCCGCCGGAAGTAGCCTGCAAGTGGGTCAAGCCCTGCCACTCGGCCTGTTCCATCGGAGGCAGTTGCGCCGAGGCGGAAACCAAATGTTCTCCGATCAAGTAGAGCGGCACGCCTCTCCCATATACCCCATCGAGCACATCCACGGTGTTGGCATTTAACTCGTTGGTTTGCGCGCCCAAGTCGTCCCAAATGACCAATTTGAAGCCTTGCAGGACGTTTATCGAAATCGCGTCCTGGTCGAACACCTGCGACCCCAAGCCTATCGAGAGCAGGTAGCTCTGCATGGCGTCGATTTCCGGGTCCGGTCCAGGCCGCA
>JAJYHY010000342.1 GCA_021784555.1 bacterium
GAGGCCGGTGCGGGCGCTGTTGTGGTGGCGGGTGCGCCAAGCCGGCCTGCGCCTGCCGATGGCCGGTCTGCTGGAAAAGCTGGGCCGAATCCGCCAAGTGATCAACGTGTTCCCGGCCACGTCCGCCTGGCGGCCCGGCACCGAGCAGGAGGTGCTGGCCAAACGGGATGAAACGCAGGACAAACTGATCGAGATACTCGGATTACGCTCCCCAGAATCGGCGCTTTAGGGCATAGTCTGCCTGAATCGCAAGTGGCTGATTATCAGCTACCTCCGAGGCACACTTGAAATAACTCGTAAACTGGGGCTAGGCGTCAAGTCAAAGCCTAAATCCGGTCGAGGTCAGTTCCGGATGTACCTTGACTCGCCCCGCCATGAAGGACCTACCACGCCGGGTGTAGCCCATCTCAGGGCCTTGGCAGTAATGGCGGAAAGAATCCGGGACTGACGCCCGACGCCTTGCGTTTGCGTCCCACGCTGTTAATTTTCCTCCATGTTCAAGGCGAGTGAAAACGGAACGGGCCATCTGGCGCCGAAGCATACCTCCAGGGGGCCTGCGATGAGGAGCGGACGGCTTCGCCTCAATAGCCGTGCGAAATCCCGTTCGTCGGCGCGCCTGGCCAAGCTGCACGACAAACAGAGCGAGCGCGATTACCGCGAATTGCGGATTGACAAGGTTGGCGTGCGCGGCCTGCGTTTCCCCATCCAGGTGCGCGACAAAGCGCGCCTGGTCCAGAACACCATCGCCACCATCGGTATGTTTGTGGACTTGCCCAAGGAGTTTAAGGGCACGCACATGAGCCGTTTCATCGAAGTGCTCAACGCCCATGGCGACGTCATTCACGTGGAAAATATCACTGACATCCTGCACGCCATGCAGGAAAAGTTTCATGCCGCAACTTCGCACATCGAGATCGAATTCCCCTATTTTATGGAGAAGCAGGCCCCGGTTTCAGGCAAGCGCAGCCTCATGGACTACGTCGCCCGATTTGACGCCGCCGCCTGCGGCAACAGAATCGATTTCGTCCTCACCGTCCAGGCCATGGTCACTACGCTCTGTCCTTGCTCCAAGGCCATCGCCGCGTTCGGCGCCCACAACCAGCGCGGACGGGTCACGGTGGCGATTCGATCCCGCAACGCCGTATGGATCGAGGATCTGGTGGCAATCATCGAGAGTTCCGCCAGTTCTGAACTCTATGCCCTGCTCAAACGCCACGACGAAAAGGCCGTAACGGAGCGCGCATATCAGAACCCGGTGTTTGTCGAAGATCTCGTCCGTAACGTGGCTCTCAAGCTCAATCATCACCCCGACGTGTCATGGTATAAGGTGGAGGCGGAGAATTACGAGAGCATCCATAACCACAATGCTTATGCTTGCATTGAGAAGCCCTGATGAAATTCGCCATCTGCAACGAAATTTTTCAAGGCTCCAGCATCAACCAGGCACTGTCGGAAGCCTCGCGAATCGGCTACGACGCACTTGAAATCGCCCCCTTCACCGTCGCCAATTCCGTCACGGATATCCCCCAGGGCGAGCGGCGGCGAATCCGGGAAGTTGCCGCCCGAAACCGGGTGGCGATAGCCGGGATTCACTGGGTGCTGGTCAAACCGGAGGGGCTTTACATCAATCATCCGGACACCGGGACCCGGCGGCGAACCGCGCAGTACTTTCGCGACCTGGTGGATTTTTGCGCCGACCTTGGGGGCGAGGTAATGGTGGTGGGCTCGCCGAAGCAACGCAACATCATGCCCGGGGTTTCTTCCGAGCAGGCCCTCGACTGGGCGGCGGAGACATTTCGCGACGCGGTGGCCAGGGCGGAAGACCACAATGTGACCATCTGTTTTGAGCCGCTCGCCCCCTCTGAGACGAATTTCATCAATACCGCCGCCGAAGCGCTGCAATTTGTCGCCCAGGTTCCGTCGTCGCGGTTCAAGATCATCCTCGATGTCAAGGCGATGGCGTCGGAGTCAAAGCCGATTCCGAGCATCATTCGTGAATCCTGGCCGCACTTTGCCCATTTTCATGCCAACGATCCCAACCTCAAGGGACCCGGTTTTGGCGAGATGGATTTTAGACCGATTGCCTCGGCGCTAAAGGAAACCGGCTATAGGGGTTACGTGTCGGTGGAGGTGTTCAATTTCGAAGACGGCGCCGAGGTAATTGCCGCGCGGAGCCTGGAGTATCTGAAGCGGGTGTTTGGGTAGGAACCGCGAACTGCGAGTACGCAGTCGTCTCGATGGCCGCCATGCCCCGCGGCTGAGCAGGACCATGAGGGCGAAACGCATGGTTGACGGGCCCGCCGGCCAAGGTGTATCAAGCAGGCCCTTAAACCTCGTGAGCAAAGTGGAACAGAAGGAAGTTAGGTTGGAAGTCGGGCTGCCACCGACCGGTTTCCCGCGGTCCATGTACTTCAACCGCTTCCGCATTGAGCGCGAGGGGGCGCTTTTGGTGGTGCAGTTCGGCTTAGTGTCGGGCTCTGGCCTTCTGGATAGCTACTCCTGCGCATTCTCCAAGGACATGGTGGAGCAAAACAAGGAGTCTCTACTTGCGTACCTGAACCGCATAGGACGCGCGGCAGAGGGCGCGCCGCCTCCATGGAAGGGGATCGGGGTTGAGAAAGAGACGGAAGTGGCGGATGTTGTGACGATGGCTTGTCACGGGGAGACGGCAGAAACGTGCCTGTTCTTTGTCTCGCTGAGCGCGGCGTCGCGAGTGAGGAAGGGTGCAGCGGCCAAGCACGGCATCCCGGCTCAGCCGCAGGCGCTGCTGCGGTCCACAGCGAACATGCAGAAGCAACTTATCGTTGGTTTGTATGAGGAAGAATGACGTGTTTGTCGCGCGTTTCGCGCGAGGGACGGCGGTGTCCGCACTGGCGGCGTGTTTGGCGCCGCCGAGCCACACCGAGGCGGCGCCAACGCGCGGCATTGCGTGTGAGGCCACGTCCGGGCACTGGATGCCTGTGCCTGAGCTGGGCGCGCAAGAGGCAACCGACCAAGCGGTGGTGCTTACTATTGCGCAGACGCCAAGCGATTGGGACCAGCACTTGGAACGTGAGTTCCGGAAACTGGCGCTGGAGGAGGCCAAGGGCACGCTCCGCGTCGAGCAGGCGAAAAGGCTGGAGCAGCTCAACCGCTGGCGAGACCGATTGCTTTACCCGCAGGCGGGTGAGGAAATTCTTCTGCAGATTAAACGAGACCGGTTGTTGGCTCGGATGCAGGAGCTACTAAACGACTATGTCGAGTTCCAAGAAGGCTCGTGTAAAGCGAGGGCCGCCGGCTAAGAGCTAGAAATCGTCTGTTCCTGAATCGCGTTGACGGAGTAAGGGCGTTCTTCTCATTATTGCAGATGAGAGGGGGATCTGAAGCGCCCCTGGTCAGTACATTGGAGAAAGCGGAATTGAACATGAATTTGGACGCACTGTATTCTGAATTGACTTTGAAGCCATCCGGCAAATTGGCATTGGTGGTGCTGGACGGTCTGGGCGACGTCGCCACGCGCGAGCAGGGCTTTGTCACGCCCCTGGAAGCCGCGGTCACCCCCAATCTTGATGCCCTGAGCAAAGACTCCGCCCAGGGCCGAATGCTCCCCCTGGCGCCGGGCATCACACCGGGCAGCGGGCCCGGCCACTTGGCCCTTTTCGGCTATGACCCGCTGGAATACCAGGTCGGGCGCGGCGTGATCGAGGCGCTTGGACTTGGCATGGAGCTGAAGGCCGGTGACGTTGCCGCGCGCGCCAACTTCTGCACGCTGGATGAAAGAGGCATCGTCATTGACCGCCGGGCCGGGCGAATTGAGACATCGGTTTGCGAACGGCTCTGCGCCCTGCTCTCCAGCAAGGTCAAAAAGCTCGGCGAGACCGAGGTCATCATCAAGGCGGGCAAAGGCCACCGGTTTGTGGTCGTTTTTCGCGGCAAAGGCATGGAAGGGCCGCTGACCGACGCCGACCCGCACCGCGAAGGCTTCGCCATCCCGACGGTGCAGCCGGTCAATGCCAAATCAGTCAAAGCGAAGAAGGCCGCGAAGCTCGTTGCCGAGTTCTACAAAGCCGCCCTGCCGCTGTTGGGGAAGGAGAAGCCGGCCAACGGGTTTCTCATGCGCGGCATCGCCCATCAACCCGACATCCCGAAGTTCCAGGACCGATACAAACTGCGTCCGGCTTGCATCGCCATCTATCCCATGTACAAGGGGCTGGCGCAATTGGTCGCCATGACCAAGCTGGAGGGACACCAGACCATCGCCGAGCAATTCGAGCGGTACTTGGCCGAATACGACAACTACGATTACTTTTTCATCCACTTCAAATACACCGATATGTATGGCGAAGACGGCAACTTCGCCGCCAAACGCAAAGCCGTCGAGGACTTCGACGCCGCGCTTCCGATTCTGCTGCGCAAGAAGCCCGAGGTGCTCGCCATCACCGGCGATCACTCGACCCCGTGCGTCATCAAAGGCCATTCCTGGCATCCGCAACCGGTCCTGCTGCACAGCGCCTATAGCGGCTCGGACAAGTTGGAGCGGTTCACCGAGACGGGAGCCAATTGCGGCTCGTTGGGGCTGTTCGAGGCGAAGTACCTGATTCGGCTCATGCAGGCCAACGCCAAGATGCTCGACAAGTTCGGCGCGTAATGGCCAAATTGGTATTCGACATCGAAACCTCGGCGCTTCCCCTGGAGCGGTTCGACGAGGCCCAGCAGGAGTACCTCTTTCGCGATTGCAGCCGCATCGCCGAGGAACAGGCCCGCGAGACTCGCCGGGCCGAGATTCGCCAGCAGTTTAACCTCTGGCCCCTGACCGCCCAGGCCGTTTGTATCGCCATGCTCAACGCCGATACGCTCCGCGGCCAGGTCCTCTTTACCGCGCAGGAATACGCCGAGGAGGGCGATGAGGCCGGGCCGGTCGAGTTCGTGGCATGCATGGACGAAGTGGAACTGCTGACGGCGTTTTGGGATGTCGCCCGGCATTACGAGCACGTCATCACCTTCAACGGGCGCGGCTTCGACGTGCCCTTCATCTATCTGCGCTCGGCGCTGCTGGGCGTGCCGATTTCACGCAAGGACTGGCTCGGCTACCGTTTCCAAACCGAGCCGCATTGCGATTTGGCCGAGCAGTTGACCTTTTATGGGGTCAGCGGGCGGGATGGCGCGGCGCGAAGGTTCAACCTGGATTTCTACTGCAAGGCCTTCGGCATCGAGTCGCCCAAGAGCCATGGCGTGACCGGCGCCGACGTCAATACCCTGTTGGCCGCCGGACGCTACCGCGATATAGCCGAGTATTGTCTGCGGGACGTAAAGGCCACCGTCCTGCTTTACCAGATCTGGCGGGAACGCCTGGCCGGAGTAAAATGAGACGCGAAGTATGCTGGGGCGGCGCCGGGGTCAGTCCTCACTTTTTTCGTGGTGGTGGAGGGCTAAGTGGCGCAAAAAGGTGCGGGACTGACCCCGGCGCCTTTGGCCGAAGTAAGATAAGGGGTGAAATATGCGGGGCCTGACGCTGGTCTGTTTCGCCGTCAAACAGGAGGCCGAACCCTTCCGCCAACTTGCCGCCTCTCGCTCCCATGTCAGCATTCTGCTCACGGGGATGGGACGGCGGAACGCCGAGGCCGCTCTGCTCCCGAGGCTTCAAGGAATCATCCGGGGGGCCAGTCGCGGGCTGCCCTCCAACACTGACGCCAGCTTGCCCAGGCCTCATGAGGTGGCACTGGCTGTAATCCCCGCCCTGGTTTTAACCTGCGGCTTCGCCGGCGCGTTGAGGTCCGACCTGACCTTGGGAACGGTGGTTTTCGATGCCGATCCCGAAGCCCGGTTGGAAGCCGCCCTGCTGCCGGCAGGCGCAAAGCCGGCCCGATTCCACTGCGCCGATCGGGTCGTCGCCACAGCCACCGAGAAGCGCGGCTTGCGGCAGACCACAGGCGCCGATGCAGTCGAGATGGAGTCCCAGGCCATCCGCGACCTCTGTCGGCGGAAGGGCCTTCCCTCAGCCACGGTTCGAGTGATCTTGGACGGGGCGCAAGAGGACTTGGTCTTGGACTTCAATCGCGTGATGACCTCCGATTGGCGAATCGATCCTCGCAAGCTGGTGCTGGCGCTGGCAAGGTCACCGGGCAAGATCCTGGCCATGCTCCGACTTCAAGAGCAAACCCGCTTGGCCGCTTCAAAACTGGCGGGCGTGTTGGCTGAAATCGTCAGAGCAAGGACTGTTTTGTAGAGCCCGCTTGAATGACAAGAACGAATACCTCCATGAACGACCCGATACTCAGACAGTCCAAATTACCAAACGACGAACTAGAATCCTCGACCCTGAAAACTTGCAGTTGACAGGTCAGCGTTTCGCGATGGCTGCATGAAGCCGTTTAATTGAGAATTGAGAATTAAGAATTGCAAATTGCACGTTGATGCCAAAATGGAAGTCAATATGATAGCGGAAGAATCCTCAAAGCGACTGCGGCCAGGCAGATCCGCTCGACTGCGGGAACGAACCGGTGCCGTCCTGCCGAGGGCCCTCCGAAGCGAAACTCAATTCAAGATTCTCAATTCTCAATTGCCGCTGCCATTCCGGGGGAAAGACCCTGAACTTGTTAGGAAAAAGTGGAGCGAGCGAAGGGATTCGAACCCTCGACATTCACCTTGGCAAGGTGACGCTCTACCAGACTGAGCTACGCTCGCTTCCGATAAGCCCTCTTAAGCTAGCGGGTTGCTCAACAAAAGCAAGCCCCGATTTGCTTTCTTTGCATCTTTTTTCACACGGGTCAGGCTCTAAGCCGCCGGAAGACTCTCGCCGACTTGGAAGCGGACGAAACGGCGGATGGTGATTTCATCACCCAAGCCCTTCGCCACGGAGGCCACATGTTCCTTCACTGAAATCTCCGAGTTCTTCTTCACAAAGCCCTGGTCCACCAGGCAGCAGGACTGGAAGAACTTCTCCAGCTTGCCGTCAATGATTTTGGCAATTGCCTGAGGGGGCTTGTTTTTGACCTGCTCGGCGGCAATCTCCTTTTCCTTGGCAATGACCGCCTCAGGCACCTGGTCGCGAGCTACCGCCGCAGGGTTCCCAGCGGCGATCTGCAGGGTAATGTCTCTGACCAATTGCTTGAAATCCGCCGAAGCAACCGTGGTCATTTTGCCGGCGCCGACTTCGACCAGTACGCCCACTTTCGCGCCGGTGTGGATGTAGGCGGCTATCATGCCGTTGCCGCTGACTTCCATTCGCGCGTGACGCGGGATTTTGATGTTCTCCCGGATCTGAGAGACGGCATTCTGGCGGTCCGCCTCAAGGTCCGCATTTGGGTCCTCAGAAAGCTTTCGGGCGACCTCGTCCGCAAAGGCACGGAACACTTCATTGCGCGCGACAAAATCGGTTTCGCAATTCACTTCGACGAGCACGCCCAAGCGCCCATCCTTGGCGATATGCTGGGCAATCACGCCTTCCCTGGCTTCACGCGCGGCTTTGGTTGCCGCGGTGGCAGCGCCCTTTTTGCGCAGGATATCGACCGCGGCGGAGATGTCACCATTGGCCTGGGTCAGGGCCTTCTTGCAGTCCATCATGCCGGCGTTGGTCATCTCGCGCAGTTTAGCAACCGTTGAAGCAGTAATTTCAGCCATAGGAATCTATTTCTTGCAATTAAGGTTAAAGGGGGAAAAGGGATTAGAGCCAGGCAGGGCCTTAAAGCCCCCCCAGGCTGCCGCCTCAAATTGTTCTCACGCCGCCGGTGGAGTGGGCGCAGGGCCCGGGACCGGGGCTTGCCTCGGCTCGGCAGGGACCGGAGGCGGCTCGGCGGGGGACACTGGCTGTACCGGCTCGGCCGGCTGCGGTTGTTCGGCAGGCAACTGGGCCGCCTGCGTCAATTGCGCCGCGGCGGCTTCCTCTTCAGCCCGGCCCCGCCCGTATTTGGCCTCATACTCAGCCTGGGCCAGGGTGATGACTTGGCCGATAGTGGCCAGGATCATGCGGACCGAGCGGATGGCGTCATCGTTGCCGGCGACGGGGAAATCGACCAAGTCAGGGTCGCAATTGGTATCGACAATGGCTACGACCGGCACCTTCACGCGCCGGGCCTCGGCGACCGCGTTGTGCTCGCGCTTGATGTCCACGACCAGCATCGCGCCCGGCAGGCGGTCCATCGCCCGGATGCCATCGAAGAATTTGGTCAGCCGGGCCGCCTCGCGCCGGAGGACCGACTGTTCCTGCTTGACAAAGTTGTTGATGGAGCCGTCGGCCTCCATCTTCTCGATCTGCTTCAGACGCGCGATGGAGCGCTTGATCGTGGCAAAATTGGTGAGCGTGCCGCCCAGCCACCGTTCGGTGACAAAGTACTGGCCGCACTCTTTGGCGGTGTCTTTCACGGCCTGTTGGGCTTGTTTCTTGGTGCCGACGAATAGCACCCGGTTGCCCTTGCTGACGGTTGCCGAGAGGAAATTGCACGCGGCATCCAATTGGCTGAGGGTCTTGCTCAGGTCAATGATGTGAATCCCGTTGCGCGCATCAAAGATGAAGGGTTTCATCTTCGGATTCCAGCGCCGTGTCTGGTGTCCGAAATGAACACCGGCGTCGAGCAATTCTTTGACTCCAATACTAATCACAAGTTTCCTTTTGTTAACAGCCCGCTTTGAGAGCGAACCATCCCGCGGAACACGGGATTGAGTTTAGTGTTGTTGTGGCCGCCCCGCGCGTTATGCGGCGAGGCAGAGGCCGTTAGACCGCTCCGAGGCTCGTCGATCTCCTTCGGACCCCGGAAAGGAAGAGGTAGAGTAGCAGAGCGTCAGCCGAGAGCAACTATTATTTCAGGGCATTAATTCGCGGGTGCGCATCTCACAATCTTTGGAAGCCGTGATTGGGGGTTAATCGCTGGCGGGGGTAGGGCGGGTTATAGCAGGCCGCCAAGAGGTCGAAAATAGTTGAACTTTTTTCGGAACTCTCCGCCCGCCTTGGCGGCGCAATAGGCGGCGCCGCCTTCGTAGGCGACATGTCCCGCCAGCGAGCCGATGTTGATAATGGAGCTGCCAGGATTGTTCAGCATGAGAGGCAATGCCGCCCGCGTCATCCTCAGCACACCCAGCAGAGCGGTGTGTTAACCCGGAAGATATGGCGTCGTCAACCGTTTCCTTCTTTTCATGTTTTTGCCGGGCGCACGACAGAATTCTTCGTAGCGCACGATTGTCCCGACGCGTCGGGATATCGCCGAATTGCATTCGGCAGGGTGTTGGGTGCTCGAGACCGCTTGCATTGCGCGAGGGTCTGCGGATTGCAAATCCGCGACAGTGCGCTTGGGAAGCGGGCGCGCACCGGAGGGTGAAAGTCCCTCCCTGGCGGAGCTTCCCGCCAGACAACTGAAAGTAACTGCGTCCCGGCAACGCGA
>JAJYHY010000343.1 GCA_021784555.1 bacterium
TCTTTAGCCGGCTCTTATCTCACGGGGCAAGGCCCGTCTTCTCACAAGCCTCGGTCAGGGTCTCCAGCAGCCGCTGCCGGTCCTCGTCGTCCTCGAAGATCGCCTCCCGCCGGTCCCCTCGATTCATCACGTGACACATCGCCCCAGGATATTGAATGCGCATCTCCCGAGCCATACGCCCAAGTCTCTCCAACTACACTCATGCTGTCAATAAAATATAAAATATTACAATCTCATTAACTGACCCATTTAAGTGTCGTGGGTTGCCCCGCCCACGAGCAGGCCAGCGGCGCCGGACCTAGCTGGTTCTGGGTTGGCCCGAAAGTGCATCACCGCATGAAAACACACCGCCACCTCATGGCGGGCTCCGCCATCCTCAAATCGCAATCCAGCCCAGCCTTCTTGAAAATGCGACCTCCGGAAACCTACGGAAAGCTGCGGAAGCCTGCGGAAGGTTCAACTGCCACCCTCCCACGCCTTGGCGGAAAGCGCAAAATGACACCACGCAAACAAACCAATACAAACCAAAAAGCCGCCCCGCCCCCATCAATCCACCAATCCATCAATCCACTAATCCGGGCCGGGGAGTCGCTGCGTCCAGTTTTTTCGTCTAAGAAATCACTCACTCGAGTGTCGTGTAAGCTGAAAGACGACGTTCGGTGCGAAGCCCAATGTGAAACGACTATTCTCTACTGCGATTACGGTAGTCGGCGCCTCATGGTGCGCAAGAAGCGCCCCCACTCATGTTCTCGGGTTCACCATCCTCCTATGAAAGCCCTCATTCTTTGCCTGTGTTCTTTGCTCGCGAGTTCCGTCCTGGCGGCCGGGCAATCAGCGCAACTTACCAACCTCTCCTTCCACGGCGGTCTGGAGGACGGCAAGGCGCGGCTGGTTATCGAGGCCATGTTGAATCGGCTGATGGGCGTAGCGGAAAAGCCCATCGTTGCCACGTCACTGAACCAGGCAATCCGCGTTACTCCGGGCAAAGTCACCGACCGGATTCTCGCCAGCTTCGACATCCTCAACGGGGACCCGAGCGAACTAGCCCTCACCATCGGCGGAGGAGGCGAAATTCGCAAAGTCAGCGGAAAGGATTTGCAAGATTGGAGCATCCGCCTGGAGACCAACGGCACGCGCGTCCTCGTTCTGCGGCTTCTCAAAACAGGCAAGCCTATTCGTCACTTCGTGGTCAACATCACCACGGAACAGGCGATAGAGAGTCTGCCCGTCTCCCTCTCAACACTCACCCTGACTCCGGCGCAGCCGGCCCTCCTCAGCGGCTACATCAGCCTTCACGCCGGCCCGGCGCTGGAGGTGCGTCCCGAGAATCCGTCCGGCCTGATTCCAATCGAACCCATCTTGCTGCCGAAGGCACTTCGCGCCAACGCCAATGGCGAAGGGCCCGCGCCCCTGGCCTTTCGGTTTCAGGGTTCGCCTTACTCGCTGCCCCTCAGGGTCGGTTTTGCGGACCCGGATTCGCTTAGACTTGTCCTGCACGATTTCAAGATGATTGGACAGTTTGAGGGCGGAGACGCCGCCTTTACCCTCTCCGCCATTGCTTCCACGAAAAACCCCAAAGGCGGCTCGTTGCGGCTGCTTTCCGGGGGCGCGGCGCTCACCGGACTGGAAGAGCATCCGGATTGGCATGTCCGCTTCCGGAACGACGCGTTCATGCTGGTCCTCAACCGGGCGGGAGACTTCCCGATGCAACTCAAATTTAACGCCCTGGTTCATCAGGGCACGGACCATTCCCAGGGCTGGAACAGCGTTGATTTCGAGGTCGCGCCCTGCGCCTTGGAACCTGTCGAGTTGCGCGGCCTGCCCGCGGACACCCAGTTCGAATTTGCCGGGGCGGCCCGGCCCGAGCGTACAGGCGAGAGCTTTGTGAGTTACCTGCCGTCCGACGGCTCGGTGAAACTGTCCTGGAAGGAGGCCAGACCGGAGGGCGAGGGCAAGTTGTTCTACTCCGTCGAGATGCTCTCGCAGATTGCCGTCAGCCCTGGCGTCATGAGGCAGACGGCGTTGCTCAACTTCAAGGTCATGCAAGGGGAGACCGACCGGGTGACATTGTTGGTGCGGGGCGCGGGAGAGGTGACCCGTGTGTTGGGAGACGATTTGCTGGCGTGGAGTATCGAGCCGGTTCCCAATTCAAAGGACCGGCGGCTGGTCGTCCGTTTCAACCAAACGCAGCGAGATCAGTTCGGTTTGCAGGTCCAGGTGCAGACGCCCTTGGGCGCGTTCCCGCAGACCATGCAGGCGGTCCAGTTACAGCCCGTGGCCGCCACCCGCTTCTCGGGCTGCTATCGCGTGGTGAACGAGGGCGCGGTGAAGCTCGAAGTGACCGAGGCCAATGGCTTGTCCCAGATCTCGCCAGATCAGTTTCCGAGCACCGAGGCCACCCGGGCCGCCTTCAGGAAGGGTGGCGCCCAGCAGTTCGTCTATCGGTTTTCCAGCGCCGGTTTCAATCTCGCCATCCAGGCCGAGCAGGTCCTGCCCGAACTAAGCGTTTCCGAAATCCTGGTCTATAACCTTGGGGAAAACGATCTCTCCATCGGCGCCGAAATCCAGGTCGATATCCGCGAGGCCCCGTTGCGCGAACTGTTGCTGCGCGTGCCCAAAGGATACGGCATCGCCCGGCTCGATGCCCCGGGGCTGGCGGACTATTTCTCGCGCGAACCGGAGGGGCAACTGGCGGCGGAGTTGCGCCTGGTTTATGGACAGCCGGTCTCCGGGCGGCAAATCATCCAACTCCGATTGGAACGGAACACCGCCCTGGGCCAGCCTTCCTGGGCGCTCCCCTCCGTCACGGTCCCGGCGGCCAAATCGTTGCGCGGGCAGATTGGCGTCTCGGCCGACGAAGGATTCCGTTTGACCCCTGAGCGCACGCGGGGCTTGACCGAGATGGCGACGGCCTACTTTCCGCGCAAGGTCGCACGACTCCAGGCGGCCTTCCGGCTCAGCGACCGCGCCTGGCAGGCGACACTCCGCGTCGAGCGGTTGCGACAAACCGTTCAGGCGGACGCCCTGCACCTGTTCTCGATTGGCGAAGGGGTCGCTTACGGCAGCAGCGTGATCAATTACTCCATTTCAGGCGCGCCCGTATCGAGTTTCAAAGTCGCTTTGTCACCCGAGTACTTCAACGTGGAGTTCACCGGCAAGGACATCCGGAGCTGGCAAGAGACCAACGGCACGTATCTGGTCCAACTGCACACGCCGGTCTTGGGCGCTTACACGCTCCTGGCAACCTACGAGCGCCCGTTCCAGGCCCAAGGGGAGACGCTCACCTTCACCGGCGCGCGGCCCCTGGACGTGGTCTCTGAGCAAGGGTACACGCTGGTCACCAGCACCTATCAGTTCCGAGTCAAGCCGGTGTCGGTGTCCAGCGGCTTGCTCGCCATCGAGACCCGGGAAGTGCCGCCTGAATACCGTTTGTTCTTCGATGCGCCGCTCCTCGCCGCCTACCGCTACCTCGCCCGGCCGTTCGATTTGAAACTCGCCCTCAGCCCGTTGGCTCAGGGCAAATCGCTCAGCCAGGTGGTGGATCGGGCCCTGCTCAGCACGCAAGTCTCCAAGCAAGGCCAGGTGCTCACCGACGCGCAATACTTCGTCAAGAACCGCGGCAACCCGTTCTTTAGCGTGACCTGTCCCCAGGGCGCGGAACTCTGGTCCGCAACTGCCAATGGCGCTTCGGTCGTACCGGTGGAGGACGCCCAGGCGGACCTCATTCCCCTGCCCCAAGGCCAGGACCCGAACGCGGTCGTAACCGTCGATCTAAAGCTGGCCCAAAAATCCAAGCAACCCGGACGCGTGCGGGTGGCGGCGCCCATCGTGCGCGCCCCCGTGTTGCTGGCCGAGTGGAAACTAGAGCCCGACGCGGGTCAAAGGCTCGTTTATCGAGGCGGTTCGCTCACGCCCGCCAGCGGGGTAGCGGACACGTCGGGATTCGCGGTGTTGGCGCGCACTTTCAGCGGCGGGCAACGCGACGCCGCGCTCATTGAGCTCTTCGAGGCCTTGGTTGCGCTCGCCTGCGCGGTTGGCGCCTGGCGCTGGGCGCTTCGATCCGGGGCCTGGCGATTCAGCATCCGGCACGCGGTGGGAACGCTCTTGGGTTTGATGGCGCTTGGTTTGGGAGGCCTAGCTCTGTTTCAACTCGGCAAGATTACGCTCGCCCAAAGAATTTCGCCTCCGCCCGACATCAGCCTGGTTGCCCCCGTGCAGCAACCGGCAAGCGCGCTCACGGTCGAGGTGCTGAACACGCCGGTGGGAACCTCGTTCTGGGGCTTTGTGGGGACAGGTTGGCCGGCACTGCTGGCGCTGGCAGTCTGGGTCTGGAGTTTTCGGATTGAGAACGGGACAGCCAGGAGAATTGCGCGGGTTGTTGGCTGGGTCTTCCTGGCTTGGGCCGCATTGCGATTTCCCGCTGGTGCGGCGGCATTCCTGGCGATCATCGCCGCGTTCTTCGTGGTGTACGTTGCCTCGCCGGCGATGCTCCGGCTATTACAAATGCCCCGGCGCCCCAAACCGAAATCACCGCCACCGCCTTTAGCGGGAATGACGCCCGCTGGGACAGCCCTGCTGATTGGCGGTTTGCTGGTTTTGAACTTCGGAGTTCGAGCCATCGCGGCAAACACGGAGCGGCCTGGAGACGCCCTGCAGCAGCAGGTATTCACGGCCAGCGGCATTCCGCCGTCCAAGGAAGCGAGACCTCTGGCCGAATCGGTTCGGAACGATGTCCGTATCGAGGACCGTTTCGCGGTCGGCACGGCCCAGATAGCGTGGCACGCTCGCAAGGGCCAGATGCTTCCGGTCCTGTTTGACCCGGGCGTGCTGACCGGCATCCGTTACGCGAGCAACCAGGTCAGGCTCGTTCAGGCCCCGGCGCAAGCCAAACGCGCCGTCCAACTATTTGCGGAGAAGGACGGGGCCGTCCAGATCGAGATGCACTACCAGGTGGGCCTGTCGGCAAAGGGAATCGAAACCGGCTTTGTGCTCCCCCTCCAGTTCGGTTTAGTCAACCGGCTTGACCTGACCGTTTCCAATCTCGACGTGGACGTTGCGTCACCGCAGGCGGTGTTGGTGGATCGCCGGCTCGCCGGCAGCAACACGGTCGCCACTCTGGTGCTCGTCCCGCGGAACGGGGCCTGGATAGCGTGGAAACCGCGCAGCCGCGAGATTAGCCGGGAGAAGCCGGTTTTCTATGCTGAAATAGCGCAGCTCTACATCCCCACCGCCGGTGTCGTGGAAGGCCTTCACCAGGTCTCTATCCGCCCCGCTCAGGGAGAGTTGAGTGAATTGGATTTTGAAGTCCCAAAGGGCGCCACGGTAACGGATGTGACGGCTGCTGGAGGGGACGCATCTGCCGCGGACGCACAAACCTCGGCCGCCACGCCGCAGTCCGCTCCCGTTGTCTCCACTTGGCGGTACAATCCCGATTCGCACCGTCTGCGCGTCTCTCTGTCGCGGCCCCAATCGTTGCCATTCCGCATCCTAATCTATTCTCAGGTGGCTGCCGGCGGGCTGCCGTACGAGCAGCGCGTCGGATTATTGAAAGTGGAGAATGCCGCTGGCCAAATGGGACAACTGGCGGTGGCGACCGGGAATGAAGTCCAGCTTGATACGCTCAGCGCGCCCGGTTTCGTTCCCATCAATCTCGAGGACTTCCCGCCCGAACTCACCGCCTCGCTCCAGAGACAGATCCCCGGCTTGACGGTCCGGCGCGCCTTTCGCTACGCCTCCGTTACGGGTGTAGCCGACCTCCAGGCCTCGGCCGTTCAGCCGGACGTGCGCGTCGAGTCGCAAGACACCATTTCCTTGGGCGAAGATCGCACCCTCTTTGCGGTCGATGCCACCGTCACCATCGCCCGGGCCGGAATCTTCCGGCTGAGCTGGTTGCTGCCGCCTGGCTTCGACGTTGAAACGATCAGCGGCCCCAGCCTCAGCCATTGGACGGAGACCAAGGCCGGCACCAACCGGCTAGTTACCTTGAATCTCAAGGAAAAGACCATGGGCAAGCAGTCGTTTGCCATTAGCTTGACTGGCGCGGGTCTTAAGGCCTCGAAAGGGTGGAATGTCCCCGGACTGCTGTGGCGCGAGGCAAACAAGCAACGCGGCACGGTGCTCCTGGCGCCGGAGCAAGGCATGCGGCTGCAGGTAGTCGCGCGCACGGGCGTTATGCAGTTGGACCCGCGGAAGGCCGGCATCGACGAAAAGGGCGTGCTGGCGTTTCGCATCCTTGACACGCCGTGGAGGCTCAAGGTGGACATCGAACAGCTCGCCCCGTGGGTTCAACTCACCAGCCTCCAACACGCCGCCGTGAGCGAGGCCGGGGTGAAAGTGCTGGCCAACCTGCAATACCAGATCGAAAACGCGGGAGTGAAGACCTTCCAGGTTTATCTTCCGACTAACGCGGAGTCCGTAAGTTTTCAGAGCGACCAACTCGCCGATTTCATGCGCGCGCCGGAGGTCACGACCAATGGCCTCCAAGCCTGGGAGGTGAAACTGGAGCGGCGCGTGATTGGCACGCATCTGATCCAGGCCGGCTACCAACTCCCACTGCCGGAAGCCGCCGCCCAAATCACCCTCCGCGGCATCCAAGCCGGCGGCGTCAACATCCAGCGCGGGTTCCTGACCGTGCAATCCGGCAGCCGGCTCCAGTTGCGCCTCGATTCCGTGCCCGCCGCCCTCCAGCCCGCTGAATGGCAAAGCATCCCCGCCGTCTTGCGGCAGGACCTGCAAACCGCTGCCGCCAGCTTTGCCTTCCGCTTGATCGAGCCTTCCTTCCAATTGCCGCTCAGGCTCGAACGTCACGCGGTTGCCAAGCTCCTGCCGGCGCGCGTCAACGGCATCACGCTCGATTCCGTTATTTCGGATGATGGCGCGATGCTCACCCAGGCTCGAATCGTGCTTGTTCCGGGCGACAAACGCCTCCTCCGTCTCACCCTGCCCAAAGGAGCGCGTTTCTGGTATGCCACCATCGACCAGACGGGCGTTTGGCCCTGGCGCGATCAAGACCGTATCTTGATCCCTCTGAAGACGGAGTCGGGAGGCGACAAGCCGATCTCGGTCGAAGTGTTCTATGCGGGAGAGGCCGGACGGGGAAACCGGCGCAAGCTAGACCTTAAGTTGTTGGCGCCCAAATTTGATCTCCCCCTCGAAAACATCGTCTGGCGCGTCTCCCTCAGCCGGAAATGGCGAATCGAGCGTTGGTCCGGCTCCCTGCAATTGGCCCGGGAACAAACCATAGCGCCGGCCCGGGCGATGGATATTCGCAACTACCTGCGGAACGAATCGAGCTTGCGGCGCCAGCGGACCCAGAAAGCCGAAGACCTCTTAACAGCGGGCAACGCCGCTCTGCAAACCGGCAAGCCCTGGCAGGCCCGCCGCTCTTTCCAGGCCGCTTATGACCTCTCCACCCACGACGCCGCCTTCAACGAGGACGCGCGTGTCGAACTGCACAATGTCAAGCTTCAGCAGGCGGTGGTTGGACTCAATATGCGCCAGGCGGCCGTCGCGGGCGAGGCGGGCGGTTTCGCAACCACACTGCGAGGCCTGCGCGGAGGCAAAGACCTCAACTACAGCCAGCAAGAGGTCAAAGACCTCCTCGACCGCAATACGGCGGATGAAAACGCGGCTTTCACGCACCTGGCCGAGCGGCTTATTCAACAACAGGATGCCGCCGTCAGCAGTCCCTCCGTCCTTCACGCCAGCATTCCTCAGGAGGGCCGGACGCTCACCTTCAAAC
Source organism: bacterium (assembly GCA_021784555.1). Taxonomy (GTDB): domain Bacteria; phylum Verrucomicrobiota; class Verrucomicrobiia; order Limisphaerales; family UBA8199; genus JAJYHY01. The sequence continues at coordinate 7,742 of JAJYHY010000343.1, forward strand.
GCTCGGTCTTGGTCGATCCCTGGTCAGATCTGAAGATCAGCCTCGCCGCTTCGGCGGCGGGCGGTGCCTCCTCCAGTCTGCGATTTCTGATCCTAATCTGTGCCCTCATTCTATTTGGGTTGCTGGCCTGGACCGCCCGCTTGGTGCGGCCGGGTCCTGGCTGGGAAAAATGATCGCTTGAGGCAACCAGCACGGGACGCTAGACTAAAGCTGTGGCACAAAAAGGGAAATCTGAGGCTGTGAAAGCGAAAAAACAGGTGGATCGCTCTAGGGGCCGCAACTTCGACTACCCCCTTGAAACCAAGGGTAGCCGTTTGGCGGCGCAACTGAGGCAGCAAACAAACCACCTGAACGCTCAGGAGCGGCAAGATCTGTTTAGGCGCGGGATGCAGATCATCTATGGCGGCATTACGACCGAAGAAAAACCTGGCCCTGGACACTAATCTGCTTCTCGATCTAGCGGCGGAGGAAGATTTTGCCCATACATTCCGCGAGGTGTTTTCGGAAAGGGGATACACGTTGCTGGCGCCGCCCACCGTGATCGAAGAGCTCACCTACGCTGGGAAGCGCCGAAATCCTCGCGCACGGCCTGGGAGTCGCAAAGGACACTACAGGCAATGGCAATGTTCCGGCTTGAATCCGATCCTGTTTGCCGGTAATTTACCACGGATGAAGACTCTGACAGTTGACGACTACCATCGGGTCAAGCTCCCGGGCGTCGAACCCCGCACCAAGTTCGCCTACGAAAGAGATGCCCACGGTCGTATCACCCTCACCAAGCTCGAACCCGTGCAAGAGCGCCCGGCCAGAGTCCGTTTTGCCAAGCGAAACGGGCGCACCGTTGGCATAACCGACCGGCCGATTTCGCTCCGGGCCATCAAACGAGCTCTGGCAGAATTCCCATGAAATACCTCCTGGATGTAAACGTCCTCCTGGCGGCGGCTTGGGCCAATCACCCGCAATACCCGGCGGCGGACGCTTGGCTGAATGGCAAATCAGTCGTCGTCTGTCCTCTCTCAGAGTTGGGCTTCCTCCGAATCAGCACCAACAAGAAGGCCATCGCCGTGCCGATGGAAGACGCGCGCAAAGCGTTGGAGAAGTTTTTGACCGATACGAAGGCCACGCGCGTTGGCGACGATCTGCCAGCCTTGGAATCGCACGCCCAGAACTCCGAGCAGGTCACCGACCAATACCTTGCGGCGCTGGCCCATCGCCATGGATTCAAACTCGCGACGCTGGACGGAGGAATCAAACATCCGGCTGTCGAACTCATCGAGCCGACCCAATGAGGCGCCCTTGGCGTGGAACCACACCCACAGCCTCGTCCAGCCCACCGCGACCGGAATCAGGATGCCGCCCAGCACGAACCGGTCGGCGGTAGATGAGCCCCGGATAAACCCGATTTGAAGCCGACCGTGTGATACCGTTCTGCGGGCCGGTGTTTGTTAGGGTAGGCATCCCGCGAGCCTAACGCCGGCTCATTCGCCTTTGCGTGGGGGCACCCAACCTAGTATTACTCTGTTAAGTAGAATCCTCAATTTTCGGCGGAAATTCTGTTCCGCAACAAGGACAACAGCCGACCAACCGCACCAACCACGGCTGTATCGCG
>JAJYHY010000344.1 GCA_021784555.1 bacterium
GAGGGACCCTCAACTGGACGGCGCAGGCCGACAAGAACTGGGTGACAGTCTCCCCGGCCAGCGGGCAGAACTCGGGCAGCGTCACGGTCTCAATCAACGCCAATGCCAACTCGCTGGCCGCAGGGAATTACAGCTCGACGGTGACCTTCGGCGGCGGCGGGGGCACGAGCACGCGCCAGGTGCAACTGGCGGTGGCCGTTCCGCCGCCGGTGCTAGCGGTGTCGCCGTCCGACGGGGTGAGTTCGAGCGGCAATCAGGGCGGCCCGTTCAGCCCGGCCAGCAAGTCCTATACGGTGAGCAACACGGGCGGAGGGACCCTCAACTGGACGGCGCAGGCCGACAAGAACTGGGTGACAGTCTCCCCGGCCAGCGGGCAGAACTCGGGCAGCGTCACGGTCTCAATCAACGCCAATGCCAACTCGCTGGCCGCAGGGAAGTACAGCTCAACGCTGACCTTCGGCGGCAATGGCGGGACGGCAACGCGGGCAGTGGAGTTGGCCATCGGGTCCGCCCCGTCTGCTATCCCTGCAGATGCCAACGCGGACTTCAGAGTTGTGATCGACGAAGTGACTGCCTATGGGGCGGCATGGAAACGCGGCGATACGTGGGCCACCCCGCCGAATCCCATTCCGATCGACTATGTAACGCGTGTTGGGTACCTGTGGAAGAATGGCGAGTGCTACACTTATGATTCCAGCCAGAACCCACCTCTTTGCTGGGTATCCCAACCCTGCGCCGGGGGCGGTGGCTTGGCGCCGCAGCCTAAGGCGATCATCGGCACGCCCGGCACGCCCGGAGCGAGCGCTGTGGGCGTTGACGGCTCCTCGATCGTGCGCGCCGTGGGCGGCAGCGGCGTGAGCCTCGAGGCATCGCCTGGTGCCGGAGTCGCGGCCTACGCCGTGGAGGAGGCGCTGCCCCCGGGCCTGACGCCGTACCAGATCGCCGGCGACGGTTCCTGGGACTCGGCGAACCGGAAGATCAAGTGGGGGCCGTACTTCGACGACAAGCCCCGGACGTTCTCCTACGAGCTCAGCGGCGTGGCAGGGTATTATACCCTGAGCGGCGTCGCGAGCTATGATGGGCACGATGTGGCAACCACCGGCGCGGCGAGCGTTGAGATCGGGTCCTCGCTGGCACTGCACGACGCAGGCTTTGCCCCGTCCGGGCAGTTCACGTTCACCTTTCCGACCGAGCCGGGGAAGCAATATTACATCGAGTCCTCGGACAGCCTCTCACATCCGCAGTGGCAGGTGGTGGACGGTCCGCTGCCTGGCACGGGCAAACCCATCTGCTGGACTGGTAACGGGGTGACGGCGGGTAGCGTGGCGCCGGCCGCAGGGGTTCAGTTCTATCGGGTTCGCTGCTCGCCTTGACCCAAGTGACGCCGGTTGTGATGGCGGACCAACATGCAGAACACTTGCCTAACCGGAACGACATCCACCCGTCCGCTCTCTCCAGCGGACCGGGCGGTGTTGGATGCTGTCTCGCTGTTCCCGTCGTTGGCGGCGTTGGAAGGTGTGAGTGCCACGGAACTGCAAAAGGATTGAGAAAATGCAACGGCAAGGCGATGCACAACAGGAATTCTCGGTCCGGCTGGCGGACAAGGAAAGCGGCGGTCCGCGCCGCACTCCAAGGGCTTCGCCAGGGTCAGCGCCCTCGGCAACCACGAAAACGACGGAGTCCGTTTTACCGTGTGGGGAAGAAGAAAGCGGTCCCGACCCGTGTCGGGACACTCGAAAGCCTCCACCGCTCCCGGGGCCGCTATGGGGTACTCCAGCTCCAGGAACATTTCCGCGGCTTGCGTTGGATGCCGCGCGGTGTCCTGTTCCAGGGCGCCCGGGTCCCGCGCAGCGTTTGGAGTGCGACGCCATCCGTCGCCTTCGTTTCCCCTCCGCTACCGAGCCGAAAATAAGAATAGCTGGATGAGCAAGGATATGAGAGCCAACACACAACGGGCGGTCGGGCTGGCCCGGACGGCCTGTACACCGGCCCCGGCCCGCTTTTGTCTGATGCTGTTGCTGTCGGTCTCAATGAGTTACGCGGCGCTGGGGGCACCGGTCAGCGCCAAAACCGCGGTCGCGGCCGTGCGCGGCTGGTTGCAAATGCACGGCAGCCCGCTGGGGGCCCATTTGAGCAAGACGGTGAGCGAAGTCGAGCCATTTCCGCCGAAGACTGGCGCTCCGGATTACTATGTCGTCTCACTAAGCCCGCAAGGGTTCGTGGTTGTGCCGGCTGATGACGGCGTGGAGCCGATTGTGGCCTTTTCCGCCAGAGGCCACTATGACCCGTCTCCGGTAAACCCGCTGGCCGTGCTCATCCGCGGCGATGTGCCGGAGCGGGTTGCGGAGACGCAAGCGCAAGCAAGGCCCGCCGCCCTTAATCCCGGCCACCGCGCCAAATGGCAGCGCCTGCTGGAAATGGGTGGGGCCAGTCAAGGTGGCTCGGCGGTTAAATACGGGCTGGCCAGCGTCTCCGATATCCGGGTCGCTCCACTGGTGCAGACATTATGGAGCCAGTCGAGCGCCTTCGACGCGGGTTCCGTGGCGTGCTACAACTACTTTACGCCCCCGTACACCGCGGGCAACGTCCACAATTATGTCTGCGGATGCGTGGCGACCGCCATGGCGCAGCTCATGCGCTACTGGCAGTATCCCACCGCCAGCGTTGGGACGCCGTCTTTCACAATCACCGTGGATGGGGAGGCGAGAACGGCGCAACTGCTGGGCGGCGATGGTCTGGGCGGACCTTATGATTGGGCCGACATGCCGACTCTCGCGGCGGGTTCAGGCATCCCCACCGTGACCCAGTGCCGGGCCATTGGGGCCTTGACCCATGACGCGGGGGCCGCGGTCAGGATGGAATACACCTCTACCGCGTCGACCGCTTACCCGAACGATGCCAAAGCCGCCCTGGTCAGCGTATTCCAATACGCCAACGCTGTGATTGGGGAGCAGGGCGGCGGCATCGACCTCGGCGCCGGCTTGATCGCCATGGTTAACCCAAACCTGGATGCACACCACCCGGTGCTGCTTGGGATACGTGGCGACATCAATGGCCAGATCGAAGGACATGAAATCGTCTGCGACGGTTACGGCTATAATCTCAGCACGCTTTACCACCACATCAACATGGGTTGGTCAGGCGCGGACGACGTTTGGTATGCGCTGCCCCACATCGATGCCCAGGATGGCTATGCGTTCACGGTTGTGGACAGTTGCATCTACAACGTTTTCCGGAGCGGCGGGGGAGAGATTGTTAGCGGGCGTGTGCTGGACTCAAACGGGGCGCCGGTGTCCAATGCGACCGTCACGGCGACGCGCGCCGGAGGCGCGACTTACACCGCGACGACTGACAGCAAGGGGATCTACGCTCTCAGCGAGCTGCCCTCAGCCTCTCAGTATTCGCTCACGGCGACCGCAGCCGGGCTGTCGCCCGGGACTGCGACCTGCTCCACGGGCGCGTCCTCGGACGGGACGAGCGTGAGCGGCAATCGTTGGGGTGTCAATGTGACAGTCGGCGCGGCGCCCGCGGGCGTGGATCATTTCGCTTGGGGCGCGATTGGCTCGCCGCAGACCGCGAACCAACCCTTCAATGTGACTGTCACGGCCGTGGATGCGGCAAACGCCACGGTGACCGGTTTCAGCGGCACAGCGGCACTGAGCGCCACTGCCTCGGGCGCCACGTCCCTGTTTGCGGAGGACTTCGAGGACGGGAGCCTGAGCGGATGGACGACCGAAGGCGGGGCCTACACCCGCTTCATCGACTCCATCGGGGCGAACGGGACCAGCAAGAGTCTCTCCCTGATCGGCGGCAGCGCCACCCCTTATGACGGTCTCTCACGCTCGTTTGCAAACCTGGCCCCCGATCGAATCGACTTCTACGTCCGGGCCAGCACCTCGACGAACGTCTGCGGGTACTTCGTCTTTGGGCGGGCAAAATACCGGACGAACTCCGTCGCGCTGTTTTTCATGAACAACAACGGGATGATGGGCCTCGCGACCCCGGATGGCACTGGATTCTATGGGACGCCTTACGCGGCCGGGCAATGGTATAAGATCTCGTTCCTGCTAAACTGGTCGGCCAAAACGCTCGATTATTACGTGAATGGTGCCCTGGTGGCGGCTGCCATCCCATTCTGCAATCCCACGCTGACCGGCATCTCCACGCTAAACCTCTACAATTATGACCACACCCAAGCTTGGTGGGACCAGATTGAGTTTGTTCAGGGCGCCGGCAACATCCCGGTTCCTGTCAGCCCCACCACCTCAAGCGCGTTCGTCAACGGCGTATGGACGGGCAACATTTTGGTGCAGCAAGCGGCGCCGAATGTCGTGCTGACGGCCAGTGATGGAGCCGGTCATCTAGGTTCCAGCGCGCCCTTCAGTGTGGTAAGCAGCGCGTCCGAGAATCCCGCGATGATCAGTCCCCCGCCGGGCTCGACGCTGACGAGTTCAACGGTGACCTTTCAGTGGAGCGCCGGGAGTGGAGTGAGCGAATACTTCCTGTACGTCGGCAGGAGCCCGGGAACCAATGACCTCTACGGCCAGAGTGAAGGACTGAAGCTTTCGGCGATCGTCGCGGGCCTGCCCGTGGACGGAAGCAAGCTCTATGTGCGCTTGTGGTGGAAGACGGCGCCCGGTTGGCAAAGTGTCGATTACACGTACACTTCGGGAGGTACGAAGGTGCCTTCGCCAACCATCAGCGCGCTGAATGTAGCGCCAAGCACCGTCGCGGTGGGGGGCGCGATTACGATCTCCTACACGGTCGCGGATGCGGGAGGCCCCGGATTAGCGCAAGCCGAGCTCTGGCGGTATTCCGAATCCGCGGGCCAATGGAGCGTGCGGCAGACCAACTCGTGTTCGGGAACCGCCAGCGTGTCCGGAAGTTTCGCTGACACGCCGCAGGTTGCGGGCAGTTACGCGTACGGCATGCACGTGGTGGACGTGAATGGCGACACCAAGGCCGAATCCGATTTTGGCCTGGGTCCAATCTGGGTTACGGTCACCCCGCCCGGGCAACAGGTGTATCCGGCCATCGAGGCCCTGCAAGTCACGCCCGCCGCCGCGCCGATCGGAACCCCCTTGAGAATTAGCTATACAATCGCCGACCCTGGCGGGCCGGGGCTGGCCAGCGTGGAGCTGTGGCGCGCCTCGGACGATGGCTCGACGAACGATCCGACCTGGGCAGCCATCGGGGTCCAAACCGTCACCGGGACGGCGCCGGTCTCCGGCAGTTTCGTCGATGCCCCCTGTGACTCCGCCGCCTTTTGGTACGGCCTGCACGCAGTGGACGGGCAGGGTTTTACGATGGACGAGCGCACGGCCGGAGTTGGACCGCTCAAGGTGGTTGTGAGCCGGAGTACGGTGAACGTGCCCGCCAGCTTGGCCACGGCCCCGGGCAGCGGAGTGGCGAGCGAGCCGGGGTTCAGGCTCCGGGTCGTTCAATTGCCGATGGGCTCCAACAACAGCGAGCTGAACCCCTCGGCCTATGCCATTGAGCAGGTGTTGGCCGGTTTGTGGGGCACTAACGAGGATTTGGCCAGCGCCAACGTGGCCGATCTCTCGGCCTTCACCGACAGCGGCTACCTCGACCTGACCGGCGTCATCAATTTCAGCGGCGCCAACGGTGGCACAGACTTGGGCGATTTCACCAGCGCCAACGGTTTCCCGGATCAGGCGGTGCCGGGGATTCCTGGCAGGACCGGCTCGCAAGACCAGTTTGCGGCCGAGATCCTCACGTATTTGGAATTCCCGACGGCGGGCACCTATACCATGGGCGTCGCGAGCGATGATTGCTTCCGTATGTATGCGGCGGAGCAAGGTCCTGCCTTCCTCGGCGGCACGCTCTACGTGACCGCGCCGGCGGCCATTGCGGGCGTGCGAATCCCGGGCGACCCGACATGGGCGGACGCCGGCTTCGGCAGCCCGCCGCTGCCTGCTGCCCCGATTAGCGGTAAGGTGGTGTACGCCAGCCCAAACGCGGCTTGCTCCCCCCTCAGCAACCCAGACGAGCTTGCGGGTAACGTCGCGCTGGTGGACCGCGGCACCTGCGAGTTTGGCTTCAAATGCCTGGAAGCCCAGCAAGCCGGCGCCATCGCCGTGCTGATCGCCAACAACGTTCCGGACCTTCCGGTCAGCATGGGCCCCGGATCGGATGGCGCCCAGGTAACCATCCCCATTGTGATGCTCCATCAGAACGACGCCGCCTTGCTTAAGGCTCACCTGAGCGACCCCGGCGGCGTTTGGGTCACGTTTGGGGACGACCCGGAACTCATTTTCGGTGAGTACAATAACCAGGGCGGGCGCGCCACCGCCGATACGCTGTTCTCCGTCGCCATCCCGAAGGCGGGCGTGTATCCGTTCCGCTTGGCTTGGAATCAGGGCGGCGGCCCTTACTCCTGCGAATGGTTCACCGTCGATGCCGCAGGCAATCGCACCCTCATCAATGACACGCTCCATGGCGGCCTGAAGGCTTACCGGGCGCGCCTTCCGGTGCTGCCTTGTCCGGCGGACGCCGATGCGGACTTCAGAATCGTCATCAACGAGGTCACCGCTTATGGGGCGGCGTGGAAACGCGGCGATATTTGGAACACCCCGCCAAACCCGATCCCGATCGACTATGTAACCCGCGTCGGATACCTGTGGAAGAACGGCGAGTGCTACACCTACGACTCGAGTCAGAGCCCTCCGCTCTGCTGGGTGTCTCAACCCTGCGCCGGTGGCGGTGGCTTGGCGCCGCAGCCTAAGGCGATCATCGGTGCTCCCGGCACGCCTGGAGCGAGCGCTATGGGCGTTGACGCCTCCTCGATCGTGCGCGCCGTGGACGGCAGCGGCGTGAGCCTCGCGGCGTCGCCTGGTGCCGGAGTTGCGGCTTACGCCGTCGAGGAGACGCTGCCTGCAGGCCTGACGCCGTACCCGATCACCGGTGGCGCCTCCTGGGATGCGGCCAACCGGAAGCTCAAGTGGGGGCCGTACTTCGACAACAAAGCCCGAAAGTTCTGCTACGAGCTTGGTGGCGTGGCCGGCGTTTACAGGCTGAGCGGCGTCGCCAGCTTTGACGGGCAGGACTTCACGACCACCGGCGCGACGAGCGTTGATCTCGGCCCCTCGCTCGCGCTGCTCAACGCGGGATTTACCCCGGCCGGAGACTTCACGTTCACGTTCCCGACAGAGGCGGGCGAGCAATATTACATCGAGTGCTCGGGTAGCCTCTCGCGGCCCCAGTGGCAAGTAGTGGAGGGCCCGCTCCCCGGCACCGGTCGGCCCATCCGCTGGACCGACGATAGGATCAACCCAGGGGGAGTGCCACCCGGCTCTGTACCCCACTTCTACCGCGTGATGTCCTCACCCGGAATTCCGTAACACCATTGATCGACTCGCTGAAAGCCCGAACCTATGAGAAATGAACTCTGCCATCTCCAGGCCGTCTGGCTGTCCCTCGCGCTGGCCGGGACCTGCCTGTCAACCCGCGCGGCTTCCACCGTCGTGCGAACCGTCTCCAATAACGGCGGTGCCAACCCCGCCATCACCATTGCCGTGACACCCGACGCCTCCGTGATGGCCTATGCCGTCGAGGAGGACCTGCCGGGCGGTCTCACCCCGGCGAACATCAACGAGAGCGGCCAATGGGACTCGGCGAATCGCAAGGTAAAATGGGGGCCGTTCTTCGACAGCACAGCGCGAAAGCTCACGTATAGCGTCAGCGGAAATCCCGGGAGCTATGCGCTGACCGGCGTCGGCAGCTTTGACGGAGTGAGTCTTACGACCACCGGAACCGCCAGCGTTGATATCGGCAGTGGGACGTACACAGTGGGCGTGAGCGCCTCTCCGCCAAGCGCGGGAAAGGCCGATGGCGGTGGGACGTTCCCCGCCGGCACCTCAGTAACGGTGACGGCAACCGCGAATGCCGGATACCAGTTCGTCAACTGGACCGAAAACGGCAACCCTGTCAGCACCTCCGCAAGCTACACATTCACGCTCTCCACGGACCGGCAATTGGTGGCGAACTTCACGTCCACCGGGACGCCTCCGGCCTTCACCAGCAGTACTCCGCCGAGCGGCACGGTGGGCCAGGCCTACAGCTTCACCTTTACCGCCAGCGGGACCGCTCCCATTACCTATAGCATCGCTTCAGGAAACCCGCCGCCTGGCTTGACATTGAGCCCGGGCGGCGCGCTTTCGGGCACGCCCACCTTGGCCGGAGCGTATAACTTCACCGTCCAGGCCTCGAACGCGGCTGGGCAGGCGGATTATGCGGCAACGGTGCAGATAAACCCAGCCCAGCCGTCTCTTGTTGTCCGGACAATCGGCCAGGGCACGAACGTGACCTTGACCGTTACGCCGGCCTCCACGGTCAGTTCCTACGCGGTCGAAGAGGACTTGCCAGCCGGCTTGACGCCCGCCAACATCAGCCAGGGCGGGGTCTGGGACAGTGTGAACCGCAAGGTGAAGTGGGGGCCGTTCTTCGACAGCACCGCTCGCACCTTGACCTACACTCTGGGCGGCTCGCCGGGAGCCTACAGCCTGAGCGGCGTGGCCAGTTTTGACGGTGCCAGCGTGGCCACGACCGGCGACAGCCAGGTTGTCGTTCCTCCGCCGCCGACGCCGTCGGTCGTGGTGCGGACCGTTGCCGGAGGGACAAACGTGACCCTGACTGTTACCCCCGCCTCCACGGTCAGTTCGTACGCGGTCGAAGAGGACTTGCCAGCCGGCCTGACGCCCGCCAACATCAGCCAGGGCGGGGTCTGGGACAGCGTGAACCGCAAGGTCAAGTGGGGGCCATTCTTCGACAGCACCGCCCGCACCCTCACTTACAACGTAACGGGCTCGCCGGGAACCTACACGCTCAGCGGCGTGGCCAGCTTCGACGGCGCCAGCGCGCCCACGACCGGAGATAGCCAGGTCGTTGTTCCTCCGCCACCGACACCGTCGGTCGTCACGCGGACCATTGCCGGGGGCACGAACCTGACGTTGACGGTTACTCCCGCCTCCACCGTCAGTTCCTACGCGGTGGAAGAGGACTTGCCAGCCGGGCTGACGCCGGCCAACATCAACCAGAGCGGGGTCTGGGACAGCGTGAACCGCAAGGTGAAGTGGGGGCCGTTCTTCGACAGCACTGCCCGCACCCTCACCTACACTGTGGCGGGCTCGCCGGGAACTTACACCCTGAGCGGCGCGGGCAGTTTCGACGGGGCCAGCGTGCCCACGACCGGAGACACCCAGGTGGTGGTGCCTCCGCCACCGACACCGTCGGTCGTCACGCGGACCATTGCCGGGGGCACGAACCTGACGTTGACGGTTACTCCCGCCTCCACCGTCAGTTCCTACGCG
>JAJYHY010000345.1 GCA_021784555.1 bacterium
GCAAAAGGCAGAACGCAGAACGCAGAAGGCGCAGCGCCAATTGGCGGAAAAGCGGAAAGCGGAAAACAGAAATCACCGCTCCATCTCGCCAACAACCCGCCAACCCATCAATTCACGAGCCCACCCGCCCATTCCTCCCAGAATCCAATAATCCAACAATCCAACAATCCGGCAATCCAATCCCCCGGCACTCCACCACTCCAGCACTCCACTACTCCCCTCCTGCCCGGACGTTGGCTGCTGCTGCTCTGCCCCTGCTTGGGTACGCGGCGTATTTCGGGCTGATGCACCTCTGGACGGGCAATGCGTTGGAGGGGTTCGCGGCGCAGAAGTCCTATCCCAATTCGCCTTCCATCGCGAACATGTTCAACTATCACGGATTCACGAACGCGCTGCTCAACGTCCATACCTTGGACGGGATGATGGATGGGGCGCTGGACCGGATATGCTTCCTGCTGTTCCTGGCGCTGTTGTGGCCGATCTACCGGTTGAACAAGGTGTGGTTCTGGTATGTGCTGTCGGCCGGGCTGGTGCCGGCGCTGTCCAGTTGGTTCATGTCGTATCGGCGCTACATCATGGTCCTGTTTCCGACGTTCGTGGTGCTGGCGCTGGCGTTGCGCAAGGCCAGGAGCCGGTGGTTGTTTTGGTATTACGTGGTGCTGCTGGCCGGCTTGCAGGTTTGGGCGGTCAAGCAGTTTGTGAATTTCAATTGGGCAGGATGAGGCGATTTGCGATTTTAGATTTGCGATTGGCGATTGGCAGGCGCTCCGCTGGCGCTGAGCGGCCGCCATATTGCGGGCTTTTCTACAAGGATGCCGCTTCTGGCGTAGTGCCTCACAAACGCCCGGAGTTATTTGAACAGGAGCTAACGGAGGGAACAGAGGCAAAGGCTCTGTTCTCTCTGTTCCCTCCTGTGAAAGAAACGGGCCGGCCGGCGGGCCCTTTCCGCAAATATGCCGCGCCTAGCGGAGCTTTCAGGCCGGAATTGGAGCGCACGTTTCCCGGAGGAAAGAACTATGAAAGACTCTAACATCAACAGTCAGCGGTTCGTGGCCGCTTCTCAGCGGTCGGTTGTCAGTGGTCAGTGGTCGGTGGTCTCCACGGCCTTCACCCTCCTGGAATTGCTGGTGGTTATCGCTATCATCGGGATACTGGCGGCGTTGTTGTTGCCGGCGCTGGGCCGGGCCAAGGCGGCGGCGCAAGGGGCGCAGTGTGCCAGCAACCTGCGCCAACTGCTCCAGGCCTGGACCATGTACAGCGACGACAGCAACGGCCAGTTGCCCTGCAACGCCGACGGCCAGGACGGCATGGGCGTGTTTACCAACTGGGTGGCGGGCACCATGAGCCGCGCCAATGACGCCACCAACACCCACCTGCTCATCGACCCGTCGGAGTCCTCCCTGGCCCGCTACATCCCCAGCCCCGGGATCTATAAATGCCCGGGCGACCGGAGCCGGTTCGTGCGGAGCATGTCAATGAATTGCCGCCTGAACCCCACGCGCATCAAGGGCACGCCCGCCTTCACCGCCGGGGGCAATGCCCTCTACGAGACCTTCCGCAAAGCGGCGGAGATCGAGAAGCCCAGCCGCATCTTCGTCTTCCTGGACGAACGGAGCGACAGCATCAACGACGGCTTTTTCGGGGTCGATATGAGCAACACGGGCACGCGGGACGGCAGCGGCGCCCCCAATCCCTATTGGCTGATCGATTATCCCGCCGATTATCATAATGGCGCGGCCAATGTCTCGTTTGCCGACGGGCACGTGGAGAGGCACCGCTGGCTGGAGGCGACGACGCTCGTGCCGCTGGGCCGGGCACGTCCGGGGAGCCACACTTCAGCTACAGATCGCGACACAAAATGGATTCAGGACCACTGCACCGACCGGCGATGAATGGCAGTGCGCTCGCGACCAAGCCCTCCTCTCCCATAGGCAAAGACTCAACATGTCTGCTCTTTGGAGGATTGTGGCAAGCAACTATGGCTACAGCGGTTGCAGGGCAGATTTCGGTCCTTGACTCTTTGCAAACTGCAGGCAGTCATCGTCTTGATCGGAAGCAACGAACAATCGCCATGATTTTACTTAAGACAACTTCGATGCCGGCGAGCCAACGCTGTAGGAGGAGTGGCTTTGCCAATGTGTTTGGTCTGTGTGTGCTGATTGCGACGGTTTCACCCCTCGCTGCGGTGAACCTGGATGTCAGTGTCTTGTCGGCGGTCAACCAGAGGCCCCTCACCAACGCCACCGTGACCGTTCGCGAGGGAAAGAAGGTTCTATCCAGCAGCGGCCCGGCGGCCAGCCCCATTCGCATCGAGGTTATCGGGAGTCTTCCGTCAGTTGAAGTCACGGCCTCCGCGCCCGGCTACTCACCGGTTCGTGCCTCCGTCCGGCTCGGGGGCAACGCCGAGGCCAGGCAGAGGTTTTTGCTGCCCAAGGCGCAGACCGTTGGCGGGCGGGTGGTGGAGGAAGAAACCTCCCGCCCGATCGCGGGCGCCCGCGTCTTTCTCAACTTCCCGCGGAAGTTGCTCGGCCCGGCGATACCGGTGGATGATGTGCCCATCGTCACCGGCGCGGACGGACGCTGGCAATGCAACTGGCTTCCCGCCGATGTCCCGATGGTGCGCGTTCAGGTGCGCCGGTCCGGTTATGAAGTGGTTCCCCAATCGGCTCCCTCGCTGGCTGAGTTGCGAGCGGGAACCGCGACGGTGATGCTGCGACCTTTGCTTCTTTTGCGGGGCGTTGTGCTGGATCCTTTGGGGCGTCCGGTCGCGGGGGCTTTCGTAGTTTATGGGTCCCAATACGTGCTTTATGGGGTGGAAGAAAACAAGAGCACCCACACCGATGCACGAGGGCGTTTCCGTTTCGCCGGCATTGAGCCGGGCCAACTCGCATTGGGGGCGTACAGCGAGGCATTCGCGCCTGTGGCGCAGGTCGTGGATGTCAGACCAAACCTCCCACCTATCACCCTGAGAATGGGCGTGCCTCATACGGTTTCCGCGCGGGTAGTGGATGAAAGGGGCCAGCCGGTGCCGGACGTTCATGTCGCGTGGGACGAGGCGGGGATTTTTCGCTATCCGGGCTGGCAAGGCCTTACGGACGCGGACGGAAGGTTCCAAATCACCAATGCGCCGAAGGAGCAGATCTCCGTCGATGTCAACCGGGCCGGGTTCATGGATATGGCATTCATTCGCCTGCAACCGGGCCTGACCAACCAGACCATTATCCTGCCGCCGGTAATGCGGTTTCGAGGAAAGGTGCTGGCCGGCAACACGGAGCAGCCGGTTCCGGAGTTCAAGGTGATGCCCGGCGTTTTTCGGTCATTTCCTGGACAGGAGGATTCCTTCGGCGGCAGCCCGTATCAGAGCAAAGATTTCTCCGATGGCCATTTGGATCTGAAATTGACTTTGCCACCCGGCGGTCCAGGCCCACTCAGGATAGGCCTGCGGATTAGCGCGAACGGATTCCAGACGGCCACTGTGGGACCGTTCAGCAACAGCGTGGACAATCTCGTCATCCGTCTCCGGCGGGCGGTACTCCGGAGTGTGCAATTCCTCACACCCGCCGGCAAACCCGCCGCGGGCGCCCAAGTGCAGATCGCCCGCGATTTTTATTACCTTCGAGCGCGGAGCGGACGTTTTCCAGCTTCAGCCGGTCCTGGCCAGGAGGGTCTCCATGGAATGACCGCGGATACGAACGGTGTGGTGATTCTGCCCGATGACCCCGACGCGAAGTTCGGGCTGGCGGTTCACGCCGGCGGCTATCTGCTGTTTGCACCGGCCAATCGCGCGCCCAGAACCGTTCTCCACTTGATTCCGTGGGCGACAGTTGAAGGCACCCTGCGTCTCCGCGGCAAGCCGCTGACCCACCAGGAAATGGCGCTCATGGTTCCCTCGATGCCGCAACACTCGGGGACAAACACGGTCTGGTTTTCGAATCCTCTTGGAGACCAGCAAACCACGACGGACGCCGAGGGGCGTTTCCGTTTTGACCGGGTGCCGCCCGGTGACATCGGCGTCGCGTGGGCGCAACGGAACAGGCCGGCGCCCGGCATGGGTTACGCGTTTGGACACCCGCAGTATTCGGGCCTGCTGGACACGATTCACTTGACTGCGGGCCAGCACGCGAAGCTGGAGTTGAACGAGACCGGCACTGACGTCACGGGCCGCATTGTTCTGCCGCCCGATGCCCCGCCGGGATACGATTGGCGCTATGCCAGGATCGCCCTGTGGCGCCCGGCGCCGGAGCTTGCGGTTCCCACAAACCTGACCGGGACCGCCCGCTCACACTGGTTGAGGGACTGGTTTTACTCGGAGAAAGGCCGGCCCTATCGCGCATGGCTCTTCGTTGGCTTGGGTATTGTCGGACGCGATGGGAAGCCTTACCCAGCCTCCCGCTCGGTTCCCATTCAAGCTGACGGCACCTTCACCTTTCGCGCATTGCCGCCTGGTCAATTCAACCTCCGTATCCTGCTTGAACGACCGCCCAGCTCCGAAGGCCGGGGGTCAATGCCTTGGGAGAGCGCCTGGCTGAGATTCGTCGTTCCCGAAGATGCCGGCGCCCATTTCCATTTGGGTGATGTGGGCTGGACCAATTCTTACTCTTATGTGCCAGCGCCAAGGCCTTCGGAGCGGGAGCCGTTCACGGTGGGCATTTCAGTCGGGGCAGGCTCGCTGACGCCATATACTTTCGCCCCGCTCCGGGTGCGGATCCGGGTCGCGCCCGGCTACCATATTTATGCGCGTGACGAAAGCTCAAAGACCTACGCGCCGTTGTCGCTCAAGCTGACGCTGCCGAAAGGCTGGAAGGAATGGGGCGATTGGACCGGCCCGGCGGGCCAGTTGCAGGACGGGCATCTTGTCCTGTCCGGAGACCTGCTCTTCCGGCGACAACTGGTCGTTGCCGCCAAATTGCCAGACAGGGTGCGTTTTGTTTGTGAGGTGCGCGCCCAGGCCTGCAATGACCAACTCTGCTGGCCGCCAAAGACCAAGAGAGCCGAAACCACAGTAACACCGTAATCGGATACTTCGAGAAGGTCGAAACAATGAAAACCTTGAAGCAATTTTTTCCAACGGCGCGCGCCGCGTTCACCGGTTTTCGCGTGCCGTGGCGCGCCCTCCAATTCTTGGTCTGGCTTTTGGCCGGAATGCTGGGTGCATCGGCCGTGCATGCCAAGCCCTTGCAGGACCTCCGCGTGCTTTACATCGGCAAGCCAGACACGGAACGGGCGAAGGAGTTCCGCGACTTTCTCCAGCCCAACGTCGGTTCAATCAACGTCGCCGACCGCGACCACTTCAAACCATACGGCGCCGAGGGCTTCGACGTGGTGCTGCTCGATTGGCCGCAGACCGGCGCCGATCTTGAAAAGCTCAAGGTTAATCCGCTGGGCCCGCGTTCCCAATGGCACAAACCCACCGTGTTGCTGGGCAGCGCCGGTCTGCTCACTGCCGTCACTTGGCAGGTGCGCGGTGGATCGGGCTGCACATGCCTGTTTCCATTCGTCTATGGGGTCAAGGACGACGCCATCTTTCGGGGGCCGGTGCCCGTTCATCAGAGGATGTGGCGGCGGCCGACGCCCGGCGTCTGGGCGGACGAGATCAAGACCAAGGACATAGAGGTGCTCTCGCTGGTCGAGGACTATTCGCGAGCGTGGGAGCCGGGCTGGTGTACTTACAGCGGCGGTTTTGCTCGGCAACCGGAGATTGAATTCTTTTGCAGCGGCATCAACGATAAAACGCCGACGGCAGCCGCGTTGTGGCGGCAAGGAAACCTGTTTCATTTCGGCTTCCAGCAATCCCCCGCCCAGATGAACGAAGCCGGCCAGGCGCTGCTGCTCAACGCCATCTCCTATATCAGCCACTTCAGCCAGGACCGGCCAATCGCCGTCACGCCTTCGGCATTTGTTGCGCCCAACCCATATAGCCGCGACCAGGTTCTCTCACGGCTCAAGGGCCCGGATGGAGGCGTACCGGACATCGCGCGGATGGTGACATCGAAGGTATTCTCAGAAATCCAAAACCTGGGCTTGAAAGAACGGCTGGCGTGGTGGCAAAGCTCGGGCCGTTTTCTTCACCCAAATCCGGAGGGAGAGTTGACCGTGGACCGGCAACTGGCGGGCCTGGGTGTGCCGTTTGATACCCCGGCCTTCTTCGAGAAGGCCATCGCCGGTTTGAAAGCCGGCGGCCAAGCCGCCAGACGCGATCGGGCATTGCTGGTCCGCTACGCCCCCGAGGGGTCGGCGGACGGCTCGGCCGTGGCTTGGCGCCGGTGGTGGTCCGAAAATCGGCCCTATGTCTTCCCGTTGGAAATCGGCAGCTACCGCTGGTACATTGACCCGCTGGCGAAGGCGCGCGGCATCCCGACTTCCCAACTTCGAGGAGCAGAACGGGCTGACGTGGATGGTTCCCTCGCACCTCGCAACTGAGGGCCGTCCGTGCTGAAGGAGCTACGCGGAAAATGGGTTGGCGTGGAATTCGAGCGGGTGGATGCTCCGACCGCGACCGATTCCATGCGCCTGGCGACCGCCGTCCTGGGTTGCTCCCGAGTTGAGCAGGAGGGTAACGCCGAAGCCGAAGCAGCCGAAGCCGAGGTTTGGCTCGTTCACAGCACGGCAAGGACGGCGACGGTTGCGACGGCGGCCAACAACTCCGCCCGCAAAAACCCCGAGGGCCTAGTCCTTGCTTCGAACCGGGAACCGCGTGAGATGGAAATGCGCACCCTGACCCTTCTTGTTGGCCGACGGGCGTCCAGTCACACTAACCGCCGCCAGCTTTGAGAATGATTTCGTGCTCGCTCCCGTCGGCCTTTAACAAGACATCGCGTCGCCACTGATAACCGCCGGCTTCAAACCAGTACAGGATCGGTTCCTTGGGCGCGGAATCCCATTCGAAACGGCCCTCGGAGTCAGTCCGCGTCTGCCATTCAAAGGCCCGGAGGCCTTGATCATTCCAATCGGTTTGAACGACTGCCTGTGGAATTGGGTTGCCCACCTCGTCCACAACCCGACCGCGAAAGGTATTAGCTGGAGCTAGGGTGAAATTTGCCACGTCGGTGGCGTTTGACAACAGCACCGTCCGGGTCTGCGGCGCAAAACCCTCGCACTGGACTGCCAAATCCGCGTGCGCCACGCCTTTGCCCACCAACCCCCGGATCACAGAATACCCCTCATCATTCGTTTCGACTGGCGGTTCCTGAGAGAACTCCGTGTCACCGGCAATCCCGTTGAGTGTGAAACTGCCGTCCTCCCCAGTGGTGACAGATTGTCGCTTGCCAGGCTGGGCTGTGAGAATCCTGATGCGAACATTTTGGAGAGGCCGGTCTTCTGTATCTGTAACCCGGCCTGTGATGGTAAATCCCCGATTGATCACAAGCACCAGGTTTGTAAGACCCGTTTTGGACACGGGCACCGCAGGATAGGAAGTGGCATATCCAGCCTTTTCCAGGATAAACCGAATCTCATTCGTGAAATCAAAAGGGACATAGCTGCAGCTCCAGCTTCCATCTTCACGGCTGCTGACCGGACACGTCTGGAAATCGACGTTTTCCTTTCGGCCCGGTTGGCTTCCCGGACCTTGGACTAGAATCTTGACCCATTTTACCGACTGGCCGCGGTCATCCACAACAAAACCGCTGGCCGTCATGGCCGGGTCCAGATACATCGTATATTCCTCCGGAACTCCGTCGCCTCGGAAGCTGACGACTTTGGGAACATGCCCCGCCGCGACGACAAAAACATTCATGCGTTGGTTCTTGGTGGGGTCCGCAGGCGCGGGAATTGGAGCGTTGCCCGCGCCGTCGGTCACGACATCGCGGGTCTCACCCGCTCCGCCCACCCCAAAATACGCGGCGTGAATCCTTGCACCGGGCAGAGGCGTGCCGCTTCCTGCTTCCAAAACGCAAAACCACATTTTGGGCTGGGCATGCCATCGCGCCGTCGAAGAGGAGGGCAGTTGCGACCGAAAAGAATCGAATTGCGACTGCCCCGCCGCGTCCGATTGCGCGGAAGGCAAATTAATCTGCGGAGAAACCGCTCCTATGCTCACAGGAGACGAACTCAGCGCCTTCACCAAACGGATGGCGCCGACGGTCATCAAAGCCAGCACGATGACGCCACTGGCCAACTTGGCTTGCCAACTCCGTAGGAGCGCGCCGGTCAATTTCCCTGCCCCTGCAAAACCCGCCGCCGCTGGCAGCTTCATTCTTGAAAGCAGCGCGATCATCTGCGCGGGCGCCGCGTCCATCGAATGTTCAGCCAATAATGTGCCGAGCACTGCCGCCGTGCATATTGCGGTGCTAACTCCCAGTTGCGTGCGCAGCCGATCCACCGCTCGGCTCACGCGCATCTTGGCCGCGTCTTCGCTCACGCCGAGCGCGGCACCGACTTCCCGCATTGTTTTCCGGCCGAAAAACCGGAGCAGGACTGCCTGGCGGTCTTCATCATTGAGATGATCGATTGCTTCGTCCAGTTTCGGAGCGATCTCCTCCCAAAGAGGTGTTTCCGGCACGGCGGGTTCCATAACAACAGCCTGCAGTTCTCGGGCACGGCGGCGACTTTCGGTTCGCCAGAGATCAATTGTGACATTGACCGTCGTGCGATGCAGCCAGGCAGCAAGTTCGGAATGGGTGGACGCTTTGGGTGGACGCTGGGCGAAGCGGATGAACACCATTTGCGTGATGTCCTCCGCCAGCGTCGCGTTGGACACCCGCCGTTTCGCCGTCGAATAAACCAGCCCAGCATACCGGCGCACGAGTTCAGCAAAAGCCGCTTCCGACCGTTCCTTCCTGAATGCCTGTAGCAAATCGGTTTCGCTCATCTTTAAATAGTAAACGTCGCCGACAGCAGAAGGTAACAGAAAAAATCGCGCGGGATCCTGGCTGGGCGCACGAGAGGATTATTCGGCTACGCCGCCAGGGTGAGGCAATCGTTTTCAGCGGCGTAGGTGTTGAGTCGCCCCCTCCAGAATTGATTCCGGCGCCGGCTGGCATGGACGCGGCGCAAAGCCACGATGTTCTGCCCGGGACGGCAATCGCGTCCTCCCTCCGCCAATTACAGAAAACCTTTGCCTCTGCTTGCGGAAAGCCAAACACACCCTCTTGCCGCAAGGTTGCCCGGGTGACGGGCGACTCATCCGCGGCGGACACGCGCATAACCAGCGAGGCGCATAGAAGGAGAAAGAACTCCCTCATAATACTCTCAATTAGAGCTGACGATCTTGCCAATGGCGGTGTTCAACATGAGGACATGCGCCAGCAAGCATTTCCTGTTGGGGCCCCAGCGCACCGCCCCCGCTGCCGGCCCTCCG
>JAJYHY010000346.1 GCA_021784555.1 bacterium
TGAGTGTCCAGGCCCCGCTGGCGCAACCTCTTAGGTACGGGGAGAACCCGCATCAAACCGCGGCGCTCTACGGAAACTTCCCGGATTTCTTCCACCAGTTGCACGGCAAGGAGCTCTCTTACAACAACATCCTCGACCTCACCTCCGCGGCCGCCCTCATCTCGGAGTTCTCATCCGCCCAGCCGACCCTCGCCATTCTCAAGCACACCAACCCTTGTGGAGCAGGGCAGGGGAGCACCCTGCGCGAGGCCTGGGAAAAGGCCTACGCGACCGACCGCCAATCGCCCTTCGGCGGCATTATCGCCGTCAATTGCATCCTCGATCCGGAAACCGCCGAGGCCATCGCCGGCATCTTCAGTGAAGTCATCGTCGCGCCGAACTTTGCCCCCGGCGCCCTGGACCTGCTGCGAAAGAAAAAGAATCTGCGCCTGCTAAAGATGCTCAAGCCGCCCCTGAGCCCCGGCGCCTGGACCTTACGCAGTGTGGGTGCCGAATCTTTCCTCCTGCAACACGCCGACTTGCAGTCCACCGACCCAGCCGCCTTGAAGGTAGTCACACGCCGCCGTCCCACCGATTCCGAACTCCAGGCAATGCTCTTTGGCTGGTGCGTGATGAAACACGTTAAATCCAACGCCATTGTCTATGCGGCCCCGGACCGGACGCTAGGTATTGGGGCAGGGCAGATGAGCCGGGTCGATGCCAGCCGCCTCGCCGTCTGGAAGGCGGCCGAAGCGGGCCTTTCCTTGAAGGGCAGCGTGGTGTGCAGCGACGCGTTTTTTCCGTTCCCCGACGGCCTGGTGGCGGCCGCCGAAGCCGGGGCAACCGCGGCCATTCAACCCGGCGGCTCGGTTCGCGACGCGGAGGTTATCGCCGCCGCCGATGCCCGGCAGATGGCAATGGCCTTTACGGGTGTCCGTCACTTCAGGCACTGATCCGGCCCGAGGGAAGGAGCGGTTCCGTCGAGACGCCGTCTATCAAGCCGCATTGGACGGCCTCCTGCGGACTGAAGCGAACCCCGCCGCTGAGCCACCTGAGGGCCTCGGCCTCCGTGCGCTGGGCCGCCTTTGCCAGCATCTCCACCAATAGGTGGAGGTACGGCTCCTCGCCGTCTGGGGCCGGCTTGAAAGCTGCCGCGGCGGAAATCGCCTCGAAAGAGAAATGCGCGCCCGGCGCCGCGAGTCTGAAGCCTCGGCGCCCGTGGGCCGCGATAATGGCGGCGGTTCCTCCGGCTTGGCGGCGGCAGAACGTGGCAATCGGCGAGCGAATGCCGTTCATAGTCGAAAGGATGGATAGCGAATCGGACACCGAGCCGCCGGGAGAATCAATGTAGATCACAATCGGGCGCTGCGGGTCTTCCGTGGCCAGAACCAGCAGCCGCGCTATGCAACAACTGGCCACCTGCCGCGTGATTCGGCCTCGCAAGGGAACGCTACGTTCCCGGCCGGCGCCGGTGAGCAGTCCCGTGGAGGCCCTTGGTGCGGGCGTTCTGAGGATAGAGCCTTGGCGTGTCATCGCGGCTAAACTATAACGGGGAGGAGGCCAAAAAAGCAATTCCTGGCCTCGTACAGATTAATGGGGGTTTCGCCAAGCAGCCATTAGCCTGCGGCGATTCGCGCCTCCATTCGTCAACCATCTTCATATAGGACTCAGCCTACCGCGTGTCCATCTCGCGCGGCAAGCAAAAGCAACCCCAACACGCAAATTTGTGTAACTGCTGAGGTGGTGATAGGAGCGCGGGAACCCGCCGCGCAGCCACAGCGTTTCCTGCGACTCGGCCGGCAATTCGCTCAGATCAAACCCGCGCATCTCAATGATCTCGACGCGACCGGCCAGCTCGTGCCAGCATGCTCCGCAAACGAGCAAGGTTATTCTTGGCGAGTACGTAGTCCGGAGGCGCCAGCACGGCGGCTTGCTCCAGCACCGGCAAAGCTTCCGCGTATTGGCGCGTCTCCATCAGGCTAAAGCCAAGGTCGTTGAGCCACAGGTGGCTTCGGGGCTCGAGGTCAACCGCCCGGCGATGCGCGTCAACGGCCTCCGTGCGCCTGCCGAGCTTGGCCAGGCAATAACCCAGCCCGGAATGGAACAGGGGCACTTGGGGCAGGCGCTGACAGGCTGCGGCGTAAAGGTCGTGCGCATTGGACCAGTCCTCCTGGTCGAGGAGGAAATCACCGGCTTTGTCGATGATCACCACCAGATCTTCTGTGGCAGGCGGCAGCTCAAGAAGGCGCAGCGACAATTTGAGGGCCTCCGCCACCCGACCGAGTTGGTATTCGATGGAAGCGACTGTTAGCAGGGCAGGGGCGTAGTCCGGATCCATTGCCAGCGCGACATAACCGCAAGGCCAACGCGCAGGGCCAAGCCCCTCCCGGCCAATTTGCGCCAGAGCTTTGCCGAACATGAAGTCAGCCATCGAGGCGTCATAGCTCCACTGCGCAGCCGCGGACCGCTCCTTGGGTGAGAGCCGGGAGTGTTCTCGCCGGATTGCAGCCAGTTCGCTGTCGCCTTCGACCAACTGCGTGAAGGATTTCCTCACGTACTCGGTTTCGTCAGAGTTTGATCGCATCTTGTTCATGGTCGTGTGGAGTCATTCTTGGAAACGTGGTCATCTTGGGACTCGCTAACAGCGGCAAAGTTAGCAGACGCCGCCTTGGCAGCAAGTGGTGATTGGGTACAGTTCGTGTGCAAATACAGTCGGACAGTCGTGGGGCCACGGTCTTCGGAAAGCCACGGAAAGCTGTGGAGACCTGTGGAAGGCCACGAAAGCTTCAAATGGGCCGGTGTGGCCGGGGAGGGCAGGGGAGGGCAGGGGAGGGCAGGGCGCGCTATATTCGCAAATGAGCCGGGCCATTTTGCGCTTCGCGCAACCCGGTCTATAATACCCCCCGAATATGACCTTGGCACCTAACAACCAACGGCCCACACGGCCACGGGCGCACCCGGCCAATAGCCTCCTCGAAAAGGACGAAATGGCAGCCCCAATCGCAAATCGCAAATCGCAAATCGCAAATGAGCACAACCAGCCGCCCGTTCCTGCCGACCGTGGGGCACTCATGGGATGCGTCACGCCGCCACCGCTCCATCGTTTCACCAAACTGATGGCCGCCAATCGCTCCGAGATTGCCATCCGCATCTTTCGCGCGGCCACTGACCTGGGCCTGCACACCGTCGCCATTTACGCCCAGGAGGACCGCTTCAGCATCCATCGGTTCAAGGCCGACGAGGCCTACCTGGTGGGGGTTGGCAAAGGTCCAGTCGCCGCTTATCTGGACATCGAAGCCATCATCACGCTGGCCCGCGAGAAGGGCGTCGAGGCCATCCACCCCGGCTACGGATTTCTGAGCGAAAACGCGCGGTTCGCCCGCGCCTGCGCCAAGGCGGGGATTGTGTTTGTCGGGCCGAGACCGGACTTGCTGGAACTGATGGGCGACAAGACGGCCGCTCGGTCTTTGGCCCAGCGCATCAATGTGCCGGTCGTGCCCGGAACGCCGGAGCCGGTGACGCGGCGTCAGGAAGCCTTGACATTGGCCCGCAAAATCGGTTTCCCCCTTATCATTAAAGCGGCCTTCGGCGGGGGAGGGCGGGGGATGCGCGTGGTTTCAAAGCCGGCGGACTTGGCACGGCTGCTCGACGAGGCCCGCGCCGAGGCGGAGCGCGCCTTCGGCAATCCGGCTGTGTTCCTGGAGAAGTATATCCCTCGCGCCAAGCACATCGAGGTGCAGGTTCTCGGAGATCAGCATGGCAACGTCATCCATTTGCACGAGCGGGATTGCTCGGTGCAGCGCCGGCACCAGAAGGTGGTGGAAGTGGCCCCCAGCTATGGGCTGCCGCAAGAGGTCATTGCGGAGCTTTGCCAGGCGGCGGTTCGCATTGCGCGCGAGATTCGGTATGACAACGCCGGGACGGTTGAGTTTCTTTACGACCTTGACCGCCATGAATGGTTCTTCATGGAGATGAACCCGCGCATCCAGGTGGAGCACACGGTCACCGAGGTCATCACCGGCCTGGACCTGGTACGCGCCCAGATCCTCATTGCCCAGGGCCATCCGTTGTACGGGCCGGAGGTGGGAATGCCGCGCCAGGAGCAGGTGGCCCGCAACGGCTACGCCATCCAATGCCGCTTGACCACCGAAGACCCGGAAAACAAATTCATCCCCGATTACGGACGCATCCTCGCTTACCGGTCCACCGGCGGGTTCGGCATTCGCCTGGACGGCGGCATGGGCTACTCCGGCGCGGTCATCACCCCGTTCTACGATTCGCTGCTGGTCAAGGTTGTCGCCTCCGCGCACACCTGGGACCTCGCCCGGCACCGTATGGATCGCGCACTGCGGGAATTTCGCATCCGGGGGTTGAAAACGAACATCCCGTTCCTCGAAAACGTCATCAACCATCCCGCCTTCGCCTCGGGCCAGGCCACCACCACGCTGGCGGACATTGCCTCCGAGCTTTACGCCTTCACGCCCCGCCGCGACCGGGCTACCAAGTTGCTCAATTACCTCGGCACCCTGATCGTCAATGGGAATCCCCAGGCCAAGAACTTCAAACCGGCCCGGCCCTTCGATGCGGCTCCCATTCCCCACTATGACCATCAAGCCCCCATCCCGCGCGGCACTCGCAACCTGCTCCTGGAACTCGGCCCCGAACGATTCGCCCAATGGACTCTCAGGCAAAAGCGCCTCCTCATCACCGATACCACCTTCCGCGACGCCCACCAGTCGCTTCTGGCCACCCGGATGCGGACCTATGACATGCTTGCCTGCGCCGCGCCGCTCGCCCACAAACTCGGCGATTGTGATCGCGGCCTCTTCTCGCTCGAAATGTGGGGCGGCGCCACCTTCGACAGCGCCATGCGGTTTCTGCGCGAGAGCCCCTGGGAACGGCTCCGCAAGCTCCGCGCCGCTATTCCCAATATCTGCTTCCAAATGCTCCTGCGCGGCTCCAACGCCGTCGGCTATTCCAATTACCCGGCCAACGTCGTCGCAGGGTTCGTCCAGCACGCCGCCCAGTGCGGCATCGACATTTTTCGCATCTTTGACTCGCTCAATTACCTCCCGAACCTGCGCGCCGCCATGGAAGCGGTTCGCAACACCCACGCCATCTGCGAAGCAGCCCTATGTTACACGGGGGACATTCTGTCGGAGCAGCGCGACAAATACCCCCTCCAATACTATGTCAAGCTCGCCCGGGAATTGAAGCGAATGGGGGCGCATGTCCTGGCCATCAAGGACATGGCCGGTCTGTGCCGCCCGCCCGCCGCTCGCAAACTGGTGAAAGTCTTGAAGGAGGATCTCGGTTTGCCAATACATTTCCATACGCACGACACCAGCGGCGTTGCCTCCGCCAGCGTCCTGCAGGCCAGCGAGGCCGGAGCCGACGTGGTGGACCTCGCCTTCTCCTCCATGTCTGGCAGTACCAGCCAGCCCAACCTCAACTCGGTTGTCGCCGCCCTGCAGCACACCCCCCGCGATACCCGGCTCGATCTGTCCACACTCAACGAGTTCTCCGATTACTGGGAGAAAGTGCGCGGCTTTTACAAGCCCTTTGATCTCGCCCCCAAGACCGGCACCGCCGAGGTGTACCTCCACGAGATGCCCGGCGGCCAGTACACCAATCTCAGGGAACAGGCGGCCAGCATGGGGGTCTCGCATCGCTGGCCGGAAATCGCCCGGCTCTATGCCGAGGTCAACGCCCTTTTCGGCGATATCATCAAGGTCACCCCTTCCTCCAAAGTGGTTGGCGATATGGCCCTGTTCCTCTTCAGCCATGGTATCCAGCCCAAGGACGTGCTGAACCTCGAACCGGGGACGACTCCCTTTCCAGAAAGTGTCATTGACATGTTCAAGGGCGGCCTTGGCTGGCCCCTGGGCGGCTGGCCGGAGCCGGTGTGGCGGGTCATCCTGGGCGAGAAAGAATTCATCGCGGCCAAAGGCCGCTACCAAGCCGCCATCAATGGCAGCCCGGCCAAAGAGGACCGCCAGAAACCGGCCAACCTCCAAAAGCTCCGCGCCGACCTCGCCGCCAAAGTCAGGCGCGATGTCACCGACGATGACCTCTATTCCCACCTCATGTATCCCGAGGTCTTCGCCGCCTACCACAAACATCTGGAGGACTTCAGCGATGTCAGCGTGCTGCCTTCATCGGCCTTCTTCTACGGCTTGCTCCCGCGAGAGGAGATTAGCGTCGATATCGAGCCTGGAAAGACCCTCATCATCCGGCTCATCACCGTCGGCGAGCCAGAAAAAGACGGCTACCGCACCGTCACCTTTGAACTAAACGGCATGACCCGCGAAACGCTGATCGCCGACAAGAGCCTCGCCACCAAGGTCAAACACCGGCCCAAAGCCGATCTCACCGACCCGCGCCACGTCCCGGCGCCCATTCCCGGCCTGATCGCCAGCATCGCCGTGAGCGTCGGCGCCAAGGTCGCCAAAGGCGATAAACTCCTCATGATGGAAGCCATGAAAATGCAAATGACCGTCTCCGCGCCCATCGACGGCGTGGTGGAGGAAGTCCTCGTCCAACTCAGTGACACCGTCCAAAGCAAAGACCTCCTCCTCAAACTCAGGCCAAACTGAGGGCCCGATCCGGGATGGATGGATGGCGGATGGTGGATGATGGTGGTGAGCATTCCCGCAGTGTTTGGAGGGGGTGTCCGGAACTTCAAACTCCCGGCAGGAATGCGGTGACATTCGGCGGTCCGCGCTTGTTTCCAATCGCCAATCGCAAATCAAAAATCGCGAAGATATTCCCGCAGCCCGCCGAGACGTACGGCTCGCTTCAGGTGGCCATGAGCGTGAGCGCAGTGATATTTCCGGCACATCGCGCGCTTCTCCCCAATCGCAAATCGCAAATCACGAAGTTCAGCTATGCCGAAACGTAATTCGCGCCTTTCCCAGGTCGTAGGGAGACATCTCGACGTTGACCTTGTCGCCGACGCTAATTCGGATGAAATTCTTGCGCATCTTGCCCGAGATGTGCGCGAGGACCTCGTGTCCGTTTGGCAGTGCCACACGGAACATCGTGCCCGGCAAAACCTGGGTCACCGACCCGGTCAGCTCAATTGGTTCTTCTTTAGCCACACGCGAGAATCTTGCCTAGTTTCCTTATTTCATGCCATGGGACGCCGTTGAGATCAATCCTTTTTCACATAGCCTTGAACTTTGGACGCCATGAGCAAAGCGCCGCTTCGTTACATTCGTTGTCTTCTGTGACGGCAAAAGGTCCGTTCCGACCTTGCAGGGGCAGCCCCGGAGCCGGCACGCCATGCGCGTCAACGACAGTCGTACGTCCGATTCTGAAATGGCCACCAGACCTATCCGCAGGCAGGTAAAACCAAGGCGGTCAAGACCCGGCTGCGGGTCATTGGCGGTTTTCACAAGGGACGGCCATATATTTCGCACAATGTTTGTTATATTTAATTAGTTTCCCACGACTCGCCGGCTTTGGATGAGATTCCCCAAAGGCCCGGACCGGAGTTTATCCATTCCTTGGTGGTCCCAAGAACCGATGGCGCGCCCACTGGAGCGTGATGAGCGAGGTGGTGTTTGGGTTCGACACACCCGCCGAAAAAGAGGCATCGTCCGAGCCCTAATGAGTGTAACGCTATCACAAAACTGCGTGTGGCCACGCGCTGAAAGGCGGTGGGCCTGTCAGGCGCTAATCGGGCTTGCCGTGATGCTTGCGGGAACGGCACTGTGGGCCGGGACGACGTTCACCTGGATTGGTGGCGACGGCATTTGGAGCAATCCTGCCAACTGGGGCGGAGCGCTTCCGTTTACAACGTGCGACGTGGCCATCCACGGTACGGCAGCGAAACTCAGCCGTGTGACGTTGGCGCACACCGACGTCCTGATAAGTCACCTGGGTGTGGCCGAGGGCGGGGGCAGCCTAGCCTCTCTCGTTGTGGACGGGCCCTCGCTGACGGTGATTGGAACCATCGACGTTGGCGAGTACAGCGGGTCGGATGGGCGATTTGTGCTGAAGTCCGGCCACGTGTTCGCCGGCACGTTCTTTCTTTCCGGCGGAGGGGGACCGGGCCAGCGAGGCCGGGGCGCGGTGGAAATCCGGGGCGGCAGCGTAGTCACCAAGGACATCGAGCTGGGCGTCTCCGCCGGCTGCAGGTCCACGTTGCGGGTTGTCGGTTCCGAAGCATCCGGCATTTTCGTGGAGGACGGTTTGCACATTGGCGTGTACAACTTACCTGAACCTGGAAAAGGAACCGCCGCCCAGCGCCGCCGAACTGGTTTTCGACCTGGACGCCCGCGGGGTGACGCCCATCTTCACCTGGGGCAAAGCCGAAGGTCGCGTAAATTTTCCCGTTCCCGATGGGAAAGGCAATGGTGTCGGCTCTTGCCGACTGCAAATCAATCTCCTGGCGCCGCCTCCGTCAGGCGACATCCTGCTCATCGGCTCCACGCATCCCTGTCGGGGCGCTTTCACCGGCTTGGCGGAAGGGGATGCCGTGCGCGCGGAGGCGGCCCGCTATTGGGAACGTGGTCTGGAATTTGATTTTCTGCGGCTGGAAGAGCCGGGGCGCCTGGTCGTGACGGAAGTCAAATGGCGCAAGTTGATGGGGGCCGAGAAGCGGCGGATTCGAAGCCGGCTGAGAGAATTGGCAGAAATCCACGCTCTCGCGCAAGTATCAAAACGTGGCGTTCGAGGTCCTCGATGCGCGAATGCTCGTCACTTTCCGAAGCACAAAGGCCGGCAACGAGGTATAAGCTGTCCGCACGAGGCCGATGTCACAAAGGTCGGCCCCTTCCGGCGAAAGGGAAGCGTGGGGGGCGTTGTGGGTCCTCCCCTGCCCTGCCCCTTCCCGGCCTGTACACTGTGCAGGCCTGGGCAGTTTTATTTGCCGGCCTGAGTGCGGCGCCACTTTGTGCCACCTCTCCACGGTCAGACGCAGGTCCGTGAGAAACGAGTCCACGAACTCCAACTGTTTGGCTTTCTCGGCGTCGGTCGTGGACAGCGACAGAAGTTGCAAGGCCAAGTGTTCGCCTCGGCCAATCAGCGAGCGAAGCAGAAACCGGTGATACCGCCACGTGACCGCGTCGGGCCGGTTCTGATAAATGTTGCGGTCTTCGGCCTCGTGGAACTTCTTGACCGCCCCAGGCCCCCGGGCTGGGGGAAACAGAATCACGAGCTCGGGCTTGGAATTGGGCACGAGCCCGCCTCGACTGCGACCGCCCTCGGCGTGGACAGCGTTGTTCTGCCTTGACCTTTCCACTGCTTCTCTCATAAATTCGCCTTGCTTTTGGCTACGGCCAGAACGACAACATAGTTGACGCTCG
>JAJYHY010000347.1 GCA_021784555.1 bacterium
CTCGTCCGCGTCTCCAGAAAGGCCCGGTCGCGGACGAGGGCGTCCGCGCTCCTGTCATCGAAGACCGTGAATCTCGGGTTCAAGTCGTAATGCAACGTATCCTGGCCATCGCGGGGCTTACCTGGAAAGCCGCCTTTCGTTTCCGCCTCTTTCTGGTGGTGGCGGTCCTCCTGCTCGCCTCGGTTGTCGGGCTGCCCCTCCTGCTCAAAGACGACGGCACCGCGCGCGGTTTTACCCAGATCCTGCTCACTTATACCCTGACGCTTATTACCGCCCTGTTGGGGCTCTCGACGCTTTGGCTCTCGTGCGGCACCCTGGCCCGCGACATCGAGGAATGCCAAATGCAGGTGGTGGCGGTCAAACCCGTTGCTCGCTGGCAGATATGGCTGGGCAAATGGCTGGGCATCATGTCCCTGAATGCCGCCCTGCTGGCCATCTCGGGCGGCGGGGTGTATGCCTTGCTGGAATGGAGGGCCGCTCATCTGCCCCCAGCCGAGCAGACCGTCTTGCGCACCCAGGTGCTCGTCGCCCGCGGCTCGGCCAAGGAAGCCAGTCTCGACAGCCAGATTCAGAGCCAGACCGACGAGGAATTGCGTCAGCGCCTCGCCGCCAACCCCAATACCCCGGTGGACATCGACGCGCTGCGCAAAACGCTCCTCGAACAGGTCAAAGCGAGGTATGAGGACGTGCCGCCCGGCTACGCACGCACCTGGAGCATCCACCTGGGCGCCGCCAAAAATGAGCTCCACAACAAGCCTCTCTCCCTGCGCATCAGATTCAACTCCTCGACATACTACGACTCCCGCACCTTCCTCGGGCTGTGGCAGGTGGGCGTGCCTGGCCACACCACACTCTGGCAGAGCAAACCGATGAGCTTGTCTCCGCATACGTTTCATGAGTTCAAGATCCCGCCGGACTTGTTCGACAAGAACGGCGTGCTCACCATCAGCTTCGTCAACCTCAACAATGTCACCCTGCTCTTTCCCCTTGGTGAGGACATGGAAGTGCTTTATCCGCAAGGCGGCTTCACCATGAACTTCATCCGCGGCTTGGGCATCATCTTCTGCTGGATGGCCCTGTTCGGGGCCATAGGTCTGACCGCCTCGACCTTCCTTTCATTCCCGGTGGCGGCGTTTGTCTCGCTGGGCCTGCTGACAATGGTGCTGTGCAGCAACACCATGGCCTACGCCGTCAAGGAGGGGTCGGTGGCGCCCTATAACGCGCAACTCGGCCATGGCTACTCGCCTCTGGACATAGTGATCATCCCCGCCTTCCGCCTGGCCCTCACGGTCATCCACCTCGCCGAGAATTTTTCGCCCATCGATTCCCTCAGCACCGGACGCGCCATTTCCTGGGGGGAACTTGGGCTGGCATTCGGCCAAATTGTGGTGCTGCTGGGCGGGTCGCTGGGGCTGATTGGCATTTTCATCTTCAACCGGCGTGAGCTGGCGACCGCACAGGGGAATCAATGAACAGCAAGGTCAAGACAACTAGCCTGCTCCTCCTGGCTGCCCTCCTGCTCTTCGGCTCCTCCCGCCTCCAGATCTCCCTCAATCACGAGCGGGATAAGCTCGGTTTCACTCGAGTCGCCGCCCTGGAAAATGCCCCGCCCTTGCTGGCCTTTACCACCGTCGCCCTGGGAGGATTCCGCGGCCTGATCTCGAATATCCTCTGGATCCGCGCCATCCGCCTGCAGGATGCGGACAAGTATTTCGAGATGATGCAATTGTCCCGCTGGATAACGGACCTGGAGCCGCATTTTGTCCAGGTCTGGCTGGAGCAGGCCTGGAACATGGCCTACAACATTTCGGTCAAGTTCAACAACTACGAAGATCGGTGGCGCTGGGTCCAAGCCGGCATTAGCCTTTTGCGCGATGAAGGACTGAAGTACAACCCCAACAACCTCCTCATGTACCAGCAATTAGCCTGGATTTTCCAGCATAAGCTCGGCGAGAACCTGGACGATGCCAACATGCTCTATAAGCAAAGATGGGCCGATGACATGGCGCAGGTCTTTGGCAAGAAGACACCCAATCTCGACGAACTGATTAATCCCAAGACCCCCGACGAGAAGCGGCGGGCCAAGCTCCTGCGCGACACCTACAAGATGGACCCGGTCTTCATGAAAAAAGTCGATGAGAAATACGGCCCGCTGGAGTGGCGGTTGCCCGAAGCCAGCGCCATCTACTGGGCCTCGCTGGGCCTCAGATGGGCCAAGGAACACCCCACTAAGATTAAGAAGAAGGACCTCATCACCCTCCACCGTGTCATTTACCAGTGCTTGCAACAGAGCTTCCGCCGCGGACGCCTGATTGCCAACCCCTTCGCCAAGCGGTTCGAATTCGGCCCCAACCTCGACATTGTGGGCAAGGCCAAAGACGCCTACGAGCAAGCCGCCAAGGAAGACAAGAACGACCGCACCAACATCCTTCAGGCCGAACGGAATTTCCTCCGCGATGCCGTCTATTTTCTCTACGCGGACGATCGCCTGCAAGAGGCGGCGCACTGGTACAAATACTTGGGGACCAAGTTCCCAAATCACGGCGTGCTGGACGGGCGGCCTGACACCTTGCCCAGCAAGGTTACTCTCGAACAATACGCGATTGCCCGGGTACAGGAGGACGTCAGGGAAACTGACCGCAAACGTATCGAGGCGATTATCGAGGGCCTGCTCACCCGGGCCTACATGGGCCTAATCCTGGATCAGGACCAGGAATACCTGGGCCGCAGGAACCTCGCCATCGAGATCTATCGAACCTACCAGTCGAAGGTCCCCAAGTCACGCCTGGCGGCGATTAGCTTGCCCCCCTTCGCCGATATCGACCAGTCGATTCGGGACCGTCTCCTCGACCCGGTGCATGGCCTCCAACCCCTGCCCCGCGCCGTGCTGGCGACCAAACTGCGCATCCCCCTCCCTCCGGCTCCCACCAACTCCGCGCCCGCTGCCACCAACTCTGTGCCTGCCCCGACCACGACCAACACGCCACCCACCGAAGCGGCTTCCAGCGTTGACTAGCAGCCTGTCTTACATCTATTGGAACGTCCGGCCCGAAGCGTTCCACCTCGGGCCCCTGACGGTCCGATGGTATGGCATCCTTTTTGCCCTCGCCTTTGTTTTCGGTTACCTCATCGTGAGTTGGGAGTTCCGCCGGGAGAACAAGGACCTGAAGGACCTCGATTCCCTGCTCATCTATATGATGGTTGGCACCGTCATCGGGGCGCGGCTGGGCCATGTCCTCTTTTATCAACCCGGCTACTTCCTGCATCATCCGGTGGAAATTCTCGAAATCTGGAAAGGCGGTTTGGCTAGCCACGGCGGCGCCGCCGGCATCCTGATAGCCCTCTATTTCTACTCGCGCCGCCGCCCGGACCAGCCCTACCTCTGGGTCCTGGACAAGGTCGCCCTGCCAACGGCGCTGGGAGGGTGCCTGATTCGGATGGGCAACCTGTTCAATTCCGAGATTCTCGGACATCCGGCCAAGGTGCCTTGGGCCTTTATCTTCGCCAGGGTGGATATGGTGCCGCGGCACCCGGCCCAGCTCTACGAATCCATTGGGTACCTGCTCATCTTTTTCTCTCTGCTGCTGGTTTATCGGCGCCGGGGGGTCAAGGCGCCGCGCGGCCTCATGCTCGGCCTGTTTTGTGTCACGGTGTTTACGCTGCGCTTCCTGGTTGAATTCGTGAAACAGCACCAAGCCGATTATGGACATAGCTTTCCGCTAAAGGTCGGGCAATGGCTGAGCATCCCGTTTATCGTGTTTGGAGTGGTGCTGGTGGTCAGGGCGCTTTTCGTTGAACGTCCTCTGCGGTCACGATAATAGGTGGCAAAGGTTATTTTCGGTTTTGTGCCTTTCTGAAAACAACAGAGTCTGCTATTTTCACAGCCGCCACTACAGCGACACTTTGAGTGATTTCCACGTTTTAAGGTTTTTCATCCTGCGCTTGCGGTGCAAGAGGTAAGCCTGGTAGTTGCGTCGGGCGTGGTGGTTCAGCAGGATCCGAACGTGGCTGGGGCGCTGCTTGGGGCTTGGAAAATTGGTCTCGATGAGCACTCGCGCCTGGGAGAGCGTCAGCGCAGGAGCCTTCTTTTAAACTTAAGTCGCAGGCGGACCAGGAAGAGTTGGGCCAGGAACACCAGACGCCTATGCCGATGCCAGCCGGGCCGGGAGCGGTGCTCGTAGTGATCCAGTCCGAGCTCGGATTTGTCTTCCTGGAAACAGCGCTCAATGGGCCAGCGCGCGCCGCTGACCCGCACCAGTTCGAGCATTGAGGTTTGCGCGGGGGCATTGCTCAGTGCGTACTTGATCTTGGCGCTGGTATCATTGCGCTAGTTAATGCGCTGCCAGCCAGTTCTCGCCGGTTCCCATCTCCACCACGATTGGAACGTCGAGGGGGAGGGCGGTTTGCATTTTATCTTCGACCAGGTGGCGAATCTCGGCTTCCTCGGAGCGGAAGAGATCAAACACCAATTCATCATGGACCTGGAGGAGCATGCGCGTCCGGAGACCGCGCTGCATCAGCTCGCGATGGATGTTGCCCATCGCGATCTTGATCATATCCGCCGCGGTGCCTTGGATGGGGGCGTTGATGGCGTTGCGCTCGGCCCCGGCCCGGACGGTGTTGTTCGCCGAACGGATATCGCGGATGTATCGGCGGCGTCCGCTGACGGTCTCAACGTAGCCATGCTTCCGCGCGAACGCGATGGTATCGTCCATGTATTTGCGGATGCCGGGAAACTGGCGGAAGTATTGGTCGATGATGTCACCCGCCTCCTTTCGAGGGATGCCGAGCCGTTGCGCCAGGCCGAAGGCGGAGATGCCGTAGGCGATGCCGTAATTGACCATCTTGGCCTTGCGCCTCATCTCGGAGGACACCGCTTCGAGCGAGACTCCATAGACCCGCGCTGCGGTGGCCGTGTGGACATCCAGGCCGGCAGTGAAGGCCTCCAGCAGGCTCGCTTCATGGCTCAGGGCCGCGATGATGCGCAACTCGATTTGCGAGTAATCGGCCGAGAGCAGCAGGTGGTACTGGTCTCGCGGGACAAACGCCCGCCGGATTTCCTGCCCGCGCTCGGTACGGATGGGGATGTTCTGCAAGTTCGGATTTTGGGAATTGAGCCGTCCGGTGGCGGTGGCAACCTGGTTGAAGGTGGTGTGAATGCGGCCGGTCTTAGCCCAAACGGCGGTGGGCAAGGCGTCGGCGTAGGTGGACTTGAGTTTGGCCGCCGTTCGATATTCGAGGAGGCGCTGGACGATCTCGTGGTCGGACGCCAGCGCCAACAAGGTTTGTTCGTCGGTGGCGTATTGGCCGGTCTTGGTCTTTTTTGGCGCCTCGCAGATCTTCAACACATCAAAAAGGATTTGGCCAAGTTGGCGGGGCGAGTTCAGGTTGAAGGTTGTGCCGGCCAGCCGGGAGATAGCCTTCTCCGATTCGGACATCTCTTTGGCCAGTTGCCGGCCGAACTCGGCCAACGCCGCGGCATCAACCCTGATTCCTTCATATTCCATCGAGACAAGCACCGGGATGAGCGGCGACTCGATTTCGAAAAAGACCCGTTCCTGCGCCTTCTCTTTAAGGAGCGGGTCAAGCGCGGCCCGCAGTTGGAGGGCGAGATCGGCGCTCTCCATTGCGCGGCTTATCTCCGGGTCGCCCGGCGTCGGGGTCAGTCCTGCACCTTTTTCCGCCACTTCGCTTCCCATCACCGCGGGAAAAAGTGAGGACTGACCCCGACCCTCCATGTCGTGGGCCTCCGGCGTCGGGGTCAGTCCTGCACCTTTTTCTGCCACTTCGCCTTCCATTACCGCGGGAAAAAGTGAGGACTGACCCCGACCCTCCAGAAGCGGTGTATAACCCAAATAGGCCTCGGCCAAAAAACCCAAGCTGTGCCGCATGTCGGGCTCGACCAGGCTGTGGGCGATCATTGTATCGAAAAGCTTGCCGCGAACCTCGAGTCCGCGCTGCCTCAGAAGGCTCGAATCATGCTTCAGGTCGTGCCCAACCTTCTGGATGTCATTGGATTCAAAGACGGGCCGGAATTCCTCGAGGACGCGCGCGGCTTCGGCGGGTCCGGCCGGCAAAGGCAAGTAATAACCGGAATGAGCTTTGAACGAAAAGGCCAGTCCAAGCAGGAGAGCCTCCTTGTAATCCGCGCCGGTGGCGTCGGCGTGAAAACCGAAGAGGACCTGTTTCTGGAGCAACCGGAGCAAGGCAGCACGCTCCGCATCAGAAGCAACAACGTGGTATTCGTGCGGCACAGCCGCGAGGGTCTTGAGGCCGGCGGTTACCTGCGGCGCGGTAGCCGGGGCGGACGGTGACGACTTGTCGTGCAAAGGCAGTTCTTGGGTCTCTTGGGTTTGCCGGGGTCCTGGCGCCTCAGCCGGCGAGGCGGGAGGGGCAAAGCCGCGCCCGGCTTTGAAATCCTCACCGAAAAGGCGGCGGCCAATGGAGTTGAATTCAAACTCGATGAGCAGTTCCCTGAGCCGGGGCTCGTCGGCCGGCTGCAACTTGAGGGATTCGAGGTCGATCTGGCAGGGTGCCTCGCAAAGGATCGTGGCCAGGCGTTTGGAGGCCAAGGCCTGGTCGCGTCCGGCCGAGAGCGCCGATTTAGCCCGGCCCGTGAGCTCTTGGGCGTGGGCCAGGAGGTTGTCCACGCTGCCGTATTGCGCGATGAGCTTGATAGCGGTCTTCTCGCCAATACCCGGCACACCGGGGATATTGTCGGAGGAATCGCCCATCAGCGCAAGGATATCAACGACCTGCTCAGGGCGCTCGACGCCCCAGCGGCGCCGAACTTCCGGCACGCCTAGAATCTCCACGCCTTCGCCCATACGTGAAGGTTTGTAGATGAACGTGTTCGCATCGACCAATTGGCCAAAATCCTTGTCTGGCGTCACCATGTAGGACTCAAAGCCCTCCTTCTGCGAGCGCCGAACCAACGTGCCGATAATGTCGTCGGCCTCGAATCCGTCGCAGGTAATGACGGCGATGTTGAAGGCCTGAATCATGCGGCGTACATGGGGCAGGGCCCGGCTCAGGTCTTCAGGCATGACCTGGCGCGTGGCCTTGTAATCCGCGAATTCCTTGTGCCGGTGCGTAGGAGCCTCGGTGTCGAACGCGACGGCGATATGGGTCGGCTGCTGGTTCTTGAGTATGTCCAGCAACGTTTGAGTGAAGCCGTACAAGGCCGACGTGTTCACCCCCTTCGAGGTAAAGATTGGCCGGCTAATAAAGGCGAAATGCGCCCGGTAAACCAGGGCCATGCCGTCGAGCAAGAATAATCTCTTCATTGTCCAACGCTGATTGGGGGCGGCGTGCTCGCTCATATATCTACAGCATCGATTTCATGGGTCTGCCGGTAAAGCACAAATCCGTTCCCAGTTAAAGGACTCTTGCTTGCCATGCTGCCTCCAAACCGCTATCCATCCTGCCATGGAGTCTCGCGAAGCCATGGTGGCGCTGAATCTCATTGGCAACGTCGGCCCTGTCCGGGTGCGGCAACTCCTGGAGCATTTCGGCGACCCCGCCGCCATTCTCGGCGCTTCCAAACGCCAGTTGCTTCAGGTAAAGAGTATTGGCGAGGATACCGCCGAGTCGTTAGCCAACTGGGAGAAGACGGTCCAACTCGACGCGGAACTGAAGCGCATTGAGGAGTCGGGCTGCCGCATTGTGACGCAGGCCGATGCCGAATACCCCGAACTCCTCCGCCAGATCTACGACCCACCCATTGTCCTCTACGTCAAGGGATCCCTGCTGGCCAAGGACAAGAATTCCGTGGCCATGGTCGGTTCCAGGCTCACGACGCATTATGGGATGGAGTCCGCGCGCAAGCTGGCCTATCAATTGGCCTACCTGGGCGTCACGGTCGTCAGCGGCGGCGCGCGCGGCATCGATTCCGCCGCTCACCAAGGCGCCCTCAGCGCCAAGGGCCGAACTGTCGCCGTTTTGGGCACCGGAATCAATTATGTGACCCCGCCCGAAAATGCGCGTCTCTTCGAACAGATTGCCGAGACCGGCGCGCTCATCACCCAGTTTCCGTTCAACCGGCCTGGGGACAAGCAGTCCTTCCCCATTCGCAACCGTATTGTCGCCGGCATGACCCTCGGCACCGTGGTCGTCGAGGCCAACCTCACCAGCGGCGCGCTCATCACCGCCAACTACGCCAATGAATATGGCCGCCAGGTCTTTGCCGTTCCCGGGCGCATCGATTCTCCCCGAAGCAAAGGCTGTCACGACCTCATCAAAAAGGGCGCTAAACTCTGCGAAGATGCCGAAGACATCCTCAGCGAGTTCGAATACCTTTTCCCCCAGACCAACCGACCCCCGTCGCCCGCCCAGACCGGCGTCTTGCCCGCCCTCGAACTCTCCGAAAACGAACAAAAGGCTTATGATACCCTGGGCAATGAAGAGATTAGCATCGACGAAGTCATCCGCAAAAGCGGCCTGCCAGCCTCGGCGGTCTCCGTGGCCCTGCTGAGCTTGGAAATGAAGCGCGTAATTCGGCAACTACCGGGCAAGCTGTTCGTAAGGAACGGCTGAGCGCCCACGCCTCGACTCGAGCCTTTCTGGGCCTATATTGTAATATGCGAGATCTATCGAAAAGCTTGCCGCCCCTGGTTCTGGCCTCCGCTTCACCTCGGCGAGCGCAGTTGCTCCGCGAAATGGGGATTGATTTCAAAGCCATCCCCAGTTCCATCCCCGAAATCCATCATGACCAGTTGACGGCGCAGGAACTAGCTCAGATCAACGCCTATCGCAAGGCCCGCTCCATTGCGAAGAAACGTCCGCAATCGCTCGTCTTGGGGGCGGACACGCTGGTTTGTATTGACTCCCGGATACTGGGCAAACCCGCCAGCCTCGAGGAGGCCTACCAGATGCTCGAATGGCTCCAGGGGCGCGCGCACGCTGTCATCACGGCGGTTTGCCTCCTGTGCCTGCGGCCGCACTCTCAAAGAATCTTCGCGGACACGACCCAGGTCAAATTCCGCCCCATGGACGCGGTGGCCATCCGGCGTTACCTCAACAAAGTCGATCCCCTCGACAAGGCCGGGGCGTATGCCGTTCAAGAGCAAGGAGATATGATCATCGAGAGCATCGCCGGGTCTTATTCCAACGTGGTGGGCCTTCCCGTCGAGAGGCTCGGACAGGAGCTTGACCGCTGGGGCGGGGCCGGCCCCTGGTTCCAGACCGTGCCGCCGCCCGGCGCCTCGCCTTTGCAGCCGCCCAGCCCGGCTCCGTGAAACTCGCGGCAACACTCAGCCTGGAGCGGTGGAGTGA
>JAJYHY010000348.1 GCA_021784555.1 bacterium
CAGTTCGGCATGTAACCGTCGAAAGTGTTGGCGGGGTAGCCGCCAAGGTCGTCCACGTACATGCGCAGCCCAAGGCCCCATTGATGCAGGTTGCCCTGGCAAACGGCGGCATAAGCCGACTGCTTGGCGCGGTATAGGGCGGGCAGGAGCAGGGCGGCCAAAAGCGCGATGATGGCGATGACCACCAGGAGCTCGATCAACGTGAAGCCCCTCTGGCTCGGCTTCGCCGGGCGGTAAGATTCGCGCGTTGTCGTGGGTTCCAGCATAATCAGCTCCAATGCCCGTCAAAAGGCCATGCCATTCCTGCGCCGAGAGCGGCCACCGCCTCCTCGGCATCGTCCGCCGCGATAGCCCGGCATCGGGCCGCCTCGGCCATCTCTGAATTCTCGCTCGTTCTCATCTTCATGCCTCGACTCTCCGCAACTTCTCTCGCCGGCTCGTCGCCGCCACAAGCCCTCAGCCCTGGTCCATCACCCAGGCAACGGCGCCAAGCATGCTGTCGCCGCCCCGCCGCCGCTCCCAATGACAAATGATCAATGCCTAATGGTTAATGCTCAATGCCGGCCTCTCTCCGCCGCAGACCTTCACCCTGGCACCCCGCCATTGCCATTCCCGCCCCAAGTGTCCAAAAGTCATATTATCACTTTTAACGCGGGCTGCCTATCACCAGTTTGGCTTAAGCCAAACTGGTGATGGTCTCAGGCCACGTTCCCGGCCCCCTCCACGGAGGCGTCCGCGACCCCTGAGCGGCACCGCCCGCATTCCGGCGGCTGGCTGGCCCAGGGCGGAATGCCCAGCGCGAACAGTTCGGCGAAGACGCGCACCATCAGCCCTGACCGGTTGCGGACGCCCAGTTTGGCGAAGAGGTGGCGCATCTTGGTCTTGATGGTGCTGATGGAGACGGCCATGTCCGCCGCCATAGCGTCCCGCTTTTGCTCATTGAAGACGCCGCGCACCAACTCCAACTCCCTCGTCGTCAGCCGCAAGGAGGCCGCGATCCGCCGCCGGGCGGCGTCCCCGAGGATGGCGGCGCCGGGCGGTGGGGCCTGGCCGCCGCTTTCCTTCTCCCGGCCGTCGGGCTTGGGAACCGCCGCCGAGCCAGTCTCCGGGCACCCCGCTGAGAGGCCGAGGCAAGGCGGAATTCCCTTGGCCAGCATCTCGCGGAACACACGCAGCGCGAGGCCGGGGCCGGTGTGAACCTCCAGTTTCTCGAATAAGTGCCGCCGGTGGGTGTGTTCCGTGTTGGCGCTGATAGCCGCGTGGGACGCGATGGCGGTTTCCGTGCCGCCGTCGAGCAGGCCCCAAAGCATTTCCACCTCGCGTTCCGTGAGGGCAAACTGCGCCACGGCCCGGCGCAAGGCAACTTCGCTGATTCCCCGGCCAGGGAAAGCGCCGGCGCTGGCCGGCGGGGTTGGGCCTTGGCGCATCGCTCCGCTTTGACCCTTTGCGGGGGAGTCGGCTTTTGCGGTTCCGCGACTCGCGGCTTGCGGCTTGCGGCCTGCCGGCCGCGTCTCCGCTCGTCTTCGGGGCGGTTGAGTGCGGGTTCACTGGCCCACCTCCAGGCAGCCGCAGGGGAGGTTGTAACCCTCGATGGTGTCGGCCGGATAGCCGCCCTGGTCGTCCACGCAAAGGCGCAGGGCGAGACGCCACTGGTGCAGGTTGCTCTGGCAGACCGCCGTCCAGGCCGGCTCCTTGGCCCGGTGCGGGGCTGGCAGCAGCATGGCGGCCAAAAGCGCAATGATGGCGATGACCACCAGCAACTCGATCAAAGCAAAGCCGCTCCGGTTCGTTCGCATTGGAAGCTCCGATTACCGATTAGCATCCCTCATGCCAAGGTGCCAGACAACCTAAATCAAGCACACTTTCAACGTTCTGGCAGCGAGCTTGGCACCGAAATGCGTGAGAATCACGCATTTTATGCGTGAAATTCACGCATTCCCGCCGGGCTTCCCAGCAACCAGGGGGGCGTCAGACAAGCAGAAGTTCCCGGCCCCTCCGCCGGGCGGGCATTCTTGCCGCGCAGCCGCCGGCGGCCCGGCTTCAAACAATAAACCAATGCTCACACCGATTCTCCCAATCCGGCTGCCTGGCCTCGGTCGTTCGGGTCGATTTAGACGCACCCCGCGCACGGAGTCAAACAGAAAGCCCGAGAGTTCATAATCGCGGGCGCACGACAGAATTCTTCGTTTCCTTAGTTTTCTTGGTGTACAAAGAGGTTTGCGCGAGCTCAAACTGGGCCGCCGGGCTCGCCTCAACTTTCCCCGCAGAATATCGCGCTAAACAAATCAGCCGGGCCATGAGATTGTTGGAGCGTGTTGGGCACGGCGCCAATTTGCGGCCGATAGATGAGCCGGCCGCGCCGGCAAACATGTTCCAGTTCCGTAGGAACGGCATCTCTGTAGAGCCCGCAAGCACAAACTTTTTCGAGTTCCGTAGGAACGGCATCTCGGCGCACCAAAAATATGCCGGCCCTGACGGGGCCTCGCGCGCGCTGGGCGGCCGTGAATTTGCGACAGCCGGGTGTTTGGGGTAAAGCTCAGGTTCTTGCTCCCGCTCTTGCGCTCGTCCTTGCTCCACCCATCATCCTCCTCCAATGTCACCTAAAGTGTAACACTTGCGTAACGGTTACATTTTCTCCAACTTCCTCCCTCCCAACCACTTCCATAACGCGAAATCCGTCTCCGCGTAACACCTTCCCCTCCTTGGAAGACCGTGGTCCGGAACCGCGGCCCTCAAAATGCACATGAACATTGTGACAACTCGCATCACCCCCCTGCGACCGCTCTTGAAAGAGGCGGTCTTCGGAAACCTGCGGACACTCACGGAAACCTACGGAAGGCTATGGAAGGCTACAGAAGGCTGCGGAAGGTTAGGAATGCATCCCCTCCGCCCTCCGCCATCCCCAAATCGCAAATCTAAGATCGCGACGGCACCCACAGCGCAAGGCCTTACGGCACCGGCTCCGCCCCTCTGTGGCATGGTGGTCCAGCCGAGATGCGCCCCGCAAGTCGGAAATGCAGCAAATGAAGTTGCCAAGAAGCTGGGAAATTTCCATACTTCGGGCGCGCCGGGTGGTGCGCGAGACAGGGATTGGCCGGCAGGTTGGCGCTCAAAATGCTATAAACGCGTTGAGCTCTTGTTGTGATAACAATACTGAAATCAATGACCGCGACCGCAATGCTATGAATTCGATCTCATCCCGCGTGCTGTTGGTCGAAGATGATCCCCGCATGGCGGACTTGCTGGGCGGCTTGCTGGAAGGCGATAACATCCAGCTTGCCAGCGCCGCGGACGCGCCGCTGGCCATTGAATCGCTTCGCAATCAACGCTTTGACCTGATTTTACTCGATCTGGGATTACCGGGCATGAACGGCTTTGAGCTGCTCCGGCAATTGAAGGCCTGCCCGGAAACCGAGTCAGTTCCGGTGGTCGTGCTGACGGCCTGGAACAGCACCTCGGATAAGCTGCGTGGGTTTGAGTTGGGGGCGGTGGATTACCTCACCAAGCCCTTTGAGGCGGCCGAACTGCGGGCCCGGCTTTGCGCGGTGTTGCGCAACAAGCATTTGCAGGACCAGTTGGCGCAGGCCAACCGCGAGTTGCTGGCCGCGCGAGTTGGGACCGAGGCTGCCGCGCGGGCCAAATCGGAGTTTCTGGCAAATATGAGCCACGAAATCCGCACGCCCATGAACGGCATTATCGCCATGGCGGGGCTGTTGCTGGAGACGCCGCTAAACAACGAGCAGCGCGGTTACGTGGAGACAGTCCACGCCAGCAGCGAATCGCTGCTAACCATCATCAACGACATCCTCGACTTCTCCAAGATCGAATCCGGCAAGATCGAGCTGGAGCGCCAGCCTTTCGAACTGCGCCGTTGCGTGGAGGAGGTGCTGGACCTGCTCGCGCCCAAAGCGGAGGAAAAGAAGCTGGAGCTGGCCTGCTACATCGAGGCCGCGGTGCCCGACCGGTTTCAGGGCGACGCCACGCGGCTGCGCCAGGTGCTGGCCAACCTGGTGAGCAACGGCATCAAATTCACGGCGAACGGAGAAGTGGTGCTCGAGGTCAAAGCGCCGCACAACCCGCGTTCGAACCTCTCCGAGCCGTGGCCCTTGCGCTTTTCGGTCAGGGACACCGGCATCGGAATCGCGGTGGATCGGCTGGCACGGCTCTTCCAATCTTTCAGCCAGGCCGATCCCTCAACCACCCGCCAATACGGCGGCACCGGCCTTGGGCTGGCGATCAGCAAGCGATTGGTGGAACTGATGGGAGGAAAGTTGTGGGTGGAAAGCGTGCCCCACAAAGGTTCAACGTTCCATTTCACCCTGCCTCTGCCGGCCATCGCCCCGTCCGAGCCGGCGGCTCCCGCGCCACCGTGCAAGCTGGCGGGACGGCATGTCCTGATTGTGGACGATAACGCCACGAGCTGCCGCATTTTGCGCTCGCTCCTGACCGGTTGGGGCATGGATGCCACCACCACCCAAGAGCCGGCCGAGGCGCTGGAATGGCTGCGGGTGGGCAAAGGCTTCGAGTTGGCCATTGTCGATGCCGAAATGCCGGGCCTGGACGGCTTGGCGCTCGCGCGCGCCATCCGCCAGTTGCCTCAAAGCCCGCTGGTGCCGGTCCTGCTTCT
The DNA here is from genome assembly GCA_021784555.1 of bacterium. Lineage (GTDB taxonomy): Bacteria > Verrucomicrobiota > Verrucomicrobiia > Limisphaerales > UBA8199 > JAJYHY01. Next base: position 4,628 of record JAJYHY010000348.1, read on the forward strand.
CAGCTCGGTAGGCAGGCATCTCCGCCCCGCTGATTTCGAAGTAGCGGGAATTGCTGGTTCCACGTCCAAACCGGTCAAGCCCGGCCAACTCCGCGAACTTATCCGGCAAGTCCTCTGCGGACTTGAACCGGTCCGGAAAGAAGCCCCTGTCCGTGTCACGCTGGACCCGACACTCGCCACCCGCTTTCCCCTGCGTGTGCTGCTGTGCGATGACAACCTCATCAACCAGAAGGTGGCGCTCAGACTCCTGGCGCAGATGGGCTACAAGCCCGACCTGGCCGCGACGGGCGTTGAAGCCTTGGCCGCCTTCGACCGGCAGCCTTATGACCTTATCTTCATGGACCTCATGATGCCGGAGTTGAACGGGCTGGAGGCTACGCGGGCCATCCGCCGACGCCAGAAGGCGGAGCCGGGGGCCTCGGCCTCCAAGCAGCCCATCATCGTCGCCATGACCGCCAGCGCCATGCAAGGCGACCGCGAACAGTGCCTGGCCGCCGGCATGGACGATTACATTGCCAAACCGGTGCGCCTGGAGGACATGCGCAACATCATCGAGCGTTGGGGGCCAAAGGCGATGGCCAGCGGAAGTGAAAGCAAGGCCACCCGAACTCCCGCCAAAGCGCCGGGGCCGCAGCCCGTGCCTGCCGCGGACGAGGCGCCCGTGGATATGACACGGCTGATGGAGTTCGCCGACGGGAGCATTGAGGACCTACAGGAGCTCGTCTCCCTTTATCTGAGCCAAACCAGCGGGCAGCTCGAACAACTGGAGACCGCGGTTCGAGCCGGCGCCGTGCAGGAAGTCAGACGCCTGGCCCACAGTTGCGCCGGCGCCAGCGCCACTTGCGGCATGCGTTGTCTGGTTCCATTGCTCAGGAAATTGGAACGGCAGGGCAGCGACGGCAAGCTGGTCGATGCCGAGGCACTCTGCCGCCAAGCCACGAACGAATTTGCCCGCCTGCGCAAGTTCCTAAAAGATTACCTCCCCAGCCATTCTGAGGCGCCCTCCAAAGCGCCTTAGTTCCGCACGAACGGCTTCTACACCGGTACGCCCGACGAGCCTTGCTCATCCCCTGCAGCGCAGAAGCCGTTCCTTGAATTTGCGGCAAGCGGTGGAGGCGTCCGGAGCATTGAGAATGGCGGAGACGGCGCAGATTCGCCGTGCGCCAGCCTCCAGAACGGCATCGAGATTATGGAGGTTGATCCCGCCGATGGCGAACCAAGGGATTCTCACATTTGCGGCGGCCCAGCGGACATACTCTAGCGTGACAGGCCGCGCGTTCGGCTTGGTGCCGGTCGCATAAACCGGGCCTATGGCGATGTAATCCGCGCCGGCGGCCAGCGCCCGGTGGGCCTGCTCAGGCGAATGCGTGCTCAGGCCCACCAGCGGTTTGGTTTTGGCCGCGCGGATTTCGGAAACCGAAGTGTGGCCGGCGCCGAAAAAGTCCTCCTGGCCCAGGTGACAAATCTCCGCTCCGATTTCCTGCGCAAGCCCAAAGTGGTCATTGATTACCAGGCCGGCCTCCGCCCGCCGTGTTATTGGAAGAATGGCCTCAGCCAGGCGGCGGACCTCGTCTATAGCGCAGTCCTTCGCTCTAAGCTGGACTATGTCCGCGCCCCCGTCGCAAAGCTCTTGCGCCACGCCCTCAGGAGACCGTCCTCGGAGATAGGAGGTATCGACAAAACAATAGAGATGGCATTCAGAAAGCGGCTTCATAGTCTGGTGACCCGCACCAGTCTGGACCGGAAGATCATGCTCATGCACGAAAAATCGGTCTGGCATTCGCCGGTTGGGTGGCCCTCGCGTGCGCAGCCGCAATGCGAGCTTGACTCCGGGATGCGCTGCTTTAGAACAACGGCGGTTTTATGCGTGCTAATCAGGAGCTTCCTCGAGTGATCCCGCGAGTTGCGCCGGCCCTGGACCCTGGGTTTCGTCCGGCGGTGCTGGCCAACCGCGCCTTTCGCGAACGGGCCCGGGCGACGGGCCGGCCCGAACGGGTGGCGCTGGCATTGGAACAGACCGACGGCAACGTCTCTCATTTTGTAACGGAGGCGCTGCCGGCAGACCATCCCCAGGCCGGTGATAACCTCTTTTACATTGAGCGGATTGTCAAGTTCCTGCTCTGGTCGCGAGGAGGATTCCGCATTTACGTTGATGGCCCGAAGGCACTGGCGGAGGGATTGGCGGCCCATTATCGCGATACTGCCATCGGGAGGTTCGATTCCAATTTGGTTGGCGAGCGCATGTTCGATCGGCCAATCGAGGTCCTCGCAAGCAAGGATCTGCCCCTGGAACGGCACCGGAGCGCCTCGCTGGGCCGGCACCTGGATGGCTGTCGCCTTGGGTTCGATCTTGGGGGAAGCGACCGAAAGGTGGCGGCGGTCATAGAGGGGCGGGTGGTCTTTAGCGACGAGACGACGTGGGACCCCTATTTCCAAGCGGACCCTCAGTACCACTTCGATGGAATCATGGATTCGCTGAGGAAGGCCGCGGCGCACTTGCCGCGGGTGGATGCGATTGGCGGGAGTGCGGCGGGGGTGTATGTCAACAACCGGGTGAAGGTCGCCTCGCTGTTTAGAGGGGTGCCCTCGGAGGTGTTCGAAAAGCGGGTCAAGGGCTTGTTCCTGGAGGTGAAGGCCGCCTGGAATTACGTCCCCTTTGAAGTCGTTAATGACGGAGAGGTCACGGCCTTGGCCGGCTCGATGTCACTGGGCCGGAATCGGGTTTTGGGCATCTCACTGGGCACCAGCACGGCCGGGGGCTATGTCAATGCCTCCGGAAACATCACCTCCTGGCTCAACGAATTGGCCTTTGTGCCGGTGGATTATCGACCGGAGGCGCCCATCGACGAATGGTCCGGGGATCGGGGCTGCGGTGTGCAGTATTTTTCGCAACAGTGCGTGGAGCGGTTGCTGGCCCCTGCGGGCATTGAACTGGAGCCGAGTCTGCCGCTGGCGGAAAAGTTGAAGCGGGTTCAGCGCCTCATGGAGCGGGACGACGCTCGCGCGCGCAAAATCTACCAGACAATTGGGGTCTATTTGGGTTATGGCGTTGCGCATTTTGCCGGCTTCTACGATTTGGAGAACGTCCTCATCCTGGGCCGCGTCACCTCCGGGCCGGGAGGCGACATCATCCTTTCCGGAGCGCGGGAGGTATTAAGGAAGGAGTTTCCCGGATTGGCCCGGAGAATCGCCTTCCATATTCCGAGTGAAAAAGAAAAGCGGCATGGGCAGGCGGTCGCGGCGGCCAGCCTGCCCGCAATCAAGACTGTATGACCAGCTACACACAATTCGTCTCTGATTTCGCAAACCTCGTTCAAGAGGCCAAATCGCTGCCATTGGGCCGGAGCGCGCCCGCTCCCCGTCCCGAAATTGCTCCGGACGCCCCGAAAGCCCTTTTCTTTGCGCCCCATCCGGACGATGAATGCATAGTTGGCGCCATCGCCGTGCGTTTGATGCGCGAGGCGCGGATGAACGTCATCGACGTGGCGGTGACCCTGGGCAGCAAGAAGGAACGGCAGGCCGGACGGTTGCGCGAACTGCGCAACGCTTGTCGTTATCTTGGATTTGGTTTGGCGCAAACCGCCCCAACCGGGCTGGCGCGCATCAATCCGAAAACCCGCCGAGAGGACCCGGCCCATTGGTCGGAGTGCGTTCGGAGTATCGTCAGCATTCTGCAAGCCCATCGCCCTCGCGTTGTGGTTTGCCCCCATGACGCGGATTGGAACAGCACGCATATCGGGACGCATTTTCTGGTGATGGACGCCCTTAAGGAAATGCCACCCGGTTTTGAGTGTTACCTGGTCGAAAGCGAGTTTTGGGGCGCGATGTCCGATCCGAACCTGATGGTCGAGGTCAGCATCGAGGACCTGGCCGATATGATTAACGCGACGACCTTTCACCTGGGCGAAGTGGAGCGCAACCCGTACCACTTGAGCCTGCCAGCCTGGATGATGGACAACGTGCGGCGAGGGGGCGAAGTAGTGGGAGGCCAGGGCGGGGCGGCGCCTGAGTTCACCTTCGCGGCGCTCTACCGGTTGCGGCGGTGGAAGGCGGGACAGGCGAACCGCTTCTTTGAAGGAGGCAGGCTAGTCTCCCGCGCTACAAGTATTGCGACTCTCTTTCATGGCTCGTAGTTCGTCACGACGATCTCCTTGATGTTGCCCCGGCCAGTGGCCTTGCAGTTGATGGCGCGGTTGGCAAGGACTCCGAGCTTTCCCGGTACATCCCGTTGTAGCAGGTCTTGTTCCGGAAGATGAGGCTGGCCGTCTTCTGGGGCGCATGGTTGGGGAGCGCATTGTCCCGTAGGCGAGGGGTAGAGCTTCCTGAGTTCGCCCAAAAGCTGGCCCTTGCTTCAAAAATCCTTTACGCGCCACACCGCTTTCAGGTATAAATCCCACACTTCAGGTGGCCGGCCGTCTTCAGCGGGATTCCTCATCCCGGTTCCTTTCCGGCTGGCCGCCTGTTCTGGCTCTAAGGGTCCATGCATTAATAACTTTGGTCGTGAAGGCGGAGTGAGCACAATATCAAGAGGTGGGTTCTCGCCGCAGGATGTGAGGTAATCCCTCAACATTCACAGTAAATACAGGGTCTATCAGG